>JBOHVJ010000564.1:0-9105 GCA_050735075.1 Binatia bacterium
GCCAAGCTCTTCGCGGTTATCTGCTTTAACCTCCATCAGACGCTGCTTAATCTCTTTAAGGTTTTTTAGATCCTTCTGTAAAGATGAGAGGTGATCGAACAGTTGCTTTGCTTTCTCATCAGCCTCAATGATTTCATTCAGGCTGATGTCTTGTGTGAATTGCCCAATGCGATGAATAGATTCAAGAATTTCGTCGATCGACTTGGCAGAGGATAGGTTTAAGATATCCTGGACCCCTTCAAATCGCCTATCTTCATTTGGCAGTGACAATGAGCGCCCTCCAAATCACTGAGTCGGAATTTCAACGTACTTGCCGCCGGGTACCGGGAGCGTACCCCACGACCGGACATAAAAATACTGTTGGTTAGCGAAAATAAGCAAGAAATGCGCCATCTCCGGTAACAAAAATTTCCTTTATTTTTCAGAGAGATGTAATTATGTGAGGCTCATAAAGTGGGTAGGTTTTTACAATTTTGTCCAATAAGGATAAATTTGTACATTAAGGTTTACCGGGGGGCTAGGGTCAAACGTTGCCGCCTTGAATCAATTGAAGTATGGAAGCGGCTAAGAAAGTTAAGTCCTAATAGACCTTCGATTCGAGGAGAGGGTGAAAAGTTATGGACAACCACCACTAGGCCGTGAACCTCAGCCTTGCCCACTTTGAGCGAAGCTAGCCGACCTAGGGGTGCCGCGATGGGACCGTTGGCGGTGATGAGGGTAATTCTTGGGGCATGGGGGTCTAATTTCAGGCTAAGTTTTTTTGCTATTCTTGGTGTGACCACGGTGTAGGTGGCACCTGTATCCATCAACATATAGGTTTTTAGTGAGCCATTCAATACAACCGGGACGACAATGGTAGAGCCGGTCATCTCAACAGGTACCGTATTGGCATTCTCTAAAGAAGAGGGGGAGAGTTCTTTAGGCGAAACAGTAAGGGAAGGCGAAGAATCGCTTTCTTTAAAGATTCTTTCGAGTTTGTCGGCTCCTTGCACGTCAGAAGACTTAACCCATCCGAGAGCGCCCTTCTGAGTCTTGACCATATACCATCGTTCATCCCTCCCGAGGGCGCCGGCAACCGGTATTAAGTCTTCTCCCTTTGCAAGTTTGGTAACTACCTCGGAGCGCTCCTCCGGGTAAGCATAGAGATAGACCTCGCTTCCCCTAACGGAGAGCATAGGTGGGTCATGAAATTCCGCAAAGGTTGAGGAAGCAAGCGAACCAGCTGAGAAAAGCAACCCCAGCCACAGTATCACCTTTTTATTTAACGGGGATGGAGTTGGGATGAAGAGGTGGTGTAATATTTTCATATTCTTATGCTTTCTATCATGTGCTCCTTAGGGAAAGTTTTTCTATCTTGCGATAGAGTGTACGGGTGGAAATCCCCAAAAGCTCAGCAGCTTTAGCCTTGTTTCCGTTCGTTTCTTTCAGGGCCCCTTCGAGCAGGTTTCTTTCTGCCTCGGCGATGTTTCGGATGGCCTTGGCGCCGATCTCTTCTCGATGGCCGGTGGCATATTGCTGCAAGTGCATGGGTAGGTCACCCAGGGTCAGATATTCTCCACTAGAAACCATGACTGCGCTCTCGATGACGTTCTTGAGTTCGCGGATATTTCCCGGCCAGGGATAGTCTAAAAAGAGGGCTCTCACTGAGCTGCTGATTTTTTTAAAAGGTTTTTGAGTCTGACCGCAGGCTTGATATCCAAAATGTGCGACCAAAAGGATGATGTCTTCTCTCCGTTCGCGCAAAGGAGGCAGAATTATTCTAGCGCTGTTGAGACGATAGTACAGGTCTTTTCTAAAGCCGTTTTCCTCCCGGATTGCTTTGTCAAGGTCTTTATTGCTGGCGGCGATGATCCGTACATCCGCGGTCTTGGGGGAGGAGTCCCCTACCTTATAAAACTCCCGGCTTTCCAAAAAGCGTAAGAGTTTAAGCTGAATGGAGGGTGGCGGGTCTCCAATCTCATCCAGGAACAAAGTTCCTCCTTCAGCTGCCTCGATCAATCCCTCTTTATTTTTGTCGGCCCCTGTGAAAGCACCTTTAACGTAGCCGAACAATTCGCTTTCGACCAATGTTTCGGGAATAGCGGTCATGTTGCAGGCCACAAAAGGTTTGTCTTTCCTAACGCTGTGGGCATGAATATAACGGGCTATGACATCCTTGCCAGTGCCTGTTTCACCTGTGATAAGGACCGTGATGTCGTGGTGAGCGTAACGGCTTGCCAAGTCGAGGACTTCGCTGAACTTCGGGGTCTCTCCCACAATGAGCGGTGCCTGGGGATTCTCTTTATCCATATCTGGACCTGGGATGCGAGGGGCGTGCGAGAGAAGACTAAAGAGACTCTGTGGAAACTCGGGATGAAAACAGATAAAAACCGCGTTTGTGGACCGAATTCTAGCTCTATGAATGAGCTTTTCCCATTTGTCCCCGAAACAGAGAGTGATATCGATGATAATATATTTGATCTGCTCTAATGGAAGGACCGAATAGACCCGCTCCACATCTTCCCACGTCCGGCTCAGATGGATATAGAACCCCCTTTCTTCCAATAGTTTCTGGACAGGAGCTAGAGGAAAACCAAGGGAATGAACCAATAAGACTTGAAATCTTTCCATGGGCGAGAATCTTAGCTTCTAGCGTTCAGCTTCAGCTTATCAGTGCTTGCCATTCTCCCTTCGTCTTCCTTTGCCAATCTATCACCCTAATCTCAACCCTCTCTGATCCCGAGCTCTAATTGTCGGTTTTGTCTTTAGGGTTTCACGTATTAGTGACCGCTCCCAAATAACTCTAGATTTACGGCGAAGGGGTTTCAGTGATGACCAGGTTTTGTAAGGCATCACTCACCAAATCATAGGTAAGACGCGGGGGGATGCCTTCGTAGTTACAAGCAGCAATAGCATGTTCGACGATGAACTTTGGGTGAAAGGCTGCGAGCGGTGTTCTGTTCTTGGGGTAGAAAAAGTTCAGGACGTAAGAGAGGATCTCCTCGGGTAGCTCGAGCTTATGAAGATTGCAAATCCTGCGGAATATCGCCTTGTAGTCTTCAACTGTAGGAGGGTCAACACGTAGCTTATAATGGATTCGGCGCAAAAATGCTGGGTCCATTAGTTCTTCGGGTGGAAGGTTAGTTGAGAAAATAACGAGTTCGTCGAAAGGAAGGTCGAACTTTTTTCCCGTGTGAAGGGTCAGGTAATCTACCTTCCTTTCCAGGGGCACAATCCATCGGTTTAGGAGATCCCGCGGGCGAACAAGTTGGCGGCCAAAATCGTCAATGACGAAGATCCCTCCTGTTGCCTTCACATGGACAGGAGCCTCGTAGTACTTGGAGAGAGGGTCGAAATCGAGATCGAGCATTTCCAAGGTCAGCTCTCCGCCTGCGATAATGACTGGTCTACGGCATCTAACCCAACGCGGATCAAAGTCCACTGGTGGGAGGTAGATTTGCTTCGTATCGCCCCCTGAGTTGGTTTGAGAGAGAACTTCTCTGTGCACAGCCGCATCAAAGATTTTAATGATTTGCCCGTCCACTTCGATACAGTAGGGAATATAGATAGCTTGCCGGAAAGTATGTCCAGCGGCTTCGGCGATGGATGTCTTACCGTTTCCACTGGCTCCGTAAAATAGTATAGCCTTGCCTGAATTTATTGTTGGTCCTAGCCAACGGAGGGTGTCTTTTGGCAAAACCAGGTGAGAAAGGACGCGCGCAAGGTCATCGGCATGGATCCTCTCGTTGGTAATAGTCTGTTTTTGCACCTGGAGTTGGTATTCGGGCAGGGGAACAGGGACAGGGCCGTTATACTGGGACTGTTTTAAGGCTTCGATTGCTCGCTCCCTTCCCGCGCTAGTAAGGGCATGTCTCAGAACGGTAAAATTGACGTCGGCGGCACCGCGCACGTCGACTAATCCGTCTTTTTTAAGAACCTGAAGTAACTCTTCGACAATCCCTCGAGGCAATTTGGTGTGATTTGATAATTCGAGTACTGTTTGAAACCCTGAAACATAGATTGATTTGAGAACCGAGTTTATCAGGAATGTGAAATCTAAACCTGTGTCGCGCATGGACTTGGGGATGGGGGGAGGTTCTTGGAGGACCGCTTCGAGCTTTTCACGTGTAATGAGACCAAGGGCTACGAGATTATCCCCCAAAAGTCCCCCGGCCACTTTCTGCCGCTCCAGAGCGAGATCAAGCTGATTTCTATCGAGGAGGTTTTTCGCCAGTAATACATCACCCAAAGCCATGAGGAACCCCCTTATTTCCCAAATTTCCCCAAAAAGCTCCATCAAAGCAGGAATTGTGCCATAACATGCAATCATGATTCATTTTAAGGAACACGCTGTTTTTTCAGGGGATTCAGTATTCCGATCAGATCAAAGTGTAGATCGAACTGTACAAAATTTGCCATCCAGGGAGAAGATTGGTGGAGAAGAGGGGTCCCTGGGCCTATAACCTTATTATATTATAAACAGTTGTTTTTTGGCCGTCTCAGGGTTATATTAAGAAAAATAGGGTTCTAATTTTAAGAGCTACTTCTTAAGTAGTGGGTGCTTATAAGGCTCATCAGTTTTAAAACTGATGTCCCGGGGGGGATCAAAGTGGGGAATTTTGTTTATTTTCTAGGAATATATCTGGTCTTTCTTACTATTTCTTTCTTTGGCTGCAGTCTGGTTCAACAACCCAGCAAGAAACAATCTCTTATCGTCACCCCGCCCTCTTCCTACACCACAGAGAAGGCCAGGAACTTAGGGCAAAAGTATAACCAAAATCTCGAACGATTGGTGACGCAGGTGAGTCTGAATCCTGTTACCGGCAGATTGCAGTTTGCTAACAATATAATCTCCGTAGGAGGCATAGGCTTTTTTACCCATTCTTTTGCTAAGTCTCCCGATGAGAGATACCTCGAGGTAATCCTTGGGGTTCCGGATAGTTTGGATGAAAAAACGGACTTTACGACGAAGATAGAACGGTTAATTTCTCAATTTGGCTCTACGCTTCTGTCAATTCTTTCAAGCGATTCAGAGATCTACAACGATAAGGAAGTAGCGGGTTATGCTTTGAACTTTTCTTGGCGGAGTGCTTCCGACGCTGCTTCTGGCCCCAGAGTTACACTGGAATCGGCAGTAATCTATATTCCAAAGGATGAGGCTCGGAATTTTCCTAGCGGACGAGTCAACAAAGAAGTCCTTCTTCGAGATTCAGTTATTTTCGCTGCCCAGGGGGAGCGTCCCGCCGCGCTTGTCCGTTATCTTCCCCGGGTGCCTGGGCCGGAGGCTCCAGCTTTAGCTCACAAAGAAAGCGGAGGGACCAGTGAGGTTCCGCCAGTAGTAAAGTTGACGCAGCCTCCTACCCCTTCAATCTCGCCAGTAGAAGATCCGAAGCGAGAGGAGACAGAGAAACTTGCACTGAAAGAGAAAGCTCCAGTAATTCCTAAGCCGGAGGTTCGGGCTCCGGCTCCGAAAGAGGCCCCTTCAGCGCCACAAGTAGGGGCGCCGAAGCGGGAGGAGACAGAGAAACTTGCACTGAAAGAGAAAGCTCCTGCAATTTCTCCAGAACGACGGCTGAAACCCCGGGTCCCGCAGGGATACATCATTCAGGTTTCGTTCCCAGAGAGAGGAGATGCAGAGCGCTGGTCTGATCTCCTCAAACGGGAGGGATACTCCACCTCAATGAGCACAATCGGAGAAAGTCAGTTGGTTCGACTCCGTGTCGGAAGTTTTCCTTCACCTGAAGAGGCGAGAAACCTCCTTGGAAGGTTACAGAAACAGGGTCTTACTGGATCGGTGCTTCAGGTGCCCAAATAGAGATCATACATTCCTTTTCAATTTTGCATGTAGAACCTCATTGAACTTTCCTCGTTTGACCTCTCCCGGAAAGACCAACGTAATGAGTTGAAGCTTGGTCTTTACCGCTCTGGTCTTCAGTCATGTAACACATTACCAAAAATGGCAAGGTACGGGACTGTTCATCTGCTCTTTTTTACGATCACTCTATTCATCAGTGCGAGCCTGCTGTTTTTGGTTCAGCCGATGTTCGCCAAGATGGTGCTGCCCCTGTTGGGAGGCACGCCTGCGGTATGGAACACCTGCATGGTTTTTTTTCAAGCGGCGCTGTTGACGGGATATGTCTATGCCCACGCAACGACGGCGTGGCTGGGGGTACGCCGTCAGGCTTTGCTGCATGTAGGGGTTCTTCTATTGCCGCTATTGGTGTTACCGATCGGGGTACCGATGGGTTGGTCTGCGCCGGTAGAAGGCAGACCGATTCTGTGGTTGTTGGGACTTTTGGGAGTGTCAGTGGGGTTGCCCTTCTTTGTTGTATCTGCCAGTGCGCCGATGTTGCAGAAGTGGTTTGCTGATACTGGCCACCGGTCTGCGAAGGACCCGTATTTTTTATATGGGGCGAGTAATTTGGGGAGTTTATTGGCGTTGGTTGGGTACCCGCTGTTGATGGAGCCAAGACTTCGGTTAGCGGAGCAGGGATGGGTGTGGGCAGGTGGGTATGGGTTGTTGGTGGTGTTGATCTTGGGATGTGCGATGTTGTTATGGCGGTCGTCGGTAGAGCGCAGGATTTTAGGGGAGTCGATGGAGGGGCAAGGGGAGTTGTTGAGGGTGGCAGGTCTTACGGTTGGGCGGCGGGTGCGATGGGTAGCTTTGTCGTTTGTTCCTTCGAGTTTGATGTTGGGAGTGACCACGCATCTTTCCACTGACATTACGCCCATTCCGTTGTTGTGGGTGATACCACTGGCGATCTACCTGCTTACGTTTGTTTTGGTCTTTGCCAAGAGGGCCATCCTACCTCACCAATTGATGGTTCGGCGCTTTCCGTTTCTGATATTGGCGGCCGCAATCACTATTTTTTCACAAGCGACCCAACCAGTGTGGCTGCTGATCTTGCTGCATCTGTTAGCTTTCTTCGTTGCCGCGATGGTTTGTCATGGGGAGCAGGCCAAGGATCGGCCGCCGCCTGGCCATTTGACCGAGTTTTATCTTTGGATGTCCGTTGGAGGTGTTTTGGGAGGGTTGTTTAATGCTTTAGTGGCGCCGCTGATGTTCAAGACGGTGGCGGAATATCCCTTGGCGATGGTGGCTGCCTGCTTGCTTCGGCCCTCAGCAGGTTCGGAAGAGCAGAGACCTCTTAGCCGCTGGCTCGACTTTCTGCTCCCTTTGACACTAGGTATTATAACTGCTGGGCTCGTTTGGGGCTTGCAGGGCAGCGACTTGAGAGGCGGCCAGCTAACCCATATCCTTATTTTTGGTTTATCGGCCGTGGTCTGCTTAAGCTTTGCTTACCGGCCGATTCGGTTCGGATTAGGCGTTGGGGCAATTATGCTGGGCACCATGTTTTATACAGGTCCCTTCGGTCGTGTGTTGCACACTGAGCGCAGTTTTTTTGGCGTTACCCGTATCATGCTCGACCTAGAGGAGAAATACATCTTTCTCGTCCACGGAAACACTAACCACGGCGCGCAAAGCCTTGATCCAGCACGACGTCTTGAGCCTCTTTCCTATTATTACCGTACCGGGCCAGGCGGCCAGGTCTTCGCAGCGTTTTCGGGAAAGGCTGCTAAACGCCGAGTCGCTGTTATCGGCCTTGGTACCGGGTCGATGGCATGTTACGGGGAATCTGGCCAGCATTGGACCTTTTACGAAATTGATCCTGTCGTTGAACGCGTTGCACGCGATCCTAAATATTTTACTTTCTTGCGAGAGTGTCCCCCTATGATTGATGTGATTCTTGGCGATGCCCGGGTCTCGCTGCGAAAGGCGCCAGACCGGCACTATGGATTAATTGTACTTGATGCCTTTAGCTCAGATGCTATTCCCATACATCTTCTTACGCGAGAGGCAATCCAGCTCTACCTTACCAAACTTGCTGATGGGGGAATTTTGCTCTTCCATATTTCGAATCGATCTCTGAATCTGCAGCCCGTGGTTGCCAACCTGGCAGAGGATATGGGTCTGGTTTTCTTAGTGCAGAATGATCTAGAAGTTAGTGAGATCGAAGTAAAAAGCGGTAAGGAGGCATCGACTTGGGTAGTGATGGCTCGCAAACCATCCGATCTGCGTGGGTTGGCTCAGGACCCGAGATGGAAACCATTGGATGGCTTGCCTGCAGCAGTGTGGACCGATGATTTTTCAAACATCCTCAGTGTTTTCAATTGGAACTGACGCCAAGTTTGAAGAGCTTGCGTGATCTTAGGTGGATAACGAGTCAGTGGCAGGCTGCTTTATTAAGCTTTCGACTCCAGTCGTTTTCGCAGGATTTCGTTAACTTTTTTTGGGTTGGCTCTTCCCTCGGTTAGTTTCATCACTTGACCAACCAGAAAGCCAAAAACTCTCTCATTCCCCGATCGATACTCTGATACCTGCTGCGTATGCTTGGCCAACACTTGGTCTACGGCCTTTTCAAGGCTGCCCAGATCAGTCACTTGTTCCCAACCCTTCTTGCGAACGATCTCTGCGGGCGGCTCCTCGCGTTCTAGCATCTCCTCAAAAAGGGTCTTGGCCATCTTACCACTGATTTTTTCTCCGTCGATCATCCGCACCATTTCGGCCAAATGTTCTGGAGTGACAGGCCACTTGGTAATGCAGAGCTGTTGTTCCAGGTTTCTTTCCTTAATGACGCGGAAGAGGTCTCCCATAACCCAGTTGCTGATACCCTTGGAGTTGGAGTGGATTCTTGCCGCTGTCTCGAAGTAGTCCGCCACGTCTCTCCGACTGGTGAGGAGTTCTGCATCATAGAGGGGGAGACCATATTCGGAGATAAAACGTTCTTTACGCTGCTCTGGCAGTTCCGGCAGGCTCGCTCTAATCTCCTCGATCCAGTTGTCATCGATGACTAAAGGAAGCAGGTCAGGATCGGGAAAATAGCGGTAGTCATGGGCATACTCCTTGGAGCGCATGGAGCGAGTGACTTCGTGATCCGTGTCCCACAGCCGGGTCTCCTGATGGAGCTTGCCTCCCTGCGAAAGAGTCTGAATTTGTCGCTGGATCTCATATTCTAGAGCTCTCTCGACTGCCTTGAAGGAGTTCATATTCTTCAGTTCCGTTTTAATTCCCAAGGCGCTGCTTCCTTGAGGCCGAATTGAGATGTTTGCGTCGCAGCGGAAGCT
>JBOHVJ010000565.1:0-3979 GCA_050735075.1 Binatia bacterium
CCCATGCTGTGGGTTACGATATCAGCTCGGACTGCAGCTACTCTTTCTGCCACTTTATACTCGTCTATGAAAGGCTTAATCTGGTCGCCTACGATGGGCGCATTGTCGGCAAAGTGGGCCGCGTTCGTCTCTTTGTAGTCAACCCGTCGTATGAAGAGTTTGGGGTCGTTAATAAGTGGTCTGAAGTTTTTCCACTCAGCCGCTGCAGACCATATTCCATGTACCAGCACAATCGGTGGACGGACGATTCTTAACGGCTCGGTAGTTTCGATAGTTTCACCTGTAGATGTCATAAGCCTGATCCTGATAAAGGCTTTCCTCTCCCTCTCCCCCGCCTCGCTACTCGTAGGGTTTCGGGCGTAGTCATTCGGAGCATGATAGGCGGCAAAGGCCATAGGGCCGACACCATCAACGTTCTCTGTAGAAACCGACACCGTACCTGACCCCGCGCTTTGGCCAACCCGACTTAAAGAGCCATTGAAACTGTCTGCAGGAAGGAAGACTGGGCTTTCTCCTTCACGGTCCGACATTGAGAACTCTACGGTACCTGGCTGGCCGGTCTTCACACGCACCACCACTCGCGCCGCTCCATCTGCCGCAATCCCTGTTACTAGTGTTCCATGTCTCGCCAACTCCTTTTCATCAGGGGTTACGGTTGAACCCGCGAGCAGATCAGGCACCGGATCCACAAACTCTGTCTCTAAACCTACGGAGGCAAGAAAAATTGCACTCTTGCCGTTTGATAGAAAACCCCGGAAGGCTATCCTTCCTTGATTAGTAAGATGAGGCCTAGAGAACGAAGTAAAATTTTCCCCAACGGGCGCTGCTTCGCCTGCCCGCACAACTTTGGATAAGCCACCTCGTGCGCTAAGAGAAAAGATACCTCCACTACCTCCGATGGCTGAGCTATTGAAGACAACATCTCCGTTATCGTTAATGGCAACCTCGTGGAACTCAGAAAAGCTACCTCCTCCCGGTATCGGATCCAACTCACGGACAAGGGGGGTCAGCGCGCCATCAGGAGCCATGTGAAAAATGGCCCGACGAGAATCGCTTAGTTGAGCGATAAAAACAGTCTCTCTTGCATTGTTCATGGCTGCTGAAAGCCGAATTTCCCTGAAGGTCTTTCCCTCTATGGCAGGCTGTCCGGTTACCGCAATCGGAATTCTTGAACCCCCAAAGGCAACGAACAGGCCTCCCGGCCTGGGGAAACTAAGTCCCGTGGAAAAATGAACTAACATCTCTCCGGAATCATTTATGTCGAGAATCGGCGCGTCAAGAATTGTCCCTCCTCCAGGGGCCGCTGTACCCACCAGTGGAAAGAGGGTCGGAGTTCCACCGACAACCACGAAGTGACGCTGAGTGAATACTCTACCTTCGGTTGTAAAGAGCCTCAATACAATCGTACCTGTGTTGCTGATGGCGGGTGCAAAGAACTGGTCAATACGGGCAAAATTATCACCGCTTAAATCCATAATTAGGTGTGCAACTCCAGAACAAGCCGAGAGGCTAGTTAAAGTGCCCCTTGAAAAGAGGACAGGAGGGCCAAGACCTTGGGGGGCGCTGAGGACAATATCGCCGGCGTCGTTCAACCTAGGGGAACCAAGGCCCTGCAGCTTCGTAGACGGTGGGCAACTAAATCTGTGACCGTCGGAAAATTGGTAGTTAGTCACATTTGAAGACGGTATAAATTCTTTTTTAACAAGTATACCAGAGAGAATCTGCTCTGGAATAATAACAGTATCCCCTGGCTTGAAGATTCTCGTAATCGTCCCATCCGCAGCTAAATAGATACCATCAGTGTTGGTGCTAGTATTGCTTGAGAAAACGATGCGTCCAAGATTGTTCATGGAGAAATCTTGAATTTGAGTAAAAGTTCCTCCCTCAGGAGCCGGGTCTCCAGGAAGGGCGACAGATTTGATTTTGAGGTTTGCAGCATGGAGCGAAGGGGAGATGATGAGGAAAAAGAGGATAGCTGCCAGATTGAAAAAAAACCTTACCTTATGGTTCTTCATTTTGACCTCTATTTTTAGACAAGTAGACCGTTTCAACCTCGCTTAACGAGGCTCCTTCACTGATGCCAAGGCGTGTGGTTGATTTGTATGCGAGCTCTGATTGAGGAGGATGCAGTAAGTAAGATCTGGGGATGAAAACGGGAAGGAGGAATGCAAAGCCTTTCAATGGGTGCTTCATCAAAGTTGTCTTCGGCTTTATTATATTGAATGTGCCTTTGCGATAACCCCCTGGAGGGGAGCGAACATAATACCTTAAGAACTTGGATGTCAAGCGGAAAATTACCAGGGGAAAATTATCTTGACTTGACCCTATGAAAGGTATAGTCGGCTCCCTAGAAGGGTCCGAGTTATATTTTCAGAAGGAGGGCATTACGATGAGTCACATTAACCGGCGGGATTTTTTTAAGAAGGGTCTCTTTGTGGCAGGTGCTGCAAGTGTTCTTACGCGCGGGCTGGCTCCTAGAAGTGCGTATGCGCAAACCCAGGGGAAATCAGTGCGCAGGGCTGATCGATATGAGGATTCGTTCATATTCGAGAGGAAACCTTTCAAGTGGCCTGGGGGGAAGACGCTCGCCGTCTGGATTGCTCCGAACATTGAAGTCTGGCATTACGATTCCCCAGTTGGCCAGGCCGTATCCCCGAACGTACGGAACATTGTTCCCGACGTCATCAATTATGCTTGGAGAGAATATGGAATGAGAGTCGGGCTGTGGAGGATTGCGGACGTTTTGGATTCGGCCGGTGTCCGGGCAACCGTCGCTCTGAACTCAGCGGTTTGTGAGGTTTTCCCCAAAGCCATGGAAGAGATGAAAAAACGGGGGTGGGAGTTCATGGGCCATGGAATCACCAACAGTGAAAACCTGGCCGGGCTCAATTTGGAGAAAGAAAAGGAAGTGATCCAGACTGTGCTCAAGACTATTGAGCAGTGCACTGGTAAGAGGCCGCAGGGATGGTTAGGCCCAGGGCTGGCTGAAACGTACAATACACTCGACATTCTCGCTGAAGAGGGCGTCACCTATGTGGGAGACTGGAATAATGATGATCAACCCTATCCCATGAAGGTGAAAAAGGGGAAGCTCTTTTCCATTCCTTACTGCATGGAAATCAATGACATCCCGCTCTTCATCAGGAAGGGTTACACTGGCGACCAATATTACAGGTCGGTGATTGATCAGTTCGAGACGCTATACGCGGATAGCAAGAAGCACCCGCGAGTCATGGGAATTCCGCTTCATCCCATGATTGTGGGCCAGCCCTTGCGCATCAAATATTTACAGCGGGCGATAGCTCATATCAAGAAGCATGAACGGGTCTGGTTTGCGACCGGGAGCGAAATTGTTGAAGCGTACCAGCGGGTTCATCCGGTAGGATAATCCGCCGGGCAGGGACCAAGAAAAAAGGAGGACTGAGACATGCATAAAGCTATGACAGATCAGGAGCTCAAGGAAACGATGAAGACCATTGCCAAAGTGGCGGGATTGAACCTAACGGATGAGAGGATCGATCGGGCTCTGCCTGCCTTTAAGAACTTCTTATCGGACTTCGATGCAATCAAGAATGTGGAGCTGGCGGTGGAGGACGAGTCGAGTATGATCTTTCGGCTCAAGAAGCAGCCGGCAAAGAAAGGAGGGGTATAGTCATGGCCCTTTCAAGAAGGATTTTCCTCAAAGGATCGCTTGCGGGCCTTACCATCTTCCCTTTCCTGAGAGCCAAAGCGCATGCACAAGCTTCGATCAACAAATCAGATTTGCATTATCTGAGCATTGCCGAAGCCTCGCGTCTAATACGGCAAAGAAAACTCTCACCGGTGGAGCTGACACAGGCAACCCTCAAAAGAATCGATGAGGTCGAACCCAAGGTTCATGCCTTTATCACGGTCGCAAAAGAAGAGGCTTTGCAAGCGGCCAAGTTGGCAGAGAAGGAGATTATGAACCTCAATAATGCGCTATTTGGCGAAAAATCAA
>JBOHVJ010000566.1:0-21919 GCA_050735075.1 Binatia bacterium
TCCTTGATGCTTCGCTCCGAGATGCTTCGCTTCGCTCAGCATGACATAAAAGCTCTTTCCGGTAGGGTTCATGGAATAACTCCAGGTAACAACAAACGGATCATCTCTTTTTCACCGGTGGATAAAAGTATTCGTAATTCCCAGCTTCGATCTTTTTAATCACCTCTGACACTGTTTTCCAAGGATTCTTGGCATAGTTCTCATAGCGACCGGGCGCGTTGATCCCCGGAAGGTGCGCCACCCAGTCATCACTCAAAACATCTTTTGGATCACCATAGCGCGAAGCCAGAGCCCGGATCTCGGGACTCTTGAGCGCCATCAGCTCGCCTTTGTCGATCAGTGTAATCCAGGTGTTCTTCGTCCCCCTAACGCGCACCCGGTAGGTAGGAAGCAGGTTATGGATGTGCCACCAGTGGTCTTTGGGAAGTCCATGTTTTTTGGAAAACTCCACCCAGGCCTTCGGGTCCGTGGGAGATTCAGGGTCATGCTGAATGCGAAGCCCAAAACCCCAGTGGATAACGCCTGACTTGTGTCGTTCCGACGTATTATTCCCAGCAAGATTTTCGTCCGGGCGCTTGAAAAACTTGGGATTAGTTCCCAACGCCCCTTCATGAAGCCACCAGTAACCCGGCTGGTCGAGATAAGGATAAGTGAGCTCGTTGATATTCGGATATTTCAGATATTCACGCCAGATCTCGCCGTAAAGCCCTCCGCCTCTTATCTCTCTAATGTAGCCGTCCTTCACATGAACCTCGATGCGCGGATAGAGGCCGGTATGGTTATTCGTCCCGGCAAAAACACCGTTAACTCTCATCAGGATCGGTGGAATCCATTTCTTTAAGTAAGATGGGTATTCCAATCTGGAATAGGGAAAACGGCCCGAGGCCTGGGATGGAAACAAGTAAAGATGCGCCTGCTGGTAGGCTCCCAAAGCCCATACCTCAGCCTGTTTTTCGGTGACCTCAAACGTAAAGTCGGTTCCCTCGGGGTCGGTCACGTGAACTCGATCCACCCAGGCCAAAGGCTCTATGACCCGCTCCTCTACAAGTTTCCACAGATCTCCGGGAAAAGTAGATGCCTTGTTCATCACCTCCCAGTGGTTATCATAGATGAAATTGCCGAGAAATTTTTCTCCATGGTGCTTAAGCAACTTTCGCGTTCGAGTCTCACCGCCTGGGCGCCAGAAAACCGCATTCACCTCCGGATGCTGGTCCAGATACTCAATCAATTTTTCTGTTACATTTTTCTCGCTGAGTCTCTCTGCAACTTTTTTTAAGTTCTCAGGTAGCTCCTCCACGCGCTCAAACATTGCCCGATAGAAATCAGGCCTTTGACCCTTAAGCCATGCCTTCGGAGCCTCTGGATCGACGAACACCCCCCGTTCGGTTATCCACCTGCGTGCCTCCATGTAGCCATGTTCTGAGGTGTACCAGCGCGTGGCCTTGATAGCCTTGAGGGCCTCTTCTCGACTCACCCCAACAAGCTCATGCTCCGGCACAACACGGACTCTGACTCCACGCTCCTCAAAGGCGCGCTTGATACCCTGCATAATGATATCGTCGGCGGCAGGGTCGGTAAAAATAGCCACAGTCTTTCCCTTTTCCACCAAACCGAGCGGCGTTCTTCCCCCGGTCTGGCGCACAGCAGCGCGGGCAAACGGCACGACATCTTCTACGGATTTGGGAGACTTCACGTAGGAAGGAAAACGAGGCGAGGGATACTTCGTTTTCTCTGCTGAAAAGACCGAGACGGCTAGTCCCGATGAAAGCAGCAAGATCACTAAAATCGTCCAGCGCTTCATGGAAATCTCCTCGTTAGGATTCAGTAAGCTAGGAGTCAAAATCCAGTAGCCTCCAAGCTGCATCTGAATTTTGGATTCTGTCTCGCGGATTCTACCGTTTCAACGTTCAAGGGGCAACTTAGAGAGTTTCGATGTTTCTTGTCAAGCCTTAGGGGGTTTATCTCATAAGATCGTGAACTAAATTTATGTCATAACATCGTGAACTTCTTGTAAGCCGCTTACTCTCCTTCCGAAAACTTGAGGGAGGAGAAAGCGGCGATGAAAAATCACCAAGAACATGAAAAGCGTCGTAAGGCCATTGAGCTTTATCAGCAAGGAAAAGGCTTTGGAAAGGTTCTCCAAATCATTCACCGCAGTCGGGGTTGGCTTAGCAAGTGGCTGGGCCGGTTTCGAGAACAGGGCTTGCGAGGGCTGCAGGATCAAAGTCGGGCGCCCAAACATGTCTGGAGAAAAACCCCGCCACGATTGGAGCAAAAAGTATTGGCGATTCGCAAGGAGTTGGAAACTCACAAGACTCGCCGTTCGACATTTGCGGGTATCGGAGCTGAGGTCATCCAATGGGAACTCAAGCAACGAAAGATGGCTCCGATTCCCTCCATTTCGACTCTTGCCCGCATCTTGGCAAAACACGGCTGCACCAAAAAGGTTAAGAAGCCCAAATCTGAAAGCCGAGAGCCCTATCCTGCGTTTCGAGTCGAACAGATGGGTGATCTTCACCAAACCGATCTGGTCGGTCCCCGCTACCTTCGAGGGCCTAAGGGGGTCACCCGCTTTTACTCCTTTCATACCGTGGATGTGGCCGGGCATGCTGTGGCCACCACTCAGTTTCGGGATAAGCAAACCCTCTCGCTCTGCTCTCACCTGGTCTCGGTCTGGCAACGCCTGGGCCTCCCTCACCGCTCCCAGATGGACAACGAGATGGCAGCAACCGGAGGAGGTCGTTACCCCTACAGTCTCTCCCAGGTTATCCGACTGCACTTGCTGTTGGGGATCCAAATGGTCTTTATCCCAACAGCAGAACCAGGTCGAAATGCCTGTGTGGAGAGCTTTAATCATCTCTGGCAAGAGCGAGTGCTTCGCCGCCATAACTGTCCTACCCTGGCTGTCCTTCGACGCTTGGATCAACGTTTTCTTAACTATTACCATTATCACAAACCGCATCGAGGACTCACGCAAGCTGACCACGCAACCCGCTTCCCAGGAATCCTTCGGGATCGGCAATGGCGAAAGATTAGGCATATGCCGGAAGGTTTTTGCCTCAAGCGCTACCGAGATCCACGAGGCCATCTCCATCTTCCGATGGCACGAGGGAGAGTCTCGTGGATCCGAAAGGTGGATGGGAACGGATATATCGAGGTCAATGGCAACTCCTACTTCATCCGGCGTGCGCTTGCAGGTCAATATGTCGTCGCCACTCTTTTTACCCATCGGCAAAACCTGGTCATTAAGCAGGAAGGGGAAAGAATTAAGTCCTATAAGTTTCCTATTTCGGAACCCAGGATCCCTCCCTTGGTTCCCCTTTCAAAGAGAAAGCCTCTTTAACAAATACGCCCTCCTCCCTCAATGATATGAGCGGTGATGAAAAAGTTCACGATGTTATGAGATTCCTGAGCATTAAGATTTAGTTTACGATGTTATGAGTGCAATCAACTAGGCACTAGGAAATCATAGCCCCGTATAGCAGGTTATGCTAGTATAGTTTAGTATAGGAGATCAGGATGATCGAATCTGTACAGTTCCGCAACTTCAGAGTGTTGCGAGATACGACGCTTCCACTGGAACGTTTTACGCTGATTATAGGACCAAACGGCAGTGGGAAGAGCACTGCATTGAAGGCTTTACGGCTTGCGGCTCGACCATCGGAAGCGTCGTACTTGGATATAAAGAGTGTTGCTTCAAACACAGAAGAGGTACAGGTGGTTATTAAATGGGGGAACCCTTATACGGGGAGAATAACAACAACAAGATGGATACCCAGAGGCTATGAGGGTCCCTATCATACGCACGCTGGCGGAGCAAGACTAACGGACCAGGATCAGCAGTTACTAAACAAAGTCTTATCTGAGGTTCAGGTTTATTCCTTTGATGCTCGTGCCTTATCTGCAGCGGTGCAATTAGTTCCGAATCTAAAATTAGATTCATTTGGGGCTGGTCTTGCTGGTGTGCTCGATCAACTTAGAGACCGTGATCCAGATCGATTCGAGGGGTTGAGGAGCGAATTTGCCAGGTGTATTCCAGAATTCGATCAAGTTACGTTCAAAACCGTTAGCCATGGATACAAAGAACTGGCACTGCGGACTCGTGAAGGTCGCCATATGATCAGAATCACGGATGTTTCCCAGGGGACACTCCTAGCTTTGGCTATCCTCACTCTTGCTTATATACCTGATCCGCTCCCGATTGTTTGTTTGGAAGATCCTGACCGGGGTCTCCATCCAAGACTCCTGCGTGATGTGCAAGACGCCCTTTATAGACTGAGTTACCCTGAGGACTTTGGTGAAAGGCGACCTGGAGTGCAAGTCTTGGCAACAACTCATTCACCCTACTTCTTGGACCTCTTTAGGGATCACCCCGCGCAGGTAGTTATTGCTCACAAGGCTGGGCAAGAAGCTCGTTTCGAACGATTGTCCACACGAGCGGACCTCAACGAAATACTTGGAGAGGCCCACTTGGGCGACGTTTGGTACAGCGGCATTCTTGGGGGAGTTCCGTCCAGGCAGTAAATAATGAATGTTGCTGTGCTGAGTGAATCTCCAGCAGATGAGGCAGCAGTTCGAATTCTTATCGGGGGGATATTGGGAAGTAGCACTCAAGTCGTTTCTTATCCTCCTCTCCGAATGCGCGGTTGGCCATCTATCCTTCAGCTCCTTCCGAGTGTGTTAAAGCATCTGCACTACCAGACCGACACCGAAGCACTGGCACTTGTGATCGACTCGAACAACTCTCCTGTTCACGATCCCACCCATGAAGAGGTCGGTCGCGCAGAGGAGGATTGTCGGATATGCAAGCTTCGCAAAGTGGTGAGCCAAACTCATCGCCAGCTCCGTCCAGTGCAAGGTCGTCAACCGGTAAAGACCGCTATAGGCTTGGCGGTCCCTTCCATAGAAGCGTGGTATCGTTGCGGGGTTGACGGAAGAGTTACGGAAGCGGCTTGGATTTTGGGCATGCAATCAGGCTCATTTCCGTACACCAAGAATGGCCTCAAACGAGACGTTTATAAAACTGAACGGCCATCGCTATCACTGGAGGAGAAACGCGCAGTCGAGGAAGCTAACCGCTTGGTTCACAATCTAGAGCTTTTAGAAAATCTATTTCCAAACGGTTTTGGAACCTTAGCAAAAGATGTGAGAAGCTGGTAAAAGCGGCTTAATGCGGCTCTTTGAGCGCATAGATTTTGGGGTAGCCAAGCATACCGAGAGGGAGAACAGTGTCATAAGCTCCCTCCTCAACTTATTGAAAATACTCTCATGGTCCCCAAGACATCACCGTTTCGCGCTTTAAAAAGTTGGGGAAATGTCTATTACGAAGTTCAAAAGAACCTTAGCTAGGTGATGCGCTCCGGTACGTAAACGTAGCCGTCCATCAGGAGGCGGGCAGTACGGGCCAATGCGGCCTTGCTGAGCTCTAGATGGCCGTTCTTCTTCTCGGTCTCGATCTCCACTTGGATCGTACCGGAGGGATGGCCAATTCTTACGGCTGGACGATTATCAGGTTGAATCTTTTTATAAATCTCGTTCACGATCGTCCCTTCGATCTTGGCGGCAGCGCCGAGGCAAACCGCACCGGTTACCGCATAAGCTTTATGCAGTTTCTGCAAAGCGGTCATCCGGGCAATGATGTCAACGTCTGAGGCATCCACGGTTCCTTTTGGCGTCTGATATGAGGTAGGGGGTGACACCAGAGCAATCTTGGGCACGCCCGGGCTTTTTTGCGTCGCCTCCTCTTTCTTGGCAATTCCCATGATCTCGGCCACAACGGAACGGATCTCCTCGCATTTTTTGAGAAGCACGCTGTTGCCGGCGATCTCTTCCAAGGTTGCGTTGCCCTGAAGATCCAGGTCCGAAGCCCTGACAAAGACAAAGGGATTCGCCGCGTCCACCAAGGAGACGGTGAGCGTCCCGACGGTCGAAAACTTGATCTCCTCTTTTACCTTTCCTGTGGGCAATAGTTTGCCCGTTACAGAACCGCCGGAGTTGATGAAGTCAAGAAGGATTTTGGAGCCGCTCCCGGGGACGCCATCAATACGGAAATTTCCGTCACTTATAAACTCGCCGTCGCGCACAGGGAATTCGGCCACGATGACTTTTTTTGTGTTGGTATTGTAAATCCGCACCTTCGTGACCGGCTCCTTCGGCTTGATCAAGCCGCGGAGCAAGGCGAAGGGGCCAACAGCCGCGGAGGTGTTGCCGCAGTTCCCAGTATAGTCAATCACCGGCTGAACGATTCCCACATAGCCGAAGGTATAGTTGATGTCCGTATTGGGAACGGTGGGGGGCCCAATGTAAGCTACTTTGCTGGTCAAAGGATCCGCGCCCCCCAAGCCGTCAATCTGACGGAGATCCGGACTGCCGAAAGCTGTCAAGACCACTTGGTCCCTACTCTTTGCATCGCGAGGGAGATCCTTCTCTAAAAAAAAGATCGGCTTGCTGGTCCCGCCTCGAAATATGGCACATGGAATCTTCATGGCAAGTGTCATATACCCCCTTTCTTCCTGGAATTGTAGCCACCTATTACTCGCTAATCACCACCTCGTCAACCTTGTCCACTTCTTTGAGCTTTACCCTTACCTCACCCTCTGCGGCCAGTTTGATTTTCTTGCCCACATAATTGGCGGCTATGGGAAATTCCCGTCCGCCTCGATCGATGAGGACAGCCAGATGGATCGCCCTTGGCCGTCCGAGGTCTATGAGGTGGTCTACGGCGGCTCGAACGGTCCTGCCGGTGTTTAGAACGTCATCAACGAGAATGATCGTCTTGTTGTTGATGTCAAACGGGATGCGCGTATGGTCGACTCTGCCATCGGGAAGGAGCGTGTTTAAATCGTCCCGGTAAAGGGTGATGTCCATTTCGCCCAGAGCTATCTCTTTACCTCCCGCCTTTTTCAACATCTCGCAAAGTCGCTGGGCCAGATAGTAGCCCCTGGTTCTTATGCCGATAAAGGCCAGATGCTCGGGACCCTTGTGCTGCCGCAGGATCTCTTTGCAAAAACGCTCTAGGTT
The DNA here is from genome assembly GCA_050735075.1 of Binatia bacterium. Classification (GTDB taxonomy): domain Bacteria; phylum Desulfobacterota; class Binatia; order UBA9968; family UBA9968; genus JAHFAO01. The sequence goes on from JBOHVJ010000566.1 coordinate 7,021, forward strand.
TACCTTGATCTGTTGAGCGTTCAAGATTTTGGCTTTTTTAGACTTCTTCATTGGCCACGCGAACTATCGTCTCCAAGAGGAGCTGAGCCCCCAGGCAGATATCTTCAGGGTCTGTCCATTCCATGGGACTGTGGCTGATCCCTCTTTTACTGGGGACGAATATCATGCCGGCACGGGTGATCTTCGCCATTTGCATGGCATCGTGGCCCGCTCCCGAGGGCATGATCTCGTAGGAGACCCCTTTCTCCTCGCAGATCTCCTTTATCAAAGGAAGGAGGTGTTCATCCAGCGCTACCGGCAGCTCATCTCGAATCGGCAAGAGTTCGACAGCGATGTTTCTTCGCTGGGCTATTTCCTTAGCCCGATCCCTTACCAAATTTGCTACCCGCTCCTTCGCCTCGGCCGAAATGCTGCGAATGTCAACAGAGAGTTCCGCTTTTCCGGGAATCGCGTTGATGACCCCGGGTTCTATCTTCATGGCCCCCACTGTTCCAACGACCCTGCCCTTGTCCATTGAGGAAAATTCGGAGCAAACCTCTTCAATGTAGGTAATCAGGTTGGCGGCGGCAACTAGGGCATCTTTTCTCATCTCCATTGGAGTCGTCCCGGAATGGTCTGCCTGCCCGGTGAAGACCGCTTTGAAGCGAGTCGGCGCCGCTATGGACGTCACGAGTCCGATTTTCTTGTTCTTCACCTCAAGGATCGGGCCCTGCTCTATATGAAGTTCTAAATAGGCCTTCAATGTTTCCGGGTCTCGCTTTAGGGACGCTAGGTTATCACGATAGATGCCCAGGCTTGAAAGGATGTCCTCCAGTTTCGTTCCCTGCGCATCCACTGCGTTTGCCAGGTCTTCCTTGTGCACCTGGCCAGCGACCAAGCTGCTCCCTAAAGTCGAAAAGCCGAAGCGGCTGGACTCCTCGCCGATAAAGCACACTACCTCCACCGGAGATGAGAGAGGAACTTTGTTTTCTTTTAGAGTTCTTACTGCCTCCAAGGCGCCTATCACACCCACTGGCCCGTCGAATTTTCCCCCTTGGACAACCGTATCCAAGTGGGAGCCGGCCAAGACCGCAGGCGCCCTTGGGTTGGAGCCGTTTAGTCGACCAAAGATGTTGCCGATCCGGTCGATATGGATTTCGAGTCCAGCCTGAGTTATCAGGTGGATTAGCAGTTGCCTACTCCTTAGTTCCTTAATGGAGAAGACCAGGCGGGTCACCGAGCCGTGGTCTCCCAGGCCGATCCTGGATACGGCGTTCAGATCGTGCAGCAGGCGCCGTTTGTTGATGCTTATCTCTTTCGTACTTCGACCCATTGGGTTGACGTCTTTGTTCTGCATATTAGCAGCTTTGCTGGTTTTTGATAAAGGGGATTAGAGACAGAGACGGGGACAGAGATAGAGAAAAGATTTTACCGTTGGCAAAGAAAAAAGGCTATGTTATAGCGATGCGAAGGATGAAGGATGAATCGGAGGAGAGCGCATGAGTAAAAGCAGTCAGGATTCTAGGATCGCCATTGCTGAAATGCTGTTAAAGACTGGATCGATTCAGATTTATCAGGAGCGGCCCTTTGTCTTCGTCTCTGGTAGGATCTCGCCGGTGTACATCGACTGCCGCAGGTTGCTCTCCTTTCCGGATGTCAGGGACGAGATTGTCGGACAATTGGCGAATAAGGCCGAGAGAGATATCGGGTTGGATGTCATCGATGTGGTAGCAGGCGGTGAAACAGCGGGCATCCCCTATGCGGCTTTTGTCTCTCACAGACTGCGTAAGCCGATGATCTATGTGCGGAAAGACCCCAAAGGCTACGGTCGTACAAAGCAGGTCGAAGGTATTTTAGAGGCCGGCCAGAGGGTTTTGCTGGTCGAGGATCTGGTCACAGACGGCATGAGCAAGCTCAGATTCAACATCGGCATACGCGCGCAAAAGGCGAAGATCACGCATTGTCTCTGTATCTTCGAGTACAGTTCGGAGCGTCTGGATTTACACGAGGGAAAAGAAAATCTAGCCGCGCACGATATCCAGCTCCATACCCTGGCGAATTGGGATGATGTATTAGATACCGGCCTCAGCAAGAAGTACTTCAGCGATGAGGCGAGCAGACAGATCTTGGATTTCCTAAAGGAGCCCGAAAACTGGGGTCGCAAGATGGGGTTTGCCTGATCGGATAGAAAGGGATGAAAGCGCTTCTTCCGCTGGTTTTATCGCTTCCTATCGTTTCCGGCATGATCTCGACGGGGTTGTTCTTCACGCAAGGAGGTTATCTATGGGGCGGCCCGGGCCGCCGAGGCCGCCGGCGACCGGCAGAAGGCTGCAGACTACTTTGCGAAGCTCGTGTCGCTGTCGAAGAACGCCGACACTGTGCGACCGGAACTTGCACGCGCCAAGTCGTTCCTCGCGCAGCGATGAGTTGCGCGGGCCCAATAAAGTAAGGAGGTGTGGGCTGATTGAAGCAGTGACAGGCATCACCGCTCAGATCGTTGAGGAGGTGGCACAGTGCCGGATCAAGTTAGTGGCGAGCCTGCCGGATACCTGGATATCTGACTTGATCGAGGCCTTCGATCAGGATCAGCGATTCATCCATGTACCGGTGAACCGAGAAGAATCGGCGATCGGTCTGTGTTCCGGGGCATTTTTTAGCGGCACGGGGGCCTTGGCATTGATGGGAGCCTCGGGTTTTATGACCTGCATCTATGCCCTCACAAAGATTAACTACAGCTATCAGATTCCTCTTCTCATCTTCATCACGCTGCGGGGCGGCTTCGGCGATCACGCCAAGTATCATGTTTCCAATGGACTGTACCTCCTGCCACTGATGGATTCGATCAGCATGCCCTATGTGATAGTGGACACACCGGAAAAAGTAACGGAGATCCCAAGGGCCTACACACATTCTCGTGTGATGAATCGGCCAGTCGTGGTGGGTTTTACCCGCTCCGTGTTGCGGGGAGAACAGTGATTCTTTTTAAGAGGCAAGAGGCGTGAGGCAGCAGGCAATAGAATGACGGCAGACCGGGGACGGGAGACCGGTCGTCGGTCAGGGGTCATCGGTCAGCTTTATGGAAGCAGAATGAAGTTTCGCGAGTGTTTTGAATATATCGCGAGCCGGAGGACCAAAGAACTGGTTGTCACCTCCGCCGGAAACTGTTCCGAGATGTGGCGGGAGGTCACCCACGACTCTGACGGCGTATTTTATCTCGAGGCGTCCATGAGCCTGGCCTCGATGTTCGGGACGGGCATTGCCGTCGGCGTGCCGCAAACGCCGGTATGGGTTTTCAGTGGCGACGGGGCATTCTGTATGAACCCGGGAATGCTTATGGTCGAGCATCAGATGAATCTACTGAACCTGAAGCACTTTCTGGTATCCAACCGGTGTTACGGCTCAACGTATGAGGTCCGGCTCCCCAACGCCTCATCGAACGATTATGCCGCAATGGCACGGGCAGTCGGGATAGAGCGGGTCTATCGCTTTGATAAGTTAGATTCCCTTAAACGTGACTTTGACAGCGCGGTCCTGGTGCCTGGCCACACCTTCATGGTGCTGGAGGTAGAGCAAGTCGGAAAGAAGCTGAAAGAACCGCCTATGGAAGGGCCGGAGATGAAGTATCGCTTCGGACGCCATATCGAGCGGCTTACCGGCGTCCGCATTTTTGACGAGTCCTAACGATCTTTAAGCTTACCTGCATTTAAATTTCCATAAAGACCTTGACAACCTCCTTCATGGTGTCATATGAAGTTCTTCTCGGTTTGACGCTCCTAGCCTTAACCGGGTCCGGTTGGTCGATAAAGGAGCTTCAATGGCACGGTTTTCTTTGCGCGGTCGCACCCTTGTGGGTTGCCTCTTCTCTGTTCCCCTCTCCCTACGCTCCTATCTTATTCTACTTGTCCTCGTCATCCTGATTCCTGCGTTGGGCTTCTCGGTGGTAATGCTCGTTCGCTTGGCCGGCCAGGAGCGAGCGGTCCTGGAGGGAAGAATGAAGGATACGGCCCGGGCGCTTCGCCAGACAATCGATAAAGAGCTGGAACGTACCATAACAGCTCTGCAGGTCTTGGGCACCTCTGAGCACCTGGATAACCGAAACCTTGGCGCATTTGACGAGCTTTGCAGGCGCTTTTTGCCAAGCCAACTCGGCTGGCAAAACATCATTCTTACAGATCCCAAAGGTCAGCAGCTTGTAAATGTTCTTCTAGGTTCCAAGGGACTTCGTCTTCCCAAGGTAATAGACACTGAGACATTCGAGCGCGTGCTCCAACAGCGAAAGCCGATTGTTCAGGGTTTCACTTCGGGAGCCGCCAGCGGCTGGGGGATTGGTGTCCGGGTGCCGGTGATTAGCGAAGGTAAAGTGAAATATGTCCTTTCGGCGACCTTTAAGTCAGACGCGTTCACGGAAATTCTGTTAGAGCAAAAGCTCCCATCCGAATGGATAGGGCTCGTTGTAGACCAAGATAAAAATATAGTTGCGAGGACCCATTTGCCCGGAGAGTTTGTCGGAAAGCCTGTAGGACCTTTGATGGCAAAGGCGAACCCCGCTAGGCTGGAACGATGGATCAAGGCTGTCAACGAAGGCGTTCTTTGGTACGCAGCGTATAGCCGCTCGTCCATTTCGGGCTGGTCGGTTGGTCTGGCGGTTCCCGCGTCGGTGTTTGAAGTTCCCCTGCGCAAAACTGTCTGGGCTGTTACAAGTATCGGCATGGGGCTTTTGGTCGTGGCGATTTTCGTGGCGATGTTTGTGGGACGACGGATTTCGAAACCGATCGTATCACTTTCGGAATCCGCTAAGCTTTTGGGAAAGGGAGAAATACCGGCCGCTGTCTCCTCCTCTGTGCGCGAAGTCGAGGCCCTGCGAAGCTCCATACAAACTGCGGCGCTGATGATTCAGGAGCGCTCGGATGAAAGAGATCGCGCTGAGACAGAGCTGCGCAAGCTCAACGCCGAGCTCGAAGCAAGAATCACGCGGCGCACCGCCGAGCTGAGTCGCGCCAATGCTGAGCTTCGCCATAGCATCAACGAGAGGGAGGAACTGGAACAACAGCTTCGCCATGCTCAGAAGATGGAGGCTGTCGGGACGCTGGCTTCTGGCATTGCTCACGATTTCAACAACATTTTAGCGCTCATCATGGGATACGCGGCCATCCTGAAGGAAAATGGCTTGGAACCAGAGGAGCGTTTGGAGAGTGTTGAGGCGATCATCAGCGCGGGACAGCGCGGTGCGAGCTTAGTGCAACAATTGCTCACGTTTGCCAGGAAAACCCCGTTATCCCACCAAACCATGCAAGTGAACGAACTGGTCGTCGATCTATCGAATATAATCCGAGAGACTTTCCCCAAGACGATCCGTCTATCGCTGATGCTAGATCCAGGTCTCCCGTTGATCGAGGCGGATGCCAATCAGCTACAGCAGGCACTGCTGAACCTGTGCGTCAATGCGCGGGATGCGATGTCCGAGGGCGGCATCCTTTCTATTAGCACGGGAAGGGAGACCGGGAGTAATCTCAAGCAGTGGCATCCCGAGGCTCATCCGGGCGACTATATTCGCATAAGCGTGGCCGACACGGGTGTGGGAATGGATGAAGACACGCAGAGCCGGGTCTTTGAGCCCTTCTTCACCACTAAAGAAAAGAAAGGCGGCACTGGCCTTGGCCTTGCAGCCGTATACGGAATTGTTCGCAACCATGAAGGGTTCATTGACGTCCGGAGTGCAAAGGGACAGGGTACGGAATTCCGTCTCTATCTCTACATCCCGTCGCTGGCGGCGACATCCATGACGGGAACGGACGCTTGAAAGACTTATGGAAGAAGGGAAAACGATTCTCGTGGTAGAGGATGAAAGAATGTTGCTCCGTGCTTGGAGGCATTTCCTGGAAAAGAGTAGCTATAGCGTGCTTTCTGCCGAAAATGGTGAGGACGCAATCCAGATCTACCTGGGCCATCAGGATAGGATCGGACTGATCCTTCTGGACCTGGGACTGCCAAAGATCGGCGGCCGAGAAGTGTACCTGAAAGTCAAAGAAGTTAATCCAAAGGCTAAAGTCCTGATCATCAGTGGCTACCTAGATCCCGATTTATTAGCTGAAATGCAGAGGTTAGGTGCTCGAGACTTTCTGCAGAAACCGCTACTGCCGGAAAAAGTCCTGGAAAAGATCCAGGAAGTGCTGGATCGACCCACGGTCCCATCTTCGAACTAGTACAGGCCCTAAGCTGCCTGCTTTTTTTTCTTCTGAATCGCCCAGTAAACCCGCTCTGGGGTGAGCGGGAGATCATAGATTCTTGTTTCTAAAGCGTCTGCGACGGCATTCCCGATGGCTGCTGGGGTGGGCGCCAGGCCAGGCTCGCCTAGCCCCTTAGCCCCATAGGGTCCTTCGGGCTCGGCACACTCAACGATGATCGGAATCATTTTTGGAACATCAAGTGAAGTGACCAGGTGGTAGTCCAAAAAAGATGGGTTGCGTACTTTTCCTGTATTATCGACGACCATCTCTTCATGCAACGCCGAACCGATCCCCATGGCCAGGCCGCCCTCGATCTGCGCCACGCAGTTCAGCGGGTTGATAGCCTTTCCAACATCGTGGGCCGCAGACATACGAAGGAGGCGCACCCTGCCGGTCTCCTCGTCCACAGTAACCTCGGCCGCCTGAGTCGCGTACATGTAAAAGGCCGAGGCGTGATCGCTGTGCCCAGTTTCCAGATCCAGATCCTTTCCTATCTCATAGGTGTAGGAGGCGTCTCCCCGAAGGACTCCATCGGTCCCGAGCTTCCTTCGAATCACCTCGCCGAAGGGAAGGCTCATTTCCGGATGGTCCTTAAGGTAGATCTTTCCATCTGAGAAGTTGAGGTCCGCCTTCCGTGCCTCCAGCATTGGGCCAGCCATTTCCGCCAGCTTTTCGCGTGCATCGATGGCCGCGCGCCGCACGGCGTTACCCATGTGATAGGTGCTTCGGCTAGAGGTAGTCGAGGCGTCAAAGGGGATCACGTCTGTGTCCAAAGGCGCCATGCGAACCTTCTCGATCGGCACCTTCAGCTCCTCAGCCGCCACCTGGGAAAGGATCGTGTTGCATCCTTGACCGATCTCGACTGTCCCTGCCAACACAGTGACTTCCCCTTTGCTATTGACTAGTACCCCAGCGGCTGATGTGGTTGGGGTCCGAGTAGGCTTGGAGATGCAAGCCAGCCCTTTGCCTGTCTTTAAATTCGAATTTCGAGATTCTAATTTCGAATTTTCATCCTTCTTTCCCCATTCTATGGCCTCGGCCGCCTTCAGCAAGGTCTCTTTCAATCCCACGTTATGGAGCTGCTCTCCCCAGTAGGAAAGATCTCCATCGACGAAAACATTCTTTAGACGGAAATCGAGCGGATCCATTTTTAATCTCCGGGCTAGCTCGTCCGTATGTTGCTCGCACGCCCAGGCTCCCTGGGGAATGCCGTAGCCTCGGAAGGAACCGGCTACCGGCTTGTTGGTGTATACCGCATATCCATCTACCTTGACGTGTGGGATGCGGTAAGGTCCGGGCGCTGGTAGACTGCCTCTGATACAGACGGTCGGACTTTTCTCAGCGTAGGCCCCCGCTCCCCAGTACAAAATCATCTGGCGCGCCCAGAGCGTGCCGTCCTTTTTGACACCACTCTTGATGTCAACAATGGCTTCGTGACGCGTCAGTGTTGAGATGAAGGTCTCCTCGCGGTTGAACTTGACCCGGACCGGTCTGCCCTTGGTGTGAAAAGCCAGGGCTACGGCGATTGGCTCCACTTTGAGTCCGCCTTTGGAGCCGAACCCGCCACCTTGAAGAGGGTTGATCAGCCGAATCTTTTCTTTGGGGAGCCCAAGGGCTTCTGTGATTTCATGCAGAGCTCGGAAGGGGGCGTCGTTGGCCACCCAGATGGTGACCCGGCCGCTTTCCGGATCCACCTGGGCGTGGGCCGAATGGGGCTCCATGGCTGCGTGCTGGATTATGGGGACGGAATAGCGTTCTTCCAGGACCAGATCCGCTTCTCGGAAACCTCGCTCGACATCTCCTGTTCTCAGCTTAAAATGTTCGCAGACGTTGGGCATGGGAGCGCCCACGATAAAATCCATTTTGCGATAGCTAGCAAAATCCTCATGGATGGCGATGGCTTCGGGCTTGCAGGCCTCCTCGGGAGAGAAATAGGCAGGCAGATCTTCGTACTCCATCTCGATCAGTTTGACTGCGGCTTGGGCTGTGTCTTCGTCCACGGCAGCTACCGCTGCCACAGGCTCACCGATATAGCGAACCTTTCCTTGGGCTAAAAAGGGTTTGTCTTTGATCGATTCGCCGTGCGTCCACTGCGCATCCTTTCCCGTGATCACAGCGTGCACGCCGGGATATTTCTTGGCCTTCTCGGTATCGATGCGCTTTATCCTGGCGTGGGGCTTGGGACTGAAGAGGACCTTGCCATAAAGCATATCGGGAAGGACCAAGTCATAGCCATAAATCGCCTGCCCGGTAACCTTCTCCTCGACGTCTACTCTTGTGATCGGCTTACCGACGACTGTTAGTTCCGCCATCTATGATTCTCCGGTTTTTTCGTAACTCAATGAACCCAGGATGAAACTCCACATACGATGAAGAAATCCCCGCGTCTGTCATTCTGAGCTGAGCGAAGAATCTACTTTCCCCGCTCAGGATAAACTCCGCGAAGAATCTATTGGACGCACGAGACCCTTCGCTGCGCTCAGGGTGACATGCAGAAGGTCTTTTCAGAACAGACACGTTAGATTTCGTACTTGGTTCAATTTAACCCTGATTTGCCTGCCTAGTCCGGAGTTCTTTAGCGGCGTCCTGAACGGCCTGGACGATCTTGGCATATCCGGTGCAGCGGCATAGATTCCCGGACAGGGCGAAGCGGATCTCCTCCTCAGTGGGATTCTGATTTTCATCCAGGAAAGACTTCGCCATCATAAGCATGCCGGGGGTGCAGTAACCGCACTGCGCGCCTCCGTCTTGGATAAACGCCTTCTGAATCGGGTGCAGCTCTGGGCCGATCTTCAGGCCTTCGATGGTGATAAGATCCGCCCCATCGAGCTCTCCGGAGAAGATGAGACAGGAATTAACCGGCTTGCCGTTGAGAAAGACGGTGCAGGCCCCGCAATCGCCGGTGCCGCAGCCTTCCTTGGTTCCGGTGAGGCCGATCTCGTCACGGAGCAGGTCTAAGAGGACACGATGCGCAGGTACCTCCAGGGCCACGCCTTTACCATTCAACGTTATTTGGATTTTTTTCTTCATCATCTTTCCTTGTTGCTTTTCAGCGCATTGCAAAATGTAAAAGTTAAAATCTTTTCATCTCGTCCATTTTTCATTTTCAAATTTGCACTTTGCATTTTGCCTTGATCTGATGGTTAGTATCTTTTTTCCCTTCTCTCCATCCAGGAAGTCAGAGGCCGCTCAGCCGCCGCGTTGAGTAAGGCACGTTTGGTCATAGCTCCGACCATCGCCTTTCGGTACTCTGCTGAGGAGCGCACGTCGCTGATCGGTTTGCACTCTCTGGAGGCCTCTTCACCGGCCCGTTCGGCCAACGCTTCGGTGAGGATCTGATTTTCTATCAGGGCCTCAGCCTTTCGCGATCTCATCGGCGTCGGCGAGACTGCTCCGAGAGCGATCCGGGCTTTCTCACACCTTTTCTCTTTTCCATTTAGAACCAAGGCGATGGCAACACCGACGTATGCCAGGTCCATCATCTCCCGTGGGGAGAATTTGATGTAGTCACCGCGCAAAGAAGAGGGAGTAGGAGGAATGATCAACTCGGTCAAGATCTCATCCTGCTGCATGGTGGTTTTCCCCGGGCCGACAAAGAACTGTTCCAGTGGGACAGATTTTTCTCCGCTAAGGCCTGAGATCTTGGCCTTGGCTTCGAGAACTAGCAAAGCGGGCGCGACGTCGGCGGATGGAGTGGCATTGGCCATGTTGCCGCCAATGGTTGCACGGTTGCGGATCTGGATCGAACCCACCTCTGCCGCGCTCTGAGCCAAGAAGGGATACCTTTTAAGAACCAGGGGAGAAGTCTCCACCTCCCTCATGGTCGTGAGGGCGCCGATGGTAAGGGAACCGTCAGGATTCTCGCGGATCCCGCTTAAAGAGGGGATACGCTTGAGGTCAACTATATAACGCGGGACTAGCCCCTTCTCCTTGATCGCGATAACTAAATCGGTTCCGCCCGCGAGAAAGTACCCTCCAGGTCCGTTCTTTTTCTGGATCTCGCTAGCCTCCCGTAGCGAGGTCGGCTGAAAGATTTCAAGAGTTTCTGGTCGCCTCATGGCGTTCGTTAATCGTTATTAGTTATTCGTTGACTCGATTGACGAATATACGAGTAGACGAATGACGTCATGCCGGCTTAGGCCGCACCACGCGTCCAATTGGTTTTCCTACTACCTCGCTATCGCGCATCTGGACATGGCCACGCACGATCGTGCATACAGGCATCCCCTTGACCTTCCAGCCATGCCATGGAGAGGGTTTGTTTTTGCTGTGGAGTTTATTGACGTCAACGACTCCCTCTTTGTCCATATCTACAATCGTTACATCCCCGTCTGATCCGAGACGGATGGCTCCCTTTTGGGGATAGATTTGCCAGACCTTGGCGGGATTTTCCGACGTGAGCTTGGCGTAATGGTTCAAGCTCATTCGTCCCTTATTGACTTCGGTCAGCATCAGCGGGACGGCGGTTTCCACTCCGCAAAAGCCTGAGATACAGTCCCAGATCGCCGGCTTAGTCATTTTTCCCATTATGTCTGACCCTTTTTCCTCAAGCGTATGGGGCGAGTGATCCGTCGCGATCATATCGACGTAGCCCTTGAGGAGGCCGTCCCAGAGGACCTCCGCATGGTCGCGGGTGCGCACCGGTGGATTCATCTTGAGAAGCGGTCCCACCTCTGCCATGTCCTTATATTCCCGCAGTAGATAGTGGGGACCTGTCTCGGCGGTTACCCTCAAGCCACGGGCCTTGGCGTCGCGTACCATCCAGGCTGCCTGCTTTGAGCTCATGTGGTAGACGTGGAGTTTCGTCTTAAATGTCTCGGCGAAGAACAAGGCATGGTGAACGGACTCCGCCTCGCAGATATCGGGACGGGAGGCCTCCCAGTAGACCGGATCGTTCTTGCCTTCGGCTTTGAGTTTGTTCGTGTAATAGCTCATGATTTGGCGGTTTTCCGCATGGATGCCCAGAGGCAGTTTGGATTGGGAGATGAAGCTAAAGGCCTCCAGGCACATCCCGTCGTCGGGGAAGGGGAGGTTGCCGATGGTCTCGCCGAAGAAGATCTTGTAGCCGATGACACCGGCCTCAGCCATGGGAAGGATCTGGTCCGTGTTGGTTTGAACCACCACACCGAAGAAGGCAAAATCGGTTAGAAATTTTCCCTCTGCGATCTTTATCTTCTCCCTCACCTTGTCTGCGTCGGCAGTAGGAGGGACCACGTTCGGCATGTCCATGACCATGGTGACGCCGCCACAGACTGCTGCTGTCGAGCCTGTCGTGAAGTCTTCTTTATGGCTCAGTCCGGGCTCTCGAAAGTGAACATGGCCGTCGATGATGCCGGGCAAGATATGTTTTCCCTTGGCGTCAATCTCTTCCTCGCCTTGGGGAAGAGTATCGTCAGTCCCGATGGCGACAAATTTTTCGTCCTTGATGGCAACCCCACCCTTAAAGGTGTGTTCGGGTGACACCACCCATCCGTTTTTAATAACTAAATCTGCGTTCATTAATCCTCCTTAATCTTTAGCTTAACTCTCTGATTCGATGCGGGTCTTAAGCCCTTCCTTGCCTCTTGCAATCTGATCTCTTTACAGATAAAAAGTCGGGCCGGAAGGAGCTTTTGGATGCCCTTCCTGGGAAAAAGTCGGAGCTTTGTACCTATCCGATTCGCCACGGTCTTGTCAAGAAAGCTTGGGCCCTGTCGCGAAAAGTAGTGCCAAGCGGAAGCGGAGGGGGCTGCCCCTCAGCGGGAGCCAATGGGCCTTCGCCTCTCTGCTCCCTAGGGACTTAACCCGATTGGCTCTCTCCCTGTGAGACCGTCTAGTACGGATGTCTCCCCTGCTTCGGAGCCCCTCCGCTCAACAAGACGCCATGGGACTGCGAGGGGAAGGGAGCCTGGGACAGGAAGCCGAATGCTTGTACTCTCTGACAATCTTGACAAGGCTGTAATGATTTAAATAGACTCGGCCAGTCAACGCCTATGGGTAAGTAGAGGAAACGTAAAGGAGGACCTAAATGGCAAGAACGAAATTACAGGCAATCGGTCTAAGGATGGAGTATTACCAGCCCCGTACTGGCGGAAGACTCCTGGCGCTGGACAATGTCAATCTCGCTGTCGAAGAGGGTGAGTTTGTAACCATTGTCGGTCCTAGCGGTTGTGGCAAGACCACTTTTATTAATATTACGGACGGGCTGCTGAAACCCACCGGGGGGAAGATCATGCTCGACGGGAAGGAAGTTACAGGACCGGGCACGGACCGGGCTATGGTATTTCAGGACCCCTGTCTAATGCCTTGGAGAACGGTCTTTAAAAACGTCATTTACGGGCTGGAATGCCGGGGACTCGATGGTCAGGCGGAGAAAGAGAGGGCGCTTAGTTTTATTAAGCTCGTAGGGCTCGCTGGCTTCGAAGATCATTACCCTCATGAACTCTCCGGTGGCATGCAGCAGCGTTGCAACCTGGCGCGGGCCCTTACCGTGGACCCCGAGATCCTGATCATGGATGAGCCTTTCGCTGCTCTTGATGCCCAGACCCGGGAGATTATGCAACTGGAGTTGCTCCGGATTTGGAATGCGGCCAAAAAGACAGTTCTCTTTATTACCCACCAGATCAACGAGGCTATCTATCTGGCCGATCGGGTGATCATCTTCGGTGCCCGGCCGGGCAGGGTGAAGGATGTGTTGAAAGTCAATATCCCCCGTCCGCGCACCCTCGGGGTAAAACGATCGAAGGAGTTCCTGGAATATGAGGATTCCCTTTGGGGTCAGATCGAAGAAGAGGTCCGCAAGACTATGGTTGCGGACCAGGTGGTTCACGATATCAATGTCTAGGGAGCCTGCCCTGGAGAAAAACGAGTGCGGCGATATTTAAATTCCCAGACCCTGATTCTCATAAGCTGCTCCTTATTTGTTCTCTACCTCGCGGGCATTCCCCTCGTGATGCTTCTCTACGGTAGCATCCGCAGCGCGCCCATAGGAGAACCCGGGGCTACCTATACGATTCAGAACTACATCAAGGCTTACAGCGATAAGGAATTCTATCTCCTTTTCTGGAACTCCTTTAGGTATGCCCTAGGAACTTCAGCCCTCACTTTTCTGATTGGGACCTATCTTGCCTGGCTGAGCGAGAGGACGAACACCCCTTTCAAAAAGCTGTTCATCGTGATGGCCTTGATCCCCTATATCATCCCCGGGATCCTGGACACCATTGCTTGGATTCTCCTGCTTAGCCCCAAGATAGGGTTGATCAATTTGACCTTCATGAACCTCTTTGGGCTGCAATCGCCTCCGTTTAATGTCTATAGCATGTGGGGGATGATCTGGGTGGAGTCGATCCATGATTATCCCATCGTCTTCCTTCTCATGTCTGCAGCTTTTCGCTCCATGGATCCCTCTTTAGAGGAGGCCTCCATGGCGGCAGGGTCTAGGAACTGGACCACCTTTCGCCGCATCACCCTTCCGGTCATGCGCCCGGCCATGCTGAGTGTGCTTCTGATCATGTTTATCCGCGGGATCGAGGCCTTTGAAGTTCCAGCCTTGGTGGGCGTGCCGGCAAAGATCTCTGTGTTCACGACCAAGATATTCCTCGCCATTCACCAGTTTCCCTCGGATTTTGGCCTGGCCGGCACCTATGCGGTAAGCGTTATGTTCCTCAGTGTTTCCGGGATATTACTCTACCAAAAGGCCACGAAGCGCGAGGAGCGTTATGCAACCATTACCGGCAAAGGTTACCGGCCGCGGGTGATTGATCTTGGCCCGTGGCGCTACGTGACCCTTGGCAGTGCCTGTGTGATCTTTTTTACAGCTCTGGTCTTACCACTCCTGGTGCTTCTATGGTCTTCGCTGATCCCTTACTATGGGGTTCCCTCGAGGGAGCTCCTAGACAAGCTGACCCTCGCCAACTACAAATATATTCTGAACTACCCTCTGGCCTGGGTCGCTTTTAAAAATAGCTTCTATCTCTCTATAGGCTCAGCCACTCTGACGATGCTTCTCACCTCTGTGATTGCGTGGATCACCGTGAAGTCAAAGATTCGAGGCAGGGGGATTCTGGAAAGCATCACCTTTCTGCCCATCACCATACCGGGCATCGTCTTGGGGGTGAGCCTGATCTGGGTTTATCTGACTCTTCCCATCCCTATCTATGGCACCATTTGGGTGCTCCTGCTTGCCTACATAACCAAGTACATGCCTTATGGCATCCGGGCTGCCTCGGCTACTATGGTCCAGATCAATAAAGAGCTGGAGGAGGCCTCTAACGTAAGCGGGGCTTCGTGGAGGCAAACTTTCTGGCGTGTTATTATCCCCCTTTTGATGCCAGGCTTTATGGCCGGATGGATCTATATCAGTATCGTCTCCTTGCGGGAGCTCTCCACCTCAATTCTCCTCTACTCCTATAACAGCGTCGTACTTTCCATCATGGCCTTTGACCTATGGGAGGGTGGGCAATACACTTATGTATGTGCTTTGGGGGTTCTGATGGTGCTTCTTATGGTAACCATCGTTACCGTGGCTAGACTGCTAGGAGCAAAGATTGGCGTATTAGAACGGTAGAGCTTCCTGCTTACTCTTTGATTGGTTGTTGGAGCCGAATATCAAAAGGATGAGTAAACACGAGGAGTCGCAAGGAGGGAAGATGGCAGAAAAGAGAAACATGGTTCGAATTGAGTCCTTGGAAAAGTACTTTGGCGAGGATAAGGAG
>JBOHVJ010000567.1:0-6350 GCA_050735075.1 Binatia bacterium
GTGGTGAGCTTGTCGAACCATGAACGGCCTTATGACACAGTCTCTTTGCCGAAGAAGGGGTGAGTGAGGGCAAGTCAGGTAGGGAGCGTACGAAAAGTGGATGTTAAAAATAGGTAAAGGAGGGTAAAACAATGAAGGTAAAATGGCTCATAGCTTTGTTTTTCGTCTTTGTCCTAGGCTTAGGATGGTCCTTGGCCTGGGCACAGACGGTGAAGATCACACCACTTGGCGCAGCCGGAGGGGAGTTCTGCGCCGGTGACCGAGCCTTGCTTTTTGAGGACCCGACCGGGGTGCGAGTCCTCATTGCCCCGGGACGAACAGTAAATGGCTCCGCCGACCCGAGGCTGCCCGACCCTACAGGGTCATCAGGTGGTGTACATGTTCTTCTTGTTGACCATCCCCATGTGGACCATTGGGGAGATTTCTTCCACACTAACTGCGGCGGCACATCCAGTACAGGCTTTGCATTCCCAAGCGAAGGTAACGTCCCTGAGATAGCAGCGGTACACAATTCCGCTGTGCTCGTAGGTGGAGAGCTGCCAGACTTTTCGACGAAAAAAATCTCAAATGTCGCAGCTGCTCTTGGAACACCCCCGCCTGTTAATTGCCCCGCGGCTGGCTTAGATAATACCTTTACTGTACCGCGTACCTCTCCCTGCGTCGGCGTTATTCGGGGAGGGACCCGCACTGCCGTCTTCGAGGGTGAGAACCAGGGAGTGAAAATCACTACTATTCCCGCGTTTCACGCGGCCGGCGCGTCGCGAATGCACATCGACGAGCCTAATGTGCCTGAAGGGCTAACCGGCTATGCCGGGCATGAGACCGGTTACATCCTCCGCTTTACGAATGGCCTTACAGTTCTTTGGACTGGCGACTCAGGCCTTCTTGGAGATTGGGCGACTCAGAGTCGGTTTTACAGGCCGAATCTTGCCGTCGTTCACATGGGTGACCTTTTTACCATGGGACCTGATGAGGCTGCTTTCGCTGTCAATGAACTCATCAGACCTCGGAGCGTCATCCCCGAGCACGCCAATCAGGTTTCTACAACAGGAGGAGCAGTCAATCCAGGCACACGGGTAGAGCGCTTCATTAATTTAGTGCGAAGGATACGCGTCCATGTCCCTCTGAGCGGCGCAACCATGGAATTCGATGGCAGCGGCACATGCGTAGCCGGCTGCTAGCCAATCTTTAGCTGGCAAGGCCCGTGGAATGATCCCAGGGGCCTTGCTTTTTCTCTTCCCTTTGAACCTTGCTTAGTATTAGAATCCCGCTGCCCTGAATCTTTTTCGGATCGGGGTTAGACTCGATGGTGCCGCTTCTCTCTGTTCAAGGTGTCAGTAAAGAGTTTGACGTTCGGGGGAAAAAGGTCCTGGCCCTGGACTCCTTGAGCCTTACTGTGGATGAGGGCGAGTTTGTCACTGTCGTAGGACCATCAGGGTGTGGTAAGTCCACGCTATTGAATCTCATCGTGGGTCTCCTTCAGGCAAGCTCTGGCCGCATCCTCTTTCGCAACCGTGCCATCAACGGAATCAATCCGGAGATCGGCTACGTTACGCAAAAAGACAACCTCCTTCCGTGGCGTACACTTGTCCAAAACGTAGAGATCGCTTTAGAGATCAGGGGTGTGGAAAGGGGCGAGCGAAAACGTCACGCCGAAGAGCTGATTGAGCGCGTTGGACTGAATGGCTTTGAAGAGCATTACCCGCATGAGCTGTCCGGAGGCATGCGGCAGCGGGCCAACATCGTACGCACCCTCATCTATGACCCAGAGCTAATTCTGATGGATGAACCGTTCGGCCCCCTGGACGCTCAGACGCGAATTGTGCTACAAGACCAACTACTCAAGCTCTGGTCCGCCACCAGAAAGACGATCATCTTCATTACCCATGATCTGATCGAAGCAATCACCTTGGCAGACCGGGTGGTGGTTATGACGTCCCGTCCCGGAAGGGTCAAATATACTGCCGACGTACCGATAGCTCGCCCCCGGGACGTCTATCAGATACATGAAAGCCAAGAGTTCCGCACAACCTACGAAAGGCTGTGGAAGGAGTTGCGGCCCGAAGTTAAATTGGTCGAAGCATAGAATAGAAAGGAGAATTGCAATGAAGCGGCTTATCTCAGTCACCGTGTTCGCGGTCCTTTTCTCTCTCACCATTCCATTCCCGCCGGCACAAGCCCAAGCACCGAAAAGGAAGGTCAAGCTCACCAAACCCGTTGTTGCTCTCACCATGTCGCCACTCTACATAGCCCAATCGAAGGGCTTTTTCGCCGAAGAGGGGTTGGACGTCGAGATGACCTCGACAGGCGGGGGTGGACCGGACATCAGAGCGTTGATCGCAGGTGAGGCGGATTTCACCTTTACCACAGGAGACAACGTCATCCTGGCCTACCAGGAGGGCAAGCCTCTCCTCATGGTCATGAGCGCTCTTAACAGGGTCTTGATCAACTGGGCCATTCACAGAGAGGCTGCCAAGGCCAAAGGCATAACCGAGAACAGCCCGTTAGCAGAAAAACTCAAGGCCCTTAAAGGACTCACGGTTGGTGTTACGAATCCAGCGGCACTGACTGCCCATCTCGCGGCCTTCGTCATCCGAAAGGCGGGCTACGTGCCGCAGCAGGATGTGCAGATTATCCCCATAGGCGCGGGTCCGACCTGGCTTGCAGCCCTGGAAAACCGCAAGGTCGACCTAGCCTTAACGGCCCCTCCGGTGCCCGAGACCGCCATCCATCGCGGTTTTGCCATCATGTTCATTAACAACGCTAAAGGAGAGGACCCATCGATCTCCGAGTTTCTCATGGAAAATCTTGTCGCGCGTCCGGAGACGACCAAGAAGGATCCTGATCTGGTGCGAAGAATGGTCCGTGCGCTGGTTAAAGCGAATAAGTGGGCCCTCGGCAGCACCCCGGAACAGGTCACCGAAGCCCTCAAACCGGCCTTGGGCAAAACCGATCCGGCGATCCTTCTAGTCGGCGTCAGATCGCTGCTGCCGACGCTGAGTTCCGATGGCCGCACCACCGAGCGTAGCGTGCAGACCACGCAGGACATTCTTGAGGTGGCAGGATTGTTGAAAAAGCGGGTGGCCCACTCCGACATCGTCACCAACGAATTTTTGCCCAAATGATCGGACGGGGTCGCCTTTACCTCTACCGTCTCCTCTTCGGGCTCTTCCTGCTCATTTCCTGGGAGCTGAGCTCGGGAAGGATGATCGATCCTTTCTGGATCTCCAGCCCTTCCAGGGTTTTTCTTTACCTCTGGGAGGTCACCACGGATGGCTCGATCTTTGGCCATCTCGCCATTACCCTCTATGAGACCTTTACCGGCTTCTTTATCGGAGCCGTTACCGGCATTGGGTTTGGCTTTCTGCTCGCGCGCAGGGAAACCGTGGCCCAGGTTTTAGATCCGTATATCGTTGCTTTCAACGGAATTCCACGCATCGCCCTTGCCCCCATCTTTATCATCTGGTTCGGCATCGGCCCGAATTCTAAAATCATCCTGGTCGTGATCGTGGTCTTTTTCCTCACTTTCTTTAACACCTATTCGGGGGTCAAAGGAGTGGACATAGAATTGAAGAATATATTGCGCATTATGGGGGCAAGCGAACGACAGATTCTATTTAAGGTCACCATCCCCGCCACTATCCCGTGGATCACCACCGGACTAAAAATCAGCCTCCCCTACGCCCTGGTAGGCGCCGTGGTAGGAGAGTTTATCGCGGCTAGCAAGGGCTTGGGCTATCTTATCAACTACAACACCTCTCTTTTCTCCACGACCGGCGCCCTGGGCGGAATTCTCTTACTAGCCTTAGTTGTGATCCTTTGTAACGAGGCCATAGACCGGGCTGAGGCCTATCTTCTCCGCTGGCGCCCAAGAGAAGAGGTGAGAACCGGGAAAGAGCTTTACTGAGGGGCCAGTCAGAAATGGCACCATAGAGTGCCATTCGAAGGCATTGCTGTGAAATAGATTCTTTGCGAAAGAGCCGGGGAAATGATATAAATTCACGAATTGTTTCTCGACGGGGAGGTTAAAGAATGGCCAAATCGGTTGTTGTTTTTTCCCAACCTGGCTGAGGCCCCTGTCATAGAGAGAAAGAGTTTCTTTCTCAAAAGGGGATTCCCTTCGTAGACAAAAACGTGCGCGAGGACCAGGCCGCGCTGAAAGAACTGCTTGGCCTGGGTTATCAGAGCACACCCGTAACGCTGATCGACGGCGAAGCGGTGGTTGGTTTTGATCAGGAGCGGATTGAGAAGCTATTGGGACTACTGGGTGCAGGAGGAAAAAATGACAAGAATCTGGTCTTTACTCGGAGTGGTTAGCCTTTTGATCCTGTTGGCTCAGCCCTTGTGGGCGAGGTGAGCGCCGCTTATTAAGGAGGGCCGTGAGCTCTTAGGAAAAGCCAAGCTTGCCAAAGCCAATGAGGATAAGGTCAAAGCACTACTGGACGAAGCCCAGAAGCATCTTGACGCCGGGGATCACAAAAGCGGTGTGAAAACCGCTAACGAGGCGTTAGACCTGCTGAAGAAAAAGTAAGCCACAGAACTCAGACAGAGATAGAGACAGGGATAGGAGGGGGGTCTCTGTCTCAAAATCTCTGTCTCTATCTGATTTCCGATCTCCACCCAGAGGCACTTAGCATCCTTCCGGTGACCCCTTTGGATTCGTCGGTCCCGAGAAAAACAAAAATCTCGGTGACCGATTCGGGCTTGCTGCCGCGGTAGCCGGTTAGTTTTGTCGCCACATAGCCGGGATCCACAGAATTGACGCGGATGTTATAAGACCTCACCTCCGCGGCGAGAGTATGGGTAAATCCTTCTATTCCCCATTTAGAAGCGGCATAGGCGCCGAAGTTGGCGTAGCCCCCGCGGCCGATTGAAGAGGAGACGTTGATGATGGCGCCGCTCTTTTGCCGCATCATCAAGGGAAGGACTGCTTTAGTCACGAGGAAAGGGCCGCGCAGATTGACGGCCATTGTGTAGTCCCACTTTTTAACCTCCAGCTCGGCGATGGACACAGGCCGGGTCATCACCCCGGCATTGTTGACCAGGACGTCAATCCTATCAAAATGTTCTTGAAGGGTCTCACCAAGCTTATCTACGGATTCCTCCAGGGAGACATCACATACAAGTCCAAGACACTCAACGCCGAGGGCCTTGATCTCTTTCTCTGTCTCTCCGATTTCCGCGGCGGTCCGAGCGCAGATGGCCAGCCTTGCCCCTTCGCGGGCATAGGCTAGCGCAGTAGCTTTTCCGATCCCCCTTCCGCCTCCGGTAATTAGAGCGACTTTATCTTTCAACTTCATAGGCCGCTGAAAAGGCCCATCTGCCATAGCCGGCCTGAGAGTCTCTCTCAGGTCCGATGCGATACGCCTGTGCTACGCTCGACGGACGACACGCTTGACACTCCTCGCTCGACGCATCAGCCCTTCGAGATACCCCCAGGCCGGCGGGTTATGATAGCCGCGCTCGATCGCCTCGCTTCAATGGTGTTCTAACGTCGGGTTTGGAGATTATTGACCACACCTTTGACGCCATCTACCCGCCGCGCAATTTCCTCGGCGCGTGCCCTTTGATCAGCCGTCTCGACTGTGCCGTTGAGGTAAACAGTACCACGGTTGGTGTCAACGTCTATGCGTAAGAGATTTGTAGCCTTATCAGCAACCAGTTTAGACTTTACCGTCGCCGTAAGCGTAGCGTCATCGATGGTCTCTCCTGCCGTCTTCCCTGTTAGTGCCTGGCAGCCTGCTGCAAACGAGACAATCGTTAACCCTATAGCTAAAGCTCTCAAAATACGTCTCATACAGACCTCCTTACTTTTAGAAATACTCAGATGAGGCTCAGCCGTATAGCTTTTATGTTGAACGACATTCGGAGTCAAGCGCACCTATTCAACAAAAATGGTTGTATGTGCTTGGGCTAGCAACGGCCATCGCCATCTTCTGATTGGGCCTATCAAGAGAATTTTCCCTTTCAAACAGTGACTTAGAAGTATAACATGCAGAGAAACTTCAGTTGAGGTAGCCAGGTGAGCCTTCGGCGTATTGGTCAGGTTATCATTTCGAGCAGCCGCTTGAGGTGTCCTCGTTGCAGTAAAGGCTCTTTGTTTTACGGCCTTTTCAAGATGCACCCGGAATGCCCTCAGTGTCATTTAAAGTATGAGCGTGAGCAGGGATTTTTTGTCGGGGCCATTTACCTTAACTATGCAGCCACGGTTGCTATCATGATCCCAGGCTATTTTCTTCTTGATTATTACGCGGGGATTTCTCTATCACAGCAGCTAATTTTGTGGAGCGCTTTCTCTGTCTTTTTCCCGCTCCTTTTCTTCCGGCACTCTAGGAGTCTGTGGCTTGGAC
>JBOHVJ010000568.1:0-30663 GCA_050735075.1 Binatia bacterium
CCCCAAATCGCTGACCGCGGAGCGAATCGCCCAGACCATGGCGGCGGCGCTCTCCCAAATCATGAGTGGGTAATAAGGAAAAATAGCGACGCCATTCTCAAGAGAAAAAAAACTTCAACACCTAGTGTAGTGCGTCATAAAAAGATTTACACGCCGTTCGTGGTGAGCCCTTCGCCACCGTTCGTCCTGAGCGCGTCGAAGGAACGAACGGTGCTCAGGACAGGCTTGTCGAACCACGCAGAAAAGATATTGAAAACATTCACCCTTCGACTGGCTCAGGGCGAACGGAATATGTAAAGAAGCGTTGGACGCACTACACTAGGTCTATAAAAATGAAAAGCTACCACAGGATTCTGGTTTTTCTTCTTCTCGTGCTCCTCCTTACGAGCCTGCTCAGCCCCTGGGTTGCCGCTCTGTGGAATCTCATCAACGAGGCTAATCCCGAATGGCAGGGGCACCGCTATTCTTTCTCTCGTATCTTTGACCGGCTCTTTATGATTCTCGGGATCATCTTTTTTCTCACCTTCCGTCGTTTCCTCAAGATTGAATCCACCAGTCAGTTGGGGCTCCGGCCGCAGCGGCAGGGCACCCGGGACCTTCTCAAGGGTTTCTCTCTTGCGGCGGCATCCGTGATCGCTCTTGGTCTCGTAATGTCTTTATCCGAAATCTTTACCCCTTACTTCCGCCTCTCTCTATCCGCAGCCCTACAACGTTCATCCAAGGCGCTTCTGGCGGCTCTTACTGTCGGCCTCCTCGAGGAAATATTTTTTCGCGGCATAATCTTTAAAGGGCTACTCGAAGACTGGAAACCGGCGAGCGCCTTTCTCGCCACCAACCTCTTCTATTCCGCCATCCACTTTGTAAAGCCGGCTGAAAAAGTCTCTCTTTCCAGCCTCGACCCCTGGGCTGGGATATACCACCTCATCTACTCATTCCAACCCTTTCTCGATCCTATGCCTCTTTTTCCAGGCCTCTTCGGTCTTTTTCTTATCGGGATAGTCTTAAGCTATGCCTTCCTGCGCACTGGCTCCCTTTACCTCTCCATCGGCCTCCACGCAGGATGGATCTTTGGCCTAAAAACCCTACGCGTATACGGAGATTACAGGCGTGAAGAGCTTGGTTGGCTCTTTGGCTCCTCAGAGCCGAAAGTCATCAGCGGGGTGGCAAGCTGGATCGGGGTTTTGATAGTCGGCGTTATCGTTCACTGGATAACGGCTAAGAAGACAGAGAGTTGAGACAGAGACCGCTCCCCTCCCCGTCTCTATCTCTGTCTCTCTTCACCCCACAATGACGCAGTGATCCGGGTGGGCCAGGATAAACACCTTTTGCCCCGGCTCATACCTCTCTATCGGCGGGGTAATCACGCGCAGAACAAGATCGATTCCGGAAAGCTCGATGAGATAGTCGATGGCATCCCCAAAATAGAATCGCCGGCAGATCGTGCCCGTGAAGCAATTGAAGCCCATCTTCAAGTATCCCTCTTTCTCCGTCTCCTCCCTGTCCAATCGGAGATCGTGGGGGCGGACGGACACCCAAACCTTCTCTCCGTTCCTAAAGTTCCCTCCGCTTCCCACTCGAAGCACGATGCCATTTCCCAAGCTAATTCTTTTTCCCTCTTCCAAAATCCCTGAAAGGAGATTGGTCTTGCCGATGAATTCTGCAACAAACCGGGTTCTGGGCCTCTCATAGATCTCCTCAGGCACACCCACCTGTTCCATTCGCCCCTGATGCATCACGCAGATGCGGTCCGCGATGACCATGGCCTCGGATTGATCGTGCGTGACATAAATAGAGGTAATCTTAAACTCATCGTGAAGCCGGCGGATCTCAAAGCGCATCTCCTCTCTCAAATTGGCGTCTAGATTACTCAAAGGCTCATCGAGAAGCAGAATCTGTGGCTCCACGACCAACGCTCGTGCCAAGGCCACGCGCTGCTGTTGACCACCGGAGAGCTCCGCTGGGTAGCGATCGGCCAATGGCTCCAACTTCACCACGCCCAGCATCTTCCTGACCTTCTCTTCGGCCTCCGCTTTGGTAACAGGACGGAACTTAAGCCCGTAAGCCACATTCTGAAAGACCGTCATATGGGGCCAGATGGCGTAGCTCTGAAAGATCATAGACATGTTGCGCCGCTCAGGCGGGAGCATGACGGTAGGCGAAGCGATCACTGCCCCATCCACGCACACCTCGCCCTCATCGGGCTTCAGAAACCCAGCCACCAACCTCAGCGTGGTGGTCTTTCCACAACCTGACGGACCCAAAAGAGAGACTAGTTCACCGTGCTTGATATGCAAATCAAGCCCGTCAACGGCCCGGGTGTTGGCAAAAATCTTCGTTAAACCGTGAAGATCAACGGTGGCCATAGGCCAAGCTCAAGCCTTCATGAAGTCTCGCCCGACGATCCGGTGAGAAAACGCGACAAGGACCATGGTAAGGATCATGAGAAGAACCCCTAAAACCGAGACGTAATCCAGGCGCCCCTCCTCGTAGAAGTTCAGGATGACTATCGTGATCACCTTCGTATTGGTCGTCCAGAGCAGGACCGATGAGCTGAGCTCTCTGAGCGAGGGCAAAAAGATCAAGATCCAAGAGGCCACAAGGGCTACCTTGAAAAGCGGCACGGTGATGTCCTTAAAGACCATCAGCCGATTTGCCCCCAGGATCCGAGAGCTCTCCTCCAGTTCGGGATGGATACTCATTAAGGCAGCGTTGCTCGTTTGATAGGCGACCGGAAGGTATTTGGTCAGAAAGGCAAGGAACATAATCCAAAGGGTGCCGTAGAGGACCAGCGGCTTGTGTGTATAGGCTGCAAACAATCCCACCGCAAGGACGATACCCGGAATGGCCAATGGCACGGTGGCCAGGAAGTTCAGATACTGGGAGCCCCGCACCAAGCGACGCTGGCTGATATAAGCGATGAGGGAAGCGATCAGGGCACCCGCCGTGGCGGTCATGGTTGCCAGGACGAGCGTATTCCAAATAGCCGGCCACACGGCGTCATTCTCAAACACAAAGCGGTAATTCTCCAGCGTTAGATTCGACCAGGCGAGGCCGTAGCCCTGGGTCTTCATCAGGGAGGCAGCGATGAGGGCAAAGTAAGGGAGCGCGATGGAACAGGTGAGAGGAATCAGACAAGAGCCGAACAAAAGCCAGCGATAAAGACCGAGCCTTTGCAGCCGTCTCTGTCCACCCTTGCCGCCAATGGTCGCATAACCTCGCCTACCCAGCGCCTTCCGGCGCATCCAGAGGAGCCAGACCGCCGCCAGCAGCATAGGGAGGGCGTAGGCAGAGGCCAATCCGACTAAGTAGTCCTGAGACTGCATGAACGCGCGGAGCTGCGTGGTCATCACATGTTGCCGGGCGGGAATCGCCAAAAAGGCAGGCGTGCCAAAGAGGATCATGGCTTCCAGGAAAGCCAGAATAAAACCGGCGAACAAGGCCGGCATGACCAGCGGGAGAGTAATGGTCACCATGGTCGAAAGCGTGCCGGCGCCGGCGATGTTCGCCGCGTCTTCAATCTCTGAAGAGATATTGTTCAGACCGGCGTTGACCACGATGAAGACGAGGGGATAGACGTAGAGGACCATGGCGAAGACAACGCCGGTCATCGAGAAGATATTGAAGAGAGTGCTGTCCTCTCCGGACCCGGTGATCAAACGATAGAGGAGATTTAGCCAGCCCTGTCTCGGCCCGGCCAAAAAGACCCAAGCGGTCGCGCCCAAAAACGGAGGCGTCACAAAAGATGCCAGAACGCCGATCCGGATGAGGCCGGGGAAGGGCACGTCCGTACGAGCGACAGCCCAGGCCGTAATGGAGCCGATCAGGAGACTCAGCAGGCTGGTTGAAACTGAGATGATCAGAGTCCAGACGACAGGGGCGCGATAGAGCGGATTGGTGAAGGCCTCGATATAGTTGCCCAGGCCCCATCCCCCACCCTGCTCTTTAGGGAGGAGGAAGCTCTCCTGAACCAGGAAATACATGGGGCCGAGGATCAGGACCAATAAGATAACCGCACTCGCTATCCAGACCAGCGCCGTTGGATCGAAGCGCCACGCACTCCGTTGCAGATGAATCCTCGCCATCTTCTCAGGTTGGACCAACAAAAGCGGCGTTCTTTGGCGGCCTTTGTTTCTTAGACGCCGAACTTCTTGCGGAAGTTATCTTCCACGGGCTTGTTCATCTTAACCGCCTCATCCGGCGATACCACCATGAGCTTGAGATCTTTCAACGGGGCCAAGCCCTTGGGGTAGCTCACATCTGGATGGCCCACATAGAGACCTTCATTGGCGAATATCTGCTGGACCTCCTTGCTGAGCGTGAAGTCGGTGAAGACCTTGGCCGCATTGGGATGGGGCGCCTTGGCCAAGATGGCCTGCGGCGACACAATAAAGGGTACCCCCTCCTTAGGGTAAATAAACTGGACAGGCTCACCCTTCCGAATTGCGCCAAAGCTCTCATAACCCGTGCCTCCCACCGACATGAGGGCTTCGCCGCGCACCACAAAGTTGGTCGCATCTACAGCGGATTGAACGATGCGCGGTTTCTGCGCCGCCAGCTTATCAAAAAACTCCCAGCCGAACTGCTTGACCATAGCAGCCAGGCCAATGCTCACGAATCCGCTGTAGGCCGGATGGGCATGGACGAGCTTTCCGTCCTTCCACTTGGGATCGAGAAAGTCAACCCAGCTTTGGGGCGCCTCATTTTCTTTAACCCTGATCGTGTTGTAGATCGGAACATAGACGCTAGCCCGCACGACCGCCCAGAAACCCTCTTTGTCCATGAAGTTGGGATCGATCCTGTCGCCTTCCTTGGGTCGATACTTGAGCAGGGCCTCTTCTTTCTGCAGGGAAACGAAGTGACCGATTTCTGAGGTATGGACAATATCGGCGATATGAAGGCCGGCCTTAGCCTCCTGGCGCCAGCGCGCGAACAGCTTATCGGATCCGTCCCGGTGGAGCACGCATTCAACGCCTAGCTTTTTGGCATTGAAGAGATTGCAGATGTTCTGGGCGACCCTGAGAGAGAGGGAGGAATACCAGACAACCTTCCCCTCCTTCTTGGCAAGCTCTAATGAGCTCTGCGCTGCCGCGGGAGCCCAGGCAGAGATCGCCAGTAGAGCCACATAGAGTGAAACGCTAGCCACCTTCTTCATAATGGTCCTCTCCTTTCTTTTCTGTATCACTAGCCCAACGGGTCTAACAATTGCAAGAGCCATCTAGCCCGGATTATTCATGCAACAAGGAGAAACCCCGACGCACTGCCGAGCGAGGGGGCGAGCCGTGACGGGCGAGGGCACCGGGCGTGAAGGTTCAATGACTTCTATGGTGCTTGGCAAGCCGTCACGGCCACTCGTGCTGATCTTTGCGCACCACGAAGCTTCGGGTCATCCTCAAGGCACAGGCCTATTGCCCTCGACCGGAAGGGCTTGTCCCTTAGGTCGGTGAATAATCCGGGTTAGGGGCCTGGCCGGCTCCGGGTCGGAAGCACGACCTCTGCCCGACCCTGAGTCGTGGTTATGCCAACCTGGTTCACCCCGGTGATCTCCAGCTTAACAACTCCTGTCTTTCCCTCTAGAGCTTTCTCCACAACCTTCCCTCGGTACCAAGTGGTGTCGCCGTAGATGTTAGGCGTCTTGACCTGCACGTAGAGCTTGCGCAGGAATCCGTCATCCCCGATCCAGTTCGTCACGAGAGGAGCGACCCAGGCAAACCGCATCACGCCATTATCGAAAGGGCCGGGCATGCCCCGCTGTGAGGCCAGGCAAAAGTCCTCGTGCTGCTGCGAATACTTGACCTGCCAGCCGGTGATCGGATTGCGAGCCGCCGCGTGGGGCGCCTTGAGGAGATCGAGATAACCCAGTCTCCCGGCCTTATAGGAGGGGCCTAAGGCTGCGTTCCAGCACACCATGTCGCCGATGGTGAGAGGCCCCCGGACAATGGGAGGAATATCCTGCCCGACAACAACCTCCTCCCAGTACCTGGTCTGGTAGCTCGTTCGCTTTTCCGCCTTGAGTGCTTTGTCGAGCCCCTCCAATTCTTTGTCGCTGTAACGGTAGATCGGCCGCTCGAATAGTAGCTCAGTA
Source organism: Binatia bacterium (assembly GCA_050735075.1). Lineage (GTDB taxonomy): Bacteria > Desulfobacterota > Binatia > UBA9968 > UBA9968 > JAHFAO01. The sequence goes on from JBOHVJ010000568.1 coordinate 6,083, forward strand.
CCCACCTGAGTGGTCCGGATCATCGTACCGGTCGCCTTCGCCACCACTGCATCGTTTTGGTTCCAGTAGGTGCACTCGGATATAACGAAGATCAGTCTCTTTTCGCTGGCGCCTTTTTTTTCGTACGTATCCTTTTGCACTGTCGTCGCACGGAGCTTGTCCCCAACGAATATAGGCAGGTACCACTCATACTCCACGCCGCCAATCAGGGAAGATAACGGCGCATCCAAAGGCGCGCCGTGGAGGATGGGATATAGAACCGAGGTCAAAAAGGCCGGCGGCGCCACCAACTTTCCGTAACGACTTTTGCCCGCGTACTCCGGGTCCAACCATAAAGGATTGTTGTCATCGGTCCCGTAGGCAAAGTGCCGGATCGCATCCGCCGACGCCTCAGTGTTCCAGGATTCTCTTTCTCTGACTTCCTTTCCTGTAAGCTCTCGGGTCCTGGCGACAAACTCATCAATTTGTGCATCGACATCATTCGACATGATAGTCTCCCTCGGCTGACGATCGAAGATTGAGGAAGGAAAATCGATCCTCACCCGTCATTGGTTTTCTGAAAGTGCCTTCTCCACCCGCACAGGAATCTCCGAGAGGCTCTCTACGACCTGAACCCCTGCCTCTCTCAGTAGTTTCTTCTTTCGCGCGGGGGAGCCCAGTCCTCGTTCAATAATCGAACTAGTATGGCCGAAGCTCATCCCTCTAGGCATTTTTTCCAGAGATTCACCTACCACCAAGGCTATCAAAGGCTTGGTAAATCCTCCCCCTCGCGCCAGCTCGGCGACCTCCTCCTCATGGCCGGTTCCGGGCTCCCCGAAGAGGACTACGACCTCGGTCTCCGGATCTTTTTCAAAAAGTCTCAAAAGGGGGACAAAACCGGTTCCAATCAGGAGATCTCCTCCGATAGAGATGGTGGTGCTCTGTCCTATGCCACGTCGACTCAGAAGATTGGCAATTTCTCCGCCCATGCCCCCGCTGCGCGAGATGATGCCCACGGGTCCGGGTGTATACAGTTTTTCCGGTTCAGCCCCACCGGTGCCTCCAAGCTTTGCCTTTCCAGGGCTAATCATACCCTGAGAGTTAGGGCCGATGATACGAACCCCTATCTTGACTGCTCGATCAATGATCTCGGCCGCGTCATGATGGGGAACACCCTCAGCTAATACGACCACAAGCGGTATCCCATTTTCAATGGCCTCCAGGGCTGCATCCTTTGCATAGGGGGCAGGAACGAAAAGAACAGAGATGTCCGCCGGACGTTTTCCGATGGCTGATCTAACGGAGTCATAAACCGGCACGCCATCGAGAAGAGCCCCTCCCTTCCCAGGCGCGACGCCTGCTACCACCCGCGTCCCATAACGGATCATATAGGAGACATGGGTGCGGGCCTGCTGGCCGGTAATTCCCTGAACCAACACACGGCTATTTTCATCAAGCAGGATGCTCATACCTCTCTTGAGTCTGCTGAAAATCCAGCCATTCACCCTTCGACTAAGCTCAGGGCGAACGGCGTCAGCATTGAAACCGTTGATGATTTCCCTTCATGCTGATCCCTCGACAAGCCTGTCCTGAGTTCATCGAAGGGCTCGGGACTAAAGGCGCAGTCGAGGGAGCCCTGAGCCAAGCCGAAGGGTCGAAGCGTGCAAACCACTTTTTCAGCAGCCTCCTTTTGTAAGCTCCACAATCCGCTTGACCGCGTCCTCCAGTGAAGTAGCCGCATCGTAAAACTCTATTCCAGGGAGTTCTGAGGCTAGCTCTCTTGCTACCTCAACGCCGGGACCGGCAAACCGAAAGACCACAGGGAATTTCTTAGGATCTATGTTAAGTTCCTTTAAGGCGCGCATCACTCCCTTCACCTTGACATCGATGGAAATGAAATTGGTGATGTTGCCGCCGGCGATCATCCCTGTGAGTCCCGGTTTAGCAAGTATGGCCTTCGTGGCAAGGTACATCTTTTCCTCTACTCTTCCCGGCGTGATATCAAAGGTGGTCGCCGGCTTCGCTCCGAGCCGCAAAATCGAGTCAAAGGTTAAGAGACCAGCCCCACCTCCTGTTATCATGAAGGCGATGTCACCAGACTCAAACTCATTAAAGCGTATCGCCGAGCTGGAATCGGTTCTATCGATGGCGCGCATCTCATTTTCCAGCGGGCTAAGGGGCCTCCATCCATTCGTCTGATCTTGGTCAGCAATCCCCTTCAACTCCGGGTGGCGAAAAAGCGCCTGATTATCGATAACGATCACGGCCGATGGGGCAATAAGCCCACCCGCATCGGTCAACGCAAGGGGATTCACCTCCGCTGTCTGGGCATCGAATTGACGAAAGATCCGGTAGAGTCGAGGGAGGATCTCCGCTGTCTCCATAAGGTTCTTTCCTTCGAGTCCCGCGCTCTCGGCAATCTCTCTCGCTTGAAAAGGTTGAAGGCCAACGCTGATATCCACAGGTCTCTGAATGAATCGATCAGGATCCTTTTCGAAAACAGCCTCAACATCAACGCCGCCCAAGGAAGAGAAGAGAACGACAGGTCCTCTGCTCATGCTGTCAAAGGTCAGGGAAACAAAAAATTCTTTGCGAATTTTCACTAGCTCGCTTACCAGAAGCTCATTAACCGAAAAGTTTAGAATGAACCGACCCAATAACTCCTGCGCCCGCTCCATAGCCTCCTCAGGGGTTTCAGCCACCTTGATCGCCCCGGCCTTCCCCCTTCCACCGACAGGAATAAGCGCCTTAAGAACCACCGGGCCACCCAATTGGGTCGCTGCCTCTTTCGCCGCTTCGGGCGTAGAAACGACACGGAAAACGGGAACCGGGATTCCACCCTCCCTCAGCAGATTCAAAGCATGATGTTCCAACAACCTAGCCATCGCTGCAATCTCGAGTTAGCATAGATGTATTTACTTCGCTGGCGACAATCACCGAGCCATTGCCGGCTGATCAACAAGGCTATTTTCAGTGTAATCGCTTACCATCTTTAACTCAGCCAATGCTCCGCGGGCTTAAGCAGAAACTCCTCAACAGGAATCCCATCTCCCCCAACCAATAACTTTCGCTTTACGCGGAACTCCTTGCTCAGGGCTTCCATCCCTGCAAGAGATTCTTTCGCACGACCGCTTTTCACCTCAATAGCGACGATTGACCGGACTGACGTTAAAACGAAATCAACCTCTCGATTCCGCTCCCGCCAGTAAGAGATCTCGGCATTCGTTCCCCGCCTACTGTTGACAAGATGAGCTCCCACAGCAGATTCAGCTAGCCGACCCCAAAAATCACGCTCCTTGCGGGCCTCTTCAAAAGAAAAAGAAGATGGGGCCGACATTAGAGCAGTATTCATCACCTGAAGTTTGGGGCTGGAACCACGCTGCCGGGCCCTTCCTCCGGAATATTTGGGAAGTCCCATCACCATCCCTGCGCCTGCGAGCAGATTGAGATAATGGGCCAGGGTTATCGTGTTCCCTGCATCCTGAAGCTGTCCGAGCATCTTCTGATAGGAAACCACTTGCCCTGAGTAATCGCAGCCGAGCTGAAAAAGCCTCCTGAGAAGGGCTGGCTTATCCACCCGTGTTAGAAGAAGGATATCCCGCGATATCGTCGTCTCGATCAGAGAATCGATGATGTAGCGACGCCAGCGTGCCTCATCCTCAATCAATTCCGCAGCGCCTGGATAGCCGCCAAAGTAGATATACTGCTCAAGCTTCCATCCGAAGGCATCACGCATTTCCCCATAAGACCAGTGCGTGGCCGGTATTATCTCAAAGCGACCAGCCAGACTCTCTGTCAAGCCTTTCTGGATGAGCAACGGGGCCGAGCCCAGGACCAAAACCATGAGGGATCTTTTAGCGGCAGTATCCTCATCCCACAGACGCTTGACCACCTCGGACCAGTGGGGAACCTTCTGGACCTCATCCAGAATCAGCAAAGCCTCTTTGGCCCCGCGCCGAGAGTCGATTTGCAGCCTTGCCACCTCCCACTGCTGCTCGATCCACGCCCGGTCCCGTAATGTGGGTTCATCAGCCGAGGCGTAGTGGCTGGGGAGATTGATCTCCTCCATTATCTGGCGCGCCAGGACAGTCTTCCCCGCCTGGCGAGGCCCAGCCAGCACCTGAATAAATCGGCGCGGCCCCTGCAGCCGCTTTACAAGGTGCTGATATATGAGCCTTTTATACACCTTGGAAGCCATCTTACGATTTACTCAACATCCTGAGTAATTTTACTCAGAAACCTGAGCAAATCAACTGCCCCTTAAAGCGGCTCTCTCAAAGGAAGGCGGTTGTGAAAAAAGGTCCGGGTTTCGATCCTTTATGTCAAATACCAGTAATGATTCTGCTGAAAAACCACCTATGAATGCTTCGACTAGGCATGAACGGAAAATCTCCAATGATTTCAACCGCTCCTCCGTTCGTCCCTTCGCTAAACTCAGGGCTGGCTCTGAGGCTCTCGAAGGATGAACGGAGGTTTTTTCAGCAGAATCAGTAATCAAGCCAGGGAAGTTTTCAACGAAGCAACAGATCAGAAGGTCTCAGGGTCTTGGAAGGGCAGAACAGGCGACTATTTATCTACCATGTCACAAACCTGCCTAAGCCGCCGTCCACCTCGATCGAGACGCCATTTATGAAATCGCTTCTATCCGAGGCGAGAAAGACCACCAAATGCGCCACATCCTCCGGTAAACCAAAGCGACCTGCAGGAATCCTGATCTGAGCCACCTCCTTAAGAGTCGTGTCATAGTCTTTGCCTTTCTCTCGAGCCATATTCCGTACCCTATTCTCCCACCGTTCCGTAAGTATCGCCGCCGGACAGACAGCGTTTACCCGAATGCCATAACGGCCAACTTCACAGGCCAGGCTTTCGGTTAAATTGATTAGGGCTGCCTTAGCCACGTTGGAGCCGATCTGTCCCTGGCGTGGGACCTTGCCCGAAAGAGCGGCAATATTGATAATCTTTCCGCTTCCCCTGCTCCGCATCAGGGGAACAGTTGCGCGACAGCAGCTCAGCGCAACCCAGAAATTTTTTTCCCATGCCGCCTGCCAATCCTTTTCCGCTAGCTCATCAAATGCTGCACTGATTCCGCCGCCTACATTATTGACTAAGATATCAATCGTGCCCAATGCCTTAACCGTTCCCCTCACAAATCCTTCAACGGCATTTGATTTGGTGAGGTCCCTCGCCTCCGCGTGGACCTTCACTCCATACCTTGATGAGATTTCCTTCGCCGTCTTTTTGATCTCTTTTTCCTTCCGACTGCACAAGGCGAGGGCTGTCCCCTCCACAGCGAAAGCGAATGCAATGGCCCGGCCAATCCCCCGGCTCGCGCCGGTCACCATGGCAACTCTACCTTTCAAACCAAGATCCATAGTCCAAGTTTCGAGTTTCGAGTTTCAAGTTTTCACACGATCTTGAAAAAGTGGTTCGCATTAGTTTCTCGAAGTCGACAGACTGTCGAAAAACTCTCCGTCCACCCTTCGACGGGCTCAGGGCGAACGGAGGAAGTGACAAAATCATTGACGATTTTCCGTTCATGCTGAGCTTGTCGAAGCATTTGGTGCCAGCAGATCTGCCAACTCCTTGACCGAGGCTAATTTTTCTAGATCTTTCACCGCCAAAATGATTTTCTAAACCTTTTCTTGGGGCAAAGCCAGCATAGCGTTGGCGCGAAACTTCTCCTCAATCTCTGCCGGGGGAAGTGGAGACTCCAACCCTCCTCTTGGGTAGGGCTGGTTCTCCTCCAAGATTTTTCCGTCTTTTAATCTGATCTTAACATGACCCGAGAAATGGCGCGGATAGTCAATCGTGGGGTCCAGTTCATAGCGCACCTTCGCTGCCAGCGCGAGAACTTTCTCATCACGAATCGCCTTATCCGAAAACTCCTCGAGACCGGCCCTACCCCGGATCAGCATGAGAGCGATGCTATAGGGTAGACTGAACTTGGCCCCGTAAGAGCTGGAAGGTTGTTGCTTCTCTTTCAGAGGCTCCCAGAGCCGGTGCACAGGCCCTTCAGCGGTGCGACAAACAACCTCCTCAACGTCCTCCGGCTGGATAGAATGTTTCTGTCTTAACCTCAAGGCGCAGTCCATATAAGGATGAGAGATCGAACCGCACGGATAGGACTTAAAGGCGATCCGGGGAATCTCCCAGGTTTTACCCAACTCGCTCAGTCTTTCGAGATGATATCCTTTATTATCGCCGCCAAAGGCCTGATAAAAACCATGACGACCTTCAAAAACTGAGCCAGGACCGCGAAATCCCTGCCGTGCAAGCAGCACAGCTATAACCCCGCCATGGCTGGACCAACCGGGGTGGAGCCTCTTGGTCCACGACCCGTCGGCCAGGTACTCGATGATGCCTGAGCTTTGACTGCCGCAAATGCCAAAGGCATTCACCCATTGGGGAATCTCAAGACCGTAGAGTCTGCCTGCGGCTGCAGCCGCGCCAAAGGTAGAGCAGAGGGCCGTGGGATGAAACCCGCGCGCATGAAATTTGCCCGGAGCCACCAAACCCACCTTGCACATCACCTCGATCCCCGCCACCGCCGCCTCAAGCACACTCTTGCCGTTTGCTCCAATCTCTTCACCCACAGCCAATGCCGTTATCACGCCGCAACATCCTGTGTGGACAATCGCTTCCTCCAACGTATCATCGTAGTCCAGGCCATGGGCCAACGTCCCATTGGCCAAGACTGCATTGCCCGCAGCTACCTTCTGTGAGACGCCAATCAAGCGACTACTCCGGCTTCCCCCTAGAGCGCGCGCCACATCAAGCACCATATGGCCAAAGTCCATAGTGGAAGAGGCCAGAGCGATCCCTAAGGTGTCAAGACAGATGAGCTTCGCCTTCTCCCTTATCTCTGGGGGAATCCCATCAAGTCTGAGCCCACGCACAAATCCCGCTACCGTTTGTGAGTACCGCTCCACTTCTTACTCCTCGGCCTTTTCGCCCTTATTCCCTTAAGGGCCTTGGATCTTCCGCCGGCGATGACTCGGATCAAAGGTAGAATACTCCTCATCCGCTCCAGATTCGCAACTAACTCGATCGCCTCCTCCGTGTCCTTTCGGGAGAGGACCAAGCGGGCGCAGGCACGAAATTTTTCTCCTATCTCCCCCCAACTCATGGGCTTTAGTGGGTGGCCCTTGGCCACGTCTGCCCTTCCCTCGATGGTCTTTCCATCCTTGAGTTTTATCCGAATACGAGAACGCACTTGATCGTAACCAAGGGCTTCAAGCTCCTGATCCACAGTGAGAGTTACTCGCTTCATGAATTCCGCCACCTTGGGATCTCGGACCTTTCTATCCGTGAACTGGGCGATCCCCGCTTTCCGCTCCAAGACTCCTATCGCCATACAGAACGGGATGCTAAATTTTCCTTCCAAAGCGGTCTTCGGCATCGGGTAGATCAAGGCATTGGGAACGTTGGAGTTGGTCCCCACCTCAATCGCTTCGATAGCATCGGCGTGAAGGTCATGCTTCTTGGCCAAATCCAGAATGAGATCCTGGGCAGGGTGGGAGAGCGAGCCCGAAGGATAAGGCTTGATGGAAATTCCGGGCTCTTGCATGAAATAGGGACGACCCAGACGGCCAGCAAGTTTCGCTGCATCATATCCTCCCGCCATGGCGTTGAAAAAACCCCTCTTGGCCTCCAGGATGTTATGGGCTGAGGTAAAGCCCCGCTCGGCCAGTTGGGCGGCGGTCACTCCGTTTTCCGCCGCGCGACCGGCATGGAGCGGCTTAGTCATCGTCCCAAAATTTTCTCGGAGCCCGGACGCCATGCTTCCTGCCATGCCCAAAGCGCGGGCTAAAGCCTCTTCCCTCAAACCCAAAAGCTTACCCACAGCGATTGCCGCGCCAAGGCCGCCGATAGTCGCGGTGGAGTGAAAGCCAGCTTGGTAGTGTCGCGGGTTAATGGCATCTGCGATGCGACACTCGACCTCCACCCCCAGGATATAGGCCAGAAGAAGCTCTTGACCTGACACCCTTTGCTTTTCTCCCGCGGCTAATACTGCTGCGAGGACAGGAACCGTAGGATGAGTCAGCAGCCCATAGACTCCCTCCTTTGAGGTCGAGAGTTGGGTATCATCATAGTCCATGGCATGGCCCGAAACACCATTGGCCAAAGCCGCCTTTGCCGCAGGCGCCATCAACCCCGTTCCCACGACCGTCGCCTCGGCCTTACCGCCGATCTGTCGTACATAGGATTGAAGGATACGCGATCCTTCTTCTGTAGAGCCCGCCAAGGATACTCCCAAGCCGTCCAGGACAAAGCCCTGCGCCAAACGAATTACCTCTGGCGGGATATCCCGGTAATGCGTTTTATTAGCAAAAGCTACAACCTCTTGAGTCAACTCCATCGTTCTCTCTCTCCTAGTCACGATGTCAAAATAGGGAAGATGACCGATAACACTATTAAACGTATTTTTCCAGCCCGGCTCTACTGCGAAAAGTGTGGTTGCAAGGTGAGCGGCCTCCCCCCCAGCGGGAGCCGATGGGCTCTGCCTCAGCAATGGTTCAAGTTGTTCAAATCGTTTAAAACGCCTTGAATCTTTTGAACGATTGGAACGGTTTTATTTCCTAAAGCCGGAAGGCTTTCTTCCCGCGGAAAGACCACACTTTCTGACGATGAGTCCGACGTAGTAACGCCTTACGGGCCCTCTCCTACATCGGAGAACCTGACCCATCCAACAGCGCCGTTTTGTGTCTTGACCATATACCATGTCTTGCCGTCCTTAGAGGCTTTGCCAAGCGGTGATAACTTTTCCCCACGCTCAAGTTTGGCAACTGGATGGGAATGTTCATCTTGGTAAGTATAAACAGAGGCCTCACTCGACTTAACAAAAAGCGCAGAGTCGAAAGGCAAGGCAGGCACAGAAACGATAGAGGGGTCTTCATAGGACCCTGGCAGCTCCTTACCCTGCAGCAGACTATTAAAAAATTCCTCAATATCTCGGGTATCCCAATCCCTTGGTCCCACTTTTTTGCCAATGATCTTGCCCCTGCGGTCTATAAGATAAGTAGTTGGCAGGGCACTTACCCGATAGAGAGAAGAGACGGTCCCATCAACATCCAAAAGCGCGGGAAAGCTTAGTTGGAAATCCTTCATGAATGTTGCGACCTGCTTTCGAGTCTCTCCCCTGTCCACAGCTAGCATCACAAGCCCTCTGTCTCTGAGTCGCCGATAGAGGCGTTCCATAGAAGGCATTTCGATCCGACACGGTGGACACCAGGTCGCCCAGAAGTTCAAAAAAACCACTCTCCCTCTGAGATCCCTTAAGCTAACAGAATTTCCCTGTACGTCTCGTAGAGTAAAGTCTGGCGCAGTAGGCTGATCGGCAAGTTTATTAATTCCCAGTTTTCTGAAGATGTCATCGGCAGTAGATGGGCGAGCCTTCCGGTGGGAAGAGCCATCGCTGGGGGTAGAAGAGGCAGCCACTATCAACAGAGTCGCAGCAATGAGAAGAGAAATCCTGTTAAACTTACGCATTTTTCGAGCAGGGGTAGACGTCATCATATAACTGATAAGCCTAAGATTTTTACGATTCACCGTCTATTGGACGTTAGTCCAGTATACTCCTGGCGGCTACTTCTCTTGACTCTCTGCTTAGGTCTATTGTATTGGGGGGTTATTAAGAACTAGGGGAGGGTCTAAAATGAAGAGGAAATTCATCTCGATGCTGTTCGTTGCGTTTTTCTTTTTGCTGCCGGTCTCTTCTCTCTCTCAAACAAATACGGACCCAAAGATCATTGAGGCCGCGAAAAAAGAGGGCGCCGTCATGTGGTACACATCGATGGCCATCGATCAAAGCAAAGTGGTAGTTGACCGGTTCCAACAAAAATACCCCTTTATCAAAGCGAACTTCCTTCGCTTAGGGGGAGGCGCTTTATTGAACAGGGTCCTGACTGAGGCCCGAGCTGGGAAAACCTTCTTTGATCTAGTGGGTGGCAGAGGAGAGATGATTCAGGCCTTCAAGGAGAAAGGTCTCTTAGCTGCCTATAGATCGCCCGAAACCACAATGATTGATAGGGACCTCTTCGATAAGGAGGGCTACTGGTACACATACTACGTCGTTCCTAATGCTCTCGGTTACAACACGAAGCTGGTAAAGAGAGAAGAAGTTCCTAAGACCTACGAAGCTCTTCTAGATCCCAAATGGAAGGGGAGAAAGATCTCGATGGATAATGAAGCCTATCTCATCCTTCAGGGTCTTGTCTCGGCCTGGGGCAGGGAAAAAGCGATAGATTACATGAAGAAATTGGCTGCCCAGGATCCCGTGCTCAGTCGGGGAAACACTGAAAGGGTCACCATTACATCTGCCGGAGAGTATCCCCTTGTGATTGCGTATGCCCACACGGTTGAAAGGGAGAAGTTTAAGGGAGGATCCATCGACTGGCTCCCGCTCGAGCCCGCCGTGGTCGAAATCGATCCGCTCATGGTAGGCTCAAAAGCGCCAAACCCCAATGCGGCCAGGCTCTTCCTTGATTATCTGCTTTCCAAGGAAGGGCAGGAAATGCTCTTGGAATTCCAGCGGATTCCGGTGCGAAGCGACGTGGAGCCAAAACCGGCCCGGCTGTTTAGAGGTTATCAGCGGATCGTTGAGCGGCCTGACGACTACAAATATTTTGCCGAGAACGTAAAACTCTTCCAGGAGATTTTTAAGACGCGCTAGACCCGCTTACATCGCGGCTGACCGCGGACGGCTGAGGGGATTTGCGACTATCTACCGGAAGAGGACTCCAGGCGGCCATCTCGCCTCTAGCAGATACTCGAAGAGACCCCATATCAGCAGGAAGGTACCGCCAGACAAAAGAAGGGAAACCCACCACTGCTCCCGCCCCTCGACGAGAGCGTAAAGGAACACCAACAGGGTAGCGCAATGGCGATTCCCAAAAGCCATATGGCCAAGGCCCCGCCGATTAACCAGCCAAAAAAGGCTGCGGTACGGCGCATCTCAGTCCCTCTGTCCAATCTGGTCGTGAAGACCTCGTCCATCTCAATGCCTCCGCCTTTCTTTCTGCGACCCCCCTCCCAGTCTGTCATCTCGCGGTAAAGCTGAACCAACGTCAGGAGAAGACCCGGAATGGCCGCCACGTATACGGGCATGAGCTTCGCTATATAGGGCCACTCCCAACCCGTCCAGGTTGCAACCAAGAAGACAACAACAAAGAAAAGCGTAAAATTAGCGGTCATCTTCAGCCCTCGCCATCGCACCGCCTAAGAGCGGTTCCGCCTTCGTCTTCATCTCAAGCCTGCCTCGCAGTGTTAAAACAAAGGAGGCCGCAGCTAGAACCAGGAGCACGATCACTGCGGGCCGCGTGAGCCAGCTAAACCCATAGCTTGCCATCGATCTATACAGGTACTTCTCCATCAGGTCTCCCAAGACAAGCCCGAGAATCATGGCAGGTCTGGGATAACCAAAGCGCCTCATGAAGTAGCCAAGGATCCCAAAGGAGACCACCACCAAAAGGTCCACCGGATCACGGTTGACGCTGAAGGCGCCCATCAGGATGAATATGAAAAGTATGGGAACCATAAACGTGTAGCGCAATTCGGCGAGCTTGGCGAGTTCCTTGGCCAAGACAAAACCGACGAGCGTCCCCATGATCCCTGCAATTCCCTGGATCCAGACGATGCTGTAGATCATGTCGGGGCTCTTTTTGATCATCTCCGGCCCTGGGAGGAATCCCCATGCCAGTAAGGCGACAATAAAAAGGGCGGTCACTACTCCCTGGGGGAATCCCAAGAGCAACGTGGTTATGAGGTCACCTCCGTCTTTCGCGTCGTTGGAGCACTCGCACGCGATCACTCCCCGCACATCGCCCTTGCCAAAGGTCTCCTTTGCACCCTTACAGGTCTGAGCGGCATGCCCGTAGGCAAGCCAATCCACCACCTGCGAGCCAAGCCCAGGGACAATGCCCACCCACACCCCCACAAAGCTGCACCGGACTACCAGCCACCACTCGCGCAATGTATCCTTAACCCCATCGAAAAGACTTCCCTTGAGCGGGGCTGCCTGCTGCTCCACTCCGAGCTTGGTGAGGGCTAAATCGAGCGCTGAGGGAATGCCAAAGAGAGCCAGTGCAATGATGCTTATGGCAAAACCATCCAGGAGATAGGGTTGGTCGAACACAAAGCGCATGATGCCGCTCTGTGCTTGCTGGCCGACAGTTGCGATGAGTAGACCAAAGGCCGCGGCGATGAGTCCTTTGATCGGGCGCCGCCCCGCCAGAACAGCTACCATGCTCAGGCCCCAAAGCATGACTACGAAAAGCTCCGGCGAGCCCATGAGATAGATTAGAGGCCGCGCCAGAGGTATTGCCACCACGAGTGTGAGGGTTCCGATCAGGCATCCCATCCCCCCAGCCATAAATGATGCCCCTAAAGCGCGACGCGCCTCGCCGCGCTTTCCCATCGGGTAGCCGTCGAGCACGGTCGCCACAGAGCCACCACCTCCGGGAATACCAAAGAGGACCGGAAGATAGGCCGCACAAATGGCGCTGACGGAACTCGCCCCAATCAGTAAAGCGATTCCCGTGAGGGGCTCCCATTTGATAACTACTGGCAGCAGCATCGCATATACTAGAGGCATCCCTATTCCCTGAGGTGCCACAGCGGTGAAGGTCCCGATGCTGACCCCCACCAGCATCGCGAAGAAGACCTTGAGCTGCATGAGGTTTAACAAACCCCGAACCGCTGCGTCGAACAGCGAAATTTCCATATCGATCCTCCCTATTGTTGTGGCGGGAGATGGCCGGGACCCGCAATCTTCTTGTAAAGCTCGATCATCTCAGAACTCGGCTGGAGTGTCTTGATAGCCTTCTCTACTTCTTCGCCCATTACCGGAGCCAGATCGTCACCGACAAGCCTCTTGTACTCCTTTTGGTAACCGGGATCATTAAAGGTCTTGCGGACCGCCTCCCTGAGAATATCCACGCGCTCCTTAGGGGTACCCGGAGGCAAAATATAAGGCCCGCCGGCAGTTCGCGAAGCGCGGAACATACCGAGCACGCCGCTGGCTTTTTCAGACCGAGCAAAGCTCCCGATTTCAGGAAGATGGGAGAAGCGCGGATGCTTGTTCCCCAATGGGGCCTCCAAGATAGCGTGAAAGTTCACGAGGCCCTTATCGAGGAACTCAGGATTGCGCCGTAGGAGCGTCTCCGCAAGGTTAGGCCTGGCATCTACTTCGCCGCGCATTAAAGCGAGATCTATTTCAGGGCCTGAATAGCCGGTGACGAATCTCGGCTCCTTAAGGCCCAAGACATAGGCAAAGAGCCTTCCAACCACGTAGATAGTATGCCCAACAGCCTGAGCGCCAATTCTCACACCCGTGGCGGTCCGGAGTCTTTCCAGGCTGCTTAGCCCGGTCTCCTTTCTGCTATGAAATACATAATGGGCTACGCCATCAGGCGCACCGAGATAGATTAGCTTGTTGATGTCATACTCGACGCCCGGCTCTTTCAAGACGGCCAACATCACAAAGCCGCCCACCGGAGAGCTGATGGTAAGCCCATCTGGGCGCGCTACCTTGTAAATATAATTAGCTGCTTTTCGGCCCCCTGCGCCGGGCATGTACTCGGTGATGATGGTGGGTTCCCCCGGGATCTGTTTCCTAAGGAAGGGGAGGAGTGACTTGATCCTCATGTCCAATGTCCCGCCTGGCTCAGTGCCCGCAATGAAAGTGATGGTCTTGCCCTGATAAAACGGTTCCTGGGCTAAGGCAGCAGGATTAAAGGCTAAAGGGATCAAGGGATGAAGGGTCAAAAGAAAAAAACCTTTCAACCCTGTAAACCTGTAACCCTGAAACCTCCTTGCAATCCCTAAACCTTGAAACTTTTGAGACATGGCAACCCTCTGTGTATCCACTGCTGCCTAGCGCGGCGGCAAGGGGCCACCGCCAGCGATCTTTTTAAAAAGCTCGACAATTTCCCGGTCTCGGGGCAGCTCCTTGATGGCCCTCTCCATCTCGTCTGGCATAAGAGGCGTCGCTTCATCACCGGTAAGCTTTTTATACTCCTTGTGGAAGGCAGGGTCGTTGAATGTCTTGACCATTGCCTCGCGCAAAATCTTCACCTGCTCTGTCGGGGTCCCCGGCGGCAAGATGTATGGCGAGCCGACTTGCCTGAAGGCTCTAAGCATCGCCAGCACCTTGCGCTCCTTTTCCGACCTGGCAAATTCCTCTATCTCCGGCACATGTGCAAAGAAGTAGTGCTTGATGCCTTTAGGCACTTCCACAATGGCCAGGACCTCGGCAAGGCCCTTGGTCAACCAGTCTCGATTCCGGGTTAACAGGCTGTCAGCGTTGGTCACGCGGACATCAAACTCTCCTCTTACCAACGCGAGATCAAGTTCCGGCCCGGAATACCCGACCACGAACTTTGGCTCCTTGATGCCTATCAGATACGCAAACAGCCGGCCAACGATGTAGACGGAATGGCCGACGGATTGAGCTCCGACTCTAACCCCAGAAGCCGAACGCAGGGCCTCCAGATCTGCCAGACCGCCCTCCTTTCTCGCGATGAAAACCCAGTGATAGGTGCTGTGGGGCGAGCCAAGGTAGATTAACTTATTGATGTCGTAGAGCACCCCGGCCTCTCCGAGCACAGCATTCACCACCGGACCGCCACCAAAGTTTCCGATAGTAAGGCCGTCGGGGCGAACATTCTTATAGATGTGGTTGACGGCCTTGACTCCCCCTGCGCCCGGCACGTACTCAGAGACGAGGGTCGGCGCACCAGGAATATGCTTCTTCAGATAGGGAAGGGCGGCCCTAACCATCATATCCGCAGTGCCCCCTGGCGAAGTGCCTTGAATGATAGTGATGGTCTTTCCCTTGTAAAACGGTTCTTGGGCCAATACGGGATTAAGGGATAAAGGGATTAAGAGATAAAGGGTTAAAAGAAACAAACCCCTGAACTCTTGAAGCCTTATACCTTGAAACTTTTGCAACATGGCAACCTCTCCCGCAGTCTTCAGCGCGGCGGCAGTGGGCCTGCCCCAGAGAATTTTTTGATCAGCTCTAGGATCTCCGCATCCCGCGGCATCTCCCTGACCACTTTGTTTAACTCCGCCGGACCCAACGGCGAAGCATCGTCGGCAACCAGTTTCTGGAAGTATTTAGGAAACTCAGGATCTCTAAAAATCTTGCGCATCGCCTCTTCGAGAATCTCAACCCTATCTTTAGGAGTTCCCGGGGGCAAAATGTAAGGCGAGCCCACACCTCGGAAGGCACGCCAAACGGCAAGAACCCTTTTTTCCCTTTCGGTCTTGGCGAAGCTTTCTACCTCCGGAAGGTGGCCGAGGCGGGGATGTTTATCCCCTTTCGGGACCTCCATGATGGCGTGAAAGTTCATCAGTCCTTTGTCTAACCACTCCGGATTGCGGCGCAAAACCGATACAGCCGCATTGGCTCTAGCATCAAGCTCCCCATTCACCAGGGCTATGTCCACTTCGGGGGAAGTGTAGCCGACGATGAACTTCGGTTCCTTAAAATCCAGAAAGTAAGCGAAAAATCGTCCCGCTACATAGGAAACATGACCGACGGACTGGCCGCCGATCCTAATACCAGGCTTTGCCTTAAGCTTCTCCAAGTTATCTAGCCCGAGTTCCCTTCTCGTGTAGATGACATAGTGGTTTTCGTGCTCTGGCGTACCGAGATAAATGAACTTGTCGACATCGTAGGAGACGCCTTGTTCACGCATGATGCCCAAGCCCACGATTGCACCGCTCGCTGCGCCTATGGTTAGCCCGTCCGGGCGAACCGAATTATAAATGTGATTTGCCCCTTTGCGACCACCACCACCATCCATGTACTCAATCACAACCGTTGGATTACCCGGGATATGTTTCCGCAGGAACGGAACCATGGCTTTGACGCGGAGATCTCCGGTCCCTCCGGGAGCCGTGGTCGCGATGAGGGTGACGGTCTTGCCCTGATAAAAGGGAGCCTGGGAAAATGAGTAACCTGGTAGGAGCCCGACGCAGGCGAATAGGGTCCCAAAAAACAGCGCGGTTGGTTTAAATCTGCCTTCTTGAGTCCTCATGACCGATCTCCTTACAAGGTAGCCCATTAGCGGGGAGGGAGAGACGCAGGGCCAGTGAACTTCTTGAAGAGCTCTACGGTTTCGGGATCCCGGGGAAGCTCGCGAATGGCTTTTTCGTTCGCCTCCGGCGTGAGCGGTGTCGGGTCTTCTCCCAAGAGCCTTCTGTATTCCTTATGGAACTCAGGGTCCTGGTATGTCTTACGCATCGCTTCCTTTAGAATTTCCACTCGCTCCTTGGGCGTCCCGGGAGGGACGATGAAGGGAGAACCCGCTAACCTCAGGGTCCGGAACATTGTGAGAAGCCTGCGCTCCTTTTCCGATCTGGCGAAGGTCTCGATCTCAGGCAAATGGGCAAAACTGGGAAGTTTATCCCCTTTGGGAATTTCGACGAGGACATGAAAATCAACGATTCCCTTTTCCAGCCAATCCGGGTTACGTGTGAGGCTGTCATAAGAGGTCGCGATGGCATCTATCTCTCCCCGCAGCAAGGCTACATCGCGCTCCGGCACCGAATACCCGCTAACGAACTTGGGGTCTTTGAGGCCAAGGAGCCAGGCGATGATCCTACCGATGTTGTAATTGGTATGTCCCACAGACTGAGCGCCAATGCGTAAGCCGGAAGTCAGACGCAGCTTCTCCAGGCTTTTCAGCCCGGCTTCCCTTCGCGTCAAGAATAAGTAGTGGGTTGCGCTGTAGGGAGAGCCGATGAAGATGAGCCGTTCAAGATTGTACTGGACACCGGTTTCCCCAAGAACGGCGCTTGCGACAACACCACCTCCAACATTCCCAATCGTCAACCCGTCCGGCCTGGCCGCGCCATAGATGTAGTTGGCCGCCTTCCGGCCTCCCCCGCCCGGCATATATTCGTGCACGATCGTCGGATTTCCAGGGATATACTTTTGCAGCAAAGGTATGACCGCCCGGACCCGTATATCGCCGGAACCTCCGGGATCGCGCCCATGAATGATGGTAATGTTTTTGCCCTGATAAAAGGGAGTCTGCGGATAGACAGAAGCTGGTAAAAACCAAAAGATGACTGCGCCCAGTACTGCCTCAGCGAAAAACGCTAAGCGGAATCTTTTTGTCCCCACCGCTGGCCCCCTTTGCGGATCAGATTTTTGGCTGCATTCCATTACGATTCGTGCCCCTTTGTCAAGGAGCCAGTTAAAATTTCTCTCAAGGCTAAAAACCAGATGATTCAGCGGGGCGGCAGAGGCACAGCGCCCATCAGCTTTTTAAAGATTTCGCCAACCTCAGGATCACGGGGAATTTCTCTGATCGTCTTCTCATGTGCTTCGGGCATGAGCGGAGTGGGATCGTCGGCGGTGAACTTTTTATATTCCTTGTGAAACTCCGGATCCTTATAGGTCTTGCGGAACGCTTCCTGGAGAATATCGACACGATCCTTAGGCGTACCGGGAGGAAGGACGAAAGGCTGGCCGGCAACCCTGAAGGCGCGCTGCATCACCATGAGCTTGCGATCTCTTTCCGACTTGGCAAAGCTCTCAAGCTCCGGCACATGAGCGAAATGCCGATGTTTATCTCCTTTGGGAACCTCAATCATAGCGTGAAAGTCCACCAGACTTTTTTCGAGCCAGTCAGGGTTTCGCTTAAGGACAGTGTCTGCGCTGGTCGCTCGCGCGTCAATCTCGCCGCGCATCAGCGCCGGGTCCAGCTCAGCTCCTCCATAGCCGGTAACGAACCTTGGCTCTTTTAGACCGAGAATGTACGCGAACAGGCGGCCTTCAATGTACGTAGAGAAACCTACGGATTGGCCTCCGATCCTAATCCCCGAGGCGCCTCGGAGTTTTTCTATACTGCTTAGCCCAGCCTCCTTCCGGGTTACAAAGATCGCGTGATGGCTGCTAAAAGGCGAACCCAGATAGAAAAATTTATCGACATCGTATAGGACCCCTGTTTCTCCAAGTAGAGCAGATGAAATCATGCCGAGGCCCAGGTTTCCGATAGTAAGCCCATCAGGGCGTACTGACCTGTAGACGTGATTTGCTGCCTTCCGGCTTCCACCGCCGGGCATATACTCGTTAACAATGGTCGGATTCCCTGGAATATATTTCTGCAAAAAGGGAAGCAAAGCTCTTACTCGCAGATCTCCCGTGCCCCCGGGATCGCGGCCTTGAATGATCGTGATGGTCTTGCCCTGATAGAAAGGAGTCTGCGAAAAGGCAGAACCGGGAAACGACAATAATAAAGTCCCAAGCACGAGGTCAGCCAGTAGTCCAAACGAATATTTTTTTACCTTCATCGTAGCGCTCCTCACTCAGCGGGGTGGTAGAGGGACCGCACCGGCAAGCCTCTTAGCGAGATCAATCACCTCGCGATCTCTCGGTATCTCCTTGATGGCCTTCTCTTGCTCTTCGGGCATCAGGGGCGAGGCAGGTTCACCGGTTATGTTCCTCCAGGACTCATGGAACTGAGGGTCTTTATAGGCTTTGCGAAACGCCTCTTGCAAGAGCTCCACTCGGTCCTTGGGTGTTCCTGCAGGAAGGACTGAGGGAGAGCCAATAAGCCTTAGGTTACGGATCAACTGGAGCACCTTTCTCTCTATGTCTGTTTTCGCAAAAGTCTCCAGCTCCGGCACTTTGGCAAAGCGAGCATGAGGGGCACGGAGGCCTCTAGGAATCTCGATGATCACGTGAAAATCCATAAGCCCCTTTTCAGCCCAATCGGGATTTTGCTTTAAAAGGTTATACGTTACGGTTGTTCTAAGATCTATCTCTCCTCTTAGCAAAGCCACGTCCAACTCTGGCCCGGAATAACCGGTAACAAACTTCGGATCTTTGATATCGAGGAGCCAACTGAACAGTCTAGCCATGATATAGATGTCATGCCCAACGGATTGAGCTCCAACTCTCAGCCCAGAGGCAGCTCGTAGCCTTTCCAGTGTGTTGAGGCCGAGTTCCTTCTTGCTTAAAAAAACATAACTCGTCACGCTATTACCAGAGCCGAGGTAGATGAACTTGTCGATGTCGTATTGGACACCAGGCTCACCCAGAATTGCATTGGCTACAAAACCGGCACCTATGTTCCCAATAGTCAGCCCGTCTGAACGAACCGATCTGTAAAGGTGATTTGCAGCCTTCCTCCCTCCACCTCCCGGCATATATTCCGTCACAATATGAGGATTTCCTGGGATGTGCTTCTGTAGAAAGGGCATGAGGGCTGTCATCCTGAGGGGTCCCAGTCCTCCCGGGTCTCTTCCCTGAATGATGGTGATGGTCTTGCCCTGATAAAAGGCAGGCTGTGAAAGAAGAATAGCTGGTAAGAAAAAAATATGGATCAACACTAGGCTGAGAAAGAGCTTGGTAGAAGGTCTAAGCCTAAATTTCTTTAACCTCATGCTGAGCTCCTTAGGCTTAAATAGTAGACCGCATTCAATTACGGCTCTGCCTCCTTGTCAAGCTTCCCTCGAAGTTGAAATTCGTTCAAATCGTTCAAGTAGTTCAAAGCGTTGGCCGAGGGGGAGGAGATCGACGGCCAGGGAAGCCCTTCGGGATTGCAAATTGCAAATTGAAAATCTGAGATCTGGAATCTGCGATTCCGAGCGTAGCGAGGACTCGAGGAGCGGCCCTCAAGGCACTGGCCCATTTCCCCTGGCCGGAGAGCTTCTCCACCGAGGACAAGGTATGTTTTTCAGCAGTCTCGTTCGAGAGAGAGAGGATACTGCTTTCCTAGCGAGGCGGAAGAGGTCCAGCGCCAATGAGCTTCTTAAAGAGTTCAATGACTTCAGGGTCCCGTGGAATTTCCCTGATCGTGCTCTCGTGCGCTTCCGGCATAAGCGGCGTCGGATCGTCACCGGTGAGCTTCTTGTATTCCTTATAGAACTCGGGGTCTTTATAGGTTTTGCGGAACGCCTCCTGTAAAATCGCTACCCGATCTTTAGGCGTACCGGGGGGAAGGATAAAGGGCGCGCCCGCAACTCTGAAAGCACGCTGCATCACCAGAAGCTTGCGCTCTCTATCCGACTTGACAAAGGCCTCGAGCTCCGGAAGATTGGGGAAGCGAGGATGTTTATCTCCTTTGGGAATCTCAAGGATGGCATGGAAGTCCACCAGCCCTTTTTCAAGCCAATCCCGGTTGCGTTGCTCAACGGTATCAGCACCCGTCGCCCTAGCGTCGATCTCACCACGCATCAGGGCTGGGTCAAGCTCAGCGCCCCCATAGCCAGTGACAAACTTTGGCTCCCTTAGACCAAGCATATAAGCGAATATACGCCCTTCATTGTAGGTGGAAAAACCTACAGATTGCCCCCCAACTCTGACTCCAGGGGCAGCCCGAAGTTTTTCCAAATTGTTTAGACCAGCCTCTTTCCTGCTTACAAAGATTGCGTGATAGGTGCTATACGGCGACCCGAGATAGATTAGTTTGTCGAGATCGTACAAGACGCCCGATTCCCCGAGTACAGCAAGTGAAACCATACCAGCGCTCATGTTTCCAATAGTCAGTCCATCCGGCCTTGCTGTCCTATAGATATGGTTTGCAGCTTTTCGGCTTCCGCCACCGGGCATAAATTCCATGACAATCGTCGGATTTCCCGGAATGTATTTCTGTAAAAAGGGCACGAAGGCTCTGATGCGCAAGTCTCCTGTGCCGCCAGGGTCTCGACCTTGAATGATGGTAACTGTCTTACCCTGATGAAAGGGAGCCTGCGAAAAAGTAGAACTCGGCAAGATCAAAAATAATGCGCCAAACAGTAGATTGGCTGAAAGACCAAAGGAGTATTTTTTTAAATACATCGCAAAACTCGTATGTACTCTTGTCTCCACTTGTATCTCTCGATGGTTCTTGGGCTTATTCCGGGATTCATTTCATCAGCGAGGAGGCAGAGAATCACTCCCCGCAATCCTTTTAAAGAGTCCCACGATCTCAGGTTCCCGAGGAAGCTCCCTAATGGCCTTCTCGTGAGCTTCTGGCATCAGGGGTGTTGGATCATCGCCTGTCAGCTTTTTGAACTCTTTGTGAAACTCTGCGTCCTTAAATGTCTTTCGTATAGCCTCTTGGAGAATCTGGACCTGCTCCTTGGGCGTTCCTGGAGGTAGAATGTAGGGCGAACCGGTAAGCCTGAAGGCACGGTTCATGGTCAGGAGTTTTCTCTCTCTGTCTGATTTAGCGAAGTTCTCGAGCTCTGGGAGGTGGGCAAAACGTGCATGCTTGTCCCCTTTGGGGATCTCAAGAATAGCATGAAAGTCAACCAGCCCTTTGTCAATCCATTCCGGTGTACGCTGGACAATGGTATCGGCTATGTTCACCCTTGCATCTACTTCCCCTCGCATCAAAGCTAGATCGACCTCAGGGCCTGAATAGCCAGTAACAAAGCGGGGCTCTTTGAGATCGAGCATCCATGCAAAGAGCCGACCATTGATGTAAATGTCATGCCCAACTGATTGCGCTCCAACCCTGACCCCTTTGGCAACTCGAAGCTTCTCCAGACTGTTTAAGCCAAGATCCCTCCTGCTGGCGAACACGTAGTGTGTGGCGCTGTTGGGAGAGCCAAGGTAGGTCAGTTTGTCGAGATCATACTGAACACCAGGCTCAGCGAGAATGGCATTTGCCACAAGGCCAGCCCCTACATTCCCAATGGTCAAGCCATCAGGACGGACACCGCGGTAAATATGATTTGCCGCCTTTCGACCGCCAGCACCTGGCATATATTCAGTTACAATAGTCGGATTTCCGGGAATGTATTTACGCAGGTAAGGAAGTGCAGCTCTGACCCGCATGTCACCCGTGCCCCCGGGCTCGCGCCCTTGAATAATGGTTATCGTCTTTCCCTGATAAAAGGGGGTCTGCGAAAGGGCATCACCAGGTAAGAACAAAAGGGTGGTCAATAATCCCTTCAAAAATAATCCAGCCAAAAATCTAAGCTTGGATTTCTTAAATCTCATCGAGATTCCCCTAACAGACTGACCTGACAGGATCGTTCTCAGTTGTTGAGGCTAGCCCTACTACTTTCATTAACGGTTAGCAACTGGACGAGGCGCTCCAAATCAGCAGCGGAATAATACTCAATCTCTATCTTGCCTCTACCCGACCTTGCCCGGTGCATAAGCCGCACCTTGGTCCCCAAGCTGCGCTGCAGCCTCTCCATAAGCGAGCGGAGGTCCGAATCCAATAGGGGCGCCTCCCTCTTCCTTCTGCCCAGCTTAAGACGCCCGACCAGCCTCTCGGTTTCACGAGTAGAAAGCCCTTGGGCTATTACCTTGCGGGCCGCAGTGAGTATCAACGCATCCCGCTCCAATCCCAGCAGGGCCCTGGCCTGCCCAACCGGGAGCTTCCCCCAAGCCACCTCCTGTTGTAGCTCTTTGGGGAGGAGAAGGAGACGCATAGAGTTAGCGACCGCGGGACGGCTCCTACCGACTTTATCGGCAATCACTTCCTGACTCCAGCCAAACTCCTTCTGAAGACGCTGGTAGGCATTGGCTTCCTCTATGGGATTTAGATCTTCTCGTTGCAGGTTCTCGATCAGAGCCAACTGCAATGCCTCCGTATCGCTCGCCTCTCTAACTACGACTGGCACTGCTTTTAAGCCCGCCTTTAAGGCTGCGCGCAAGCGCCGCTCGCCGGCGATCAGTTCATATCCGTCTCCGCTACGACGCACTAAGAGCGGCTGGATGATTCCCTGGTCACGGACAGACGCAGCCAGCTCGTCAATCTTCGCCTCCTCAAACAGGCGGCGAGGCTGCAGTGGATTGGGAGCAATCCGATCGACCTCCACCTGCAGGGGTGGTGAATCCTTCGCTACCTCAATGTGGGGGATGAGAGCGCTAAGCCCCCTCCCCAATCCTTTTTTCTGCACAACCATCTTCCTCCCCATTACGGATTATTTCTTTGGCCAACTCCGAATAATTCTTAGCCCCAGTAGAATTTACATCATACAGAAGCACTGGCTTGCCATGGCTCGGGCTCTCGCTTAAACGCACGTTACGGTGGATAATGGTGCGAAAGAGAAGGTCGGGGAAGTGAGACCGTATCTCCTCAGCAACCTGTTGCGAGAGGCGGTTCCTTCTGTCAAACATGGTCAGCAAAATCCCTTCCAAAAGAAGGGTGGGATTCAACCCCCTTTGAACCAGTCTCAGGGTCTCCAGAAGAGAACTCAATCCTTCGAGGGCGTAATACTCACACTGGATAGGGACGAGAAGAGAATCCGCGGCCGTTAGGGCATTCAGGGTAAGAAGTCCTAAAGACGGAGGACAATCGAGTAAGATATAGTCAAACTCGTCCTTGACAGACTGGAGCGCCTCTCTCAGTCGCTCCTCCCTGCGCTCCGCATTTACAAATTCAATCTCTACTCCAATGAGATCTTTTGTTGCTGGAGCAACGAAGAGATAAGGGAGCTCGGTTTTACAGAGAATATCGGTGAGCGAAATAGCACCTATCAGCACATCGTAAAGGCTGTTATCTAACTCAGAGCGATCAATACCCAGTCCGGCTGTGCTATTTCCCTGAGGGTCGACATCTACTAAAAGCGTCTTTTTTCCGGCAACCGCTAGTGAAGCAGCTAGATTAACCGCGGTCGTGGTTTTCCCCACTCCTCCTTTTTGATTAGCTATTGCTATAATCCTAGTCACAAATTCTCTTTTAAATTCAACAAGTTATAATTTAATCTAGTGCTAGCCTTATCTTCTACCATAAGAGTGAAAAAAAGGGAAGAAAAAAATTGTTTCACGTGAAACAGCCTCGCGATCGTGTTCGCCATTCGTATCCGCATCGAGCACGAGCCACAGGCACGAGCACGTGAGTTCAGGCGAGCTTTTGCTTTTTTAGGTAGACTGATAAGAGAGAGATTGCCGCTGGGGTAATTCCAGCTATCCTTGAGGCCTGACCAAGAGAGCGCGGACGCACTCTCACGAGCTTCTCACGCACCTCTCTTGATAATCCCTTGATGGCAGAGTAGTCCATATCTTCGGGCAGGCGAACGCGCTCCATCTTTCTGGACCTTTCCACCCCTTCAAGCTGCCGCTGAACATATCCCGAATATTTGATCTCCACCTCCGATTGCAATGCGACTGCTGAAGGAACCTCTTCAAGCTCACGGGAAAAAGATAGCAGGTGGCAAAATGATACTTCAGGCCGGCGCAAAAGCTGGGCAAGAGGAATCTGGTTACGCAGGGGCGCCGATCCTATGGATTGAAGCTTTTGATTTATTTCCTCCGTGGGAGCTACGCAGTTATCCTCCAGTTTTTTTAGTACCTCCTGAATCCTCCTTTGTTTCTCCTGAGTCCGCAGAAAAGATTCCTCAGTCGCAAGACCGATCCTGTAGCCTATTTCCGTAAGACGAAGGTCAGCATTGTCTTCGCGTAAAAGAAGACGATATTCAGCCCGTGAGGTAAACATCCGATAAGGCTCACCATCGGTCCCTTTAGTAACCAAATCATCAATGAGAACAGCAAGATAGGCCTGATCTCTTGCTAGAACAAGCGGCTCTTCTCCCCGCAAGCTAAGAACTGCATTGATCCCTCCAACAATTCCCTGAGCTGCAGCCTCTTCATAACCTGTGGTCCCATTGATCTGCCCCGCATGGTAAAGCCCTCTAATTAGCTT
>JBOHVJ010000569.1:0-3563 GCA_050735075.1 Binatia bacterium
ACGGCATCCTGTGCCTACCATGTGAGGAGTTTCTTCTCGCTCTCCATCCGCGTCGATTGATTGGTGGAAATTTGTGAAGAAAAAGATGGAGAAAAAACTGCAAGGTCGGTGCGACTAAAATGAAGCCTGACAGTCTCTGAACAGACGCAGTTTGCCCCGTCCTTGTCTGCATGCTAATAGTCTGAAAGCAAATTCCTAGCACTCAAAGGGTGGTTCTGGCAAAGCTCAGATCCATGGTGGAGGGGGCCAAAATAGTGCGCAGAGAGTTAGGCACCAGAGAGTAGGGAGAGGAACCACTATGTCGCGAAACGGCTTTAAAATTTTTGACGCAGATACCCATGTCAGACCCGGCGTCGAAGTCCTCGAGCCATTCCTATCGGCTGCCGTTCGTACGAAGCTTACTCAATTTGAGGATTATAAAGCTCAAGACAAAGCAGGGTCGGTTACCTACTTGATGGGAGCCCGGCATTATAAGCGCCGCTTAGGGTCCGGTGGAGAAGAATCTCCTGAAAAGCAAGCATATATGAGAGGGTATAAAGGGCACCAGCACGGGAAGCCCAACCCTCTTTGTGAGCGAGATCCGGGAATCCGAATCAAGGACATGGATATAGAGGGTGTGGATGTGAATCTGATGCTCCCCTCTGGGTGGTTTGGAACCTGGACGACGGTCGAAGATATCAGCTTAGAGACCGGCATGTACCAGGCTTATCACCGCTGGATGGCGGATTACTGCTCATCTTTTCCAAGCCGCCTCAAGGGAGTGATCCTGGTCTCGGCCAGGGACCTTAAGGCTTCTATGGCCGAGATCCATCGTTGCGCCAAGGAGTCATGGCCTATGGCGATTTTTGTCTATGCCCCCTATCAGTTTCCTCTAGATCACCCAGACCTCGAGCCTATTTGGAAGACAGCGGCCGATTATGATCTATCGGTGGTCCTGCACACCTTCACGGTCATGCCTCCGTATGCGCCTGGCGGGCTCGACTCCTGGGAGAATCTTTGGCTCCAAAGATCAGCAGCGCATCCCTGGTGCGGTCAGCGCAATATGGCAGCCTTTATCGGCGCGGGCATCATGGACCGCTATCCTAATATAAGGGTAGGCACCCTGGAGGCCGGCCACGGTTGGTTGCCCTCGTGGGTTGGTCGCCTGGAGGAACATACGAAACTGTGTCCGGAGGCGCTGCCGGAATTGAAGCAAACGATTCGTGAGTACGTAACAGGTGGCCGGTATTTCCAGAGCATTGAGATTTCAGAGGGAGCGGCCATTACCAAGAGCGTCATCGATTTACTTGGCCCCGATATCCTGATGTTTGGCTCGGACTATCCCCACGGCGAGAGCTGGTTCCCGGTTTCGGTTGAGACAGTTCTAGGTTGGCATCTAAAAGAAGAAGTTCTGCGCAAGTTACTCTGGGACAACGCCGTCCGCTTCTATCGACGCTATTCTGAATGAAGCCCTCCACTAAGCTTAAAAAGCTGCTTCACCGAAAAGGTAAGGTCCTCGCCGTCCTGGGGGCCCCCAATGCCTTTCATGTGAAAATTATGGAGGCCAACGGGGTGGAAGCTTGTTTCGTCGGGACGAGCATCACGGGCGGTAACTATACGGGACTTCCAGACCTGGGCGTATTGTCCATGTCAGAGTGCGTGGAAATTGGAAAATGGATCGCCCGGAGCGTCAAGATACCAGTCATTCTTGACGGTGATACAGGTCATGGAGGGATCATGGCCGTAAGACGCCTGGTGCGAGAATGCATTGAGGCGGGCCTGGCAGGTCTCAGGCTCGACGACCAGCCATTGGAGCAGAAACGTCGAACCCTTTCAGAAGGGATCGCAATTGTCTCTCGTGAGGAGGCTGTGGCGCGCTATCGCGCAGCCGTAGATATGAGGGATGAACTGGACCCGGATTTCATCATCATGAGCCAATGTTACGCTCGCAATGCGGTGGGAGGCGGTCTAGCTGAAACGTTGAAGAGACTCCACCTTTATGAAAAGGAGGCTGGGGTCGATTGGGTCCAATTCGAGTCGCCCCATTCCGTTGAGGAAATCAAGCAGGCGCGCAAAGCGGTGAGAGGGCCTCTTTCAGCGATGAAGGGTCTGTTGCCGCGGGCTTTGACCTTGGAAGAACATAAAGCTTTAGGGCTGAACGCGGCTTGGTACACCTTCATTCCTGATCTCGTGCTCAAGGCTTCCGCCTGGTTTTTTCTGCAAGAGTTTCAAAGAAAGGGAATTACGGCCTGGCATGAGTTTCTAGAGCAAAACCCTGACACTCCTTTTACTGGTGGCAAGGGGTGGAAATGGGAGGCGCCGGGCCTGGCCGAGCTAGCCGAATTGGAGGCCAAATACTTTCCCAAAAAGAAAGAAAGGTAGAGTGTATGAGAAAAGCTCTTCTTCTTTTCGGTTTCATTCTGTGCGTAACTGAACTTGAAGCTCAGACCGATTTCTACAAGGGAAAGACGATCAGGATCATCGTCGGGGCTTCTTCAGGAGCGGCCAGCGACCTTTATGCTCGTGTCGTTTCCAGCCATTTACCTAAGCAGATACCTGGAAAACCGGACGTGATTGTTCAGAACATGCCCGGCGGGGGATCGATGACCGCAGCGAACTATGTCTATAGCGTTGCCAAACCCGACGGGCTTACCCTAGGAGCAGTCACCTCACCCATCTATTTCGCTCAGCTTCTTGGGCGCAAAGAAGTACAGTTTGACTGGGCAAAATTCACTTGGATCGGCTCGCCCGAGGAGAACGACGAGTTGTTTTTCGTACGGTCGGACATGCCCTATAGGACGCTGTTAGATCTTCGCAGGGCCGCCGAGCCGCCACGGTGTGGAACCACAGGAGTTGGGAGTACGGGGTATTATATCCCGAAACTATTGGAGGAGATTTTTAGCGTTAAAATCAGTCTCGTCACGGGATACCCAGGAGCGGCCGATGTGGATGTGGCGGTCGAGAGGAACGAGGTTCACTGCCGCGGCGCGACCATCAACGCTTTCTTCGGTCGCGAACCCGGGCGGACTTGGGCCAAAAGTGGATTCGTCAGGATCCTTGTTCAGACCGGAGAAAAACGCAATCACAGACTACCTGACATACCCACGATCTGGGAGTTGATGGATAAGGAGAAGGTCTCCGAGGCTAAGAGACGTTTAGCAACAGTCGTCCTTGCTCCAGGTGCTTTTGGTCGGCCCATATTGGCGACCCCGGGTATTCCTGCGGATCGGGTCAAGGTTCTGCGCGAGGCCTACGCAAAGATGGTTGGAGATCCCGAGTTCTTAGCCGAGGCTGCGAAGAGGCAGTGGGAAATAAACCCAATCAGCGGTGAAAAGTTGGAGGCCCTGGCAAAAGAAGCGATTAACCAGCCGCCGGAGATCATCGCAGGCTTGAAAAGAATCCTAGGGGAAAAAGGCTGACCCCGATACGAAATTTGTGGCTCACCGCGGAGGCGCTGAGGGTGCGGAGATCAGGAGTAGAACAGACCCTCTGCGCACTTTGTCTCTGTGGTGAAAAGGAATTCGGATATCTCACCGCGGAGGCGCTGAGGGCGAGATCAAGCGGGTGATCAAAGAGGGCAGAGA
>JBOHVJ010000570.1:0-2418 GCA_050735075.1 Binatia bacterium
GTATGTGGCTGGAAGAATGGAGAAGCTCCAAACCTTGGCAAAGGAGAGAAGGAAGATTCCTATATGGGGAAGGAGGCTCAAGCCGAGGACCAGAACGCTGAAGAGGAGAACTAAGATCCGCTTCATCCCACGGATGGGTCTTGCCACAGCAGCCCCTCTCTGCACAGTGGCATACTCCGCCAGACTCAGATATTTCCGCGCCGCAAGGAGAGAAGCAAGGGAGAGGACAACCAGGACGACGCAGATCACATAGCCATCCACATCGTCGATCCCAATGGTTGTGATGCGCAGGTAGGCCTGCGGGGCGAGGAGATTCTTGTAATTCAGCATCAGCGGAGTGCCCAGGTCGTCGATAACGCGAATAAAGGTCAGCAGAGATCCGGCCATCAACCCGGGAAGCATCAGGGGTAGGGTGATGCGGTGAAAGAGGCGGAGCCCATGGCAACCCATGCTCTGGGCCATCTCTTCCAGGGACGGGTCCATGTTGGACAATGAAACTGCGGTGTTGAGCATAATGAAGGGAAAGAAGTGGAGCGTTTGCACGAGAACTACACCTGTGAGCCCTTCCATAAACGGGATAGTCATATCGAACCAACGCATGAGTAGGAGATTGACCATACCGCTTCGGCCCAGGATCAGCTGCAGGGCTACAGCGCCCACAAAAGGCGGGATGACCAGTGGAAGGGTGGCAAGGGTCTGGAATAGTATCTTTGCGCGGAACTCGTATCGAGCGCTGAAATAAGCGAGCGGGACTGCCATGAGGCCACCGAAAAAGACCACCAACAGCCCGCTCCATAAACTGTTCCACAGTGCCTCGCGAAAAAGTGGCCGGCGAAAAAAGTTCGCGAAGTGGAGCAGGGTCAAGCTCCCCTCTTCATCAGAGAGAGAGACCCATAGAACGCGTACAACGGGATAGAGAATGAAGGCGATCAACAGACCCAGGAGCAGCATCATCGTCGCTCCCTGCCACCAATCTACTCGCTCCCTTAAGCGTATCGATAATGCTGCTTCGCTCTTTGCCATCAGGTCACCAGAGTCATCCGAAATGACGTCGGAAGGGACCGCGATTAACGATTAACGAGTAACGAATAACGAGATAGGGAGCTTTACCGTGCCAGACTAATTGCCTTATCGGCCATCTCTTTGGCTTTGACGTAGTTGGCCTTGGCCATGGTTTCCCATTCAGTTTCCAGTTGGGCCTTGAGGCCGGATTTTGATTTGAACGCGCCAGCGACCTCTTTGTCACTCGCCTTCTTATCGTTGATGGGTACTTGTGAGGCCAGCTTTTTGGCCTCGGCTAGAAGGCTCCGCGCCTGAGCCAGCTCTTGGCCCTTCCCCTTGGCTACAGACTCCTCCGCCTTATAGATAATGCCCCAGGCTTCTTTAAGCTCTCTGTGGCGAAAGGTAATGATATGGTCATAGAGCGAGTTCACCACGTCGCGTCGGCCGGAGGAGAGCCTGTTGTTAAAATCGACTCCGCCTAGCTTCATTGTAAACGGGTTGGGATAACTCTTAGGTCCCTTGGCGTAGAGATCGGGGACCACGGGAAGCCTGGCGATCTCCGGGGAAAAGAGGAGGGTCTGCCCAGCCTCGCCAAGGAGATAGTTGACAAAGGCCTTGGCATTGTCGGGGTTCGGGCCGCCTTTAACGATGCCGACGCTGGCGGGTACGACTGAGGTGAGAGAGGGATAGGCAAAGTCTACTGGGTGACCGCTAGCGAGGGCGGAAAGGCCGAAGAAATCGATGACCACACCGATCCCGTACTGGCCGCTGATAACTGCCTCTGGGACGCCGAAGCTTCGCTCCGTAATCGTCCCCATGTTTCCCCCGGAGTTCAAAAGAAGGGCCCAGCCCTTATCCCAGCCGTAGGCCTGGAGGATTACTTCTATGGTGAGATGGGTCGTGCCACTGCGCGATGGGGCACTAATAACGAGGTGTCCGTGATATTTTGGATTGGTGAGATCAGTCCATTCTTTGGGCGCGGGCAGCTTGTGGCCCTGGAGGTAGTTTTTGTTCCACATGAGTCCGTAGCCACTGACCGCAAAGCCGAAATAGGTCCCATCCGAGTCATGGATGGGGAAGTTGCCGATCTTGGCCGGGATCTTGGTCATGATCTCCTTCGGCGGGGAATATTTTTCGAGAAGGCCATCCGCTTTCAGGGTCTGAAAGGCATCTGGGGCGCTGACCCAGAAGATGTCTGCCTCGGGTTTGGCTTTGGTCTCGCGCAGATAGGTCACCCCCGCGTTGGTTTGCTTGCTGTTGATGACGACTTTGATGCCGGGGCTTTTTGCCTCAAAGGCCTTTTTGTAAGTCTCGAACAGCTCCTTAGGGAAAGAGGTTACGACGACGATCTCTTTCGCGCAGAGGGAAGTTGTCCATGTGGAGAGAGCCAATAGAAATAGCGTAGCAGCTATACGT
>JBOHVJ010000571.1:0-1684 GCA_050735075.1 Binatia bacterium
GTGTAAGGGAACTCCTCCTCCTTGGGGAGGACAGGAAGAAGTGCCCGCTCCGCCAAGGCGCCGTGGCCGATCTCCCTCCTACCCGGGCTACGCAGAAACTTCACCTCACCTACGCTGAAAGGAGGAAAGTTATAATGCAGCATAAACTTTTTGTAGTGCTCACCGATCAAGGCATCGATCTTTTGCTCGTCTGAAGTGGTTCCCAAGGTGGTGACCACCAATGCCTGCGTCTCTCCCCGCGTAAACAGAGCTGACCCATGGGTGCGGGGAAGGACCTGGACCTCACAGGAGATCGGACGGACCTCCTTAAGAGACCTGCCGTCAATCCTGCGTCGCTCCTGCACGATGAGCTTACGGAAATAGTTCCTCTTCAGCTCTTCAAAGACTGCCTTGATCTCTTTTTCCTTTTCCGGCTGCTCGATCATGGCTTGGGAGAGAACCCCACTTTTTACCTCATCCAAACGCTTGTACCGTTCCTGCTTCTCTGGAATGGCAATGGCCTCAAGAATTTTGTCTCGGGCCAATTCTTCAACACGTTGGGTAAGTCCCTTATCCTGCTCCGAGGCCAGGAGAGGCCGCTTGCTTTTTCCCACCTCCCGCTTGAACTCTTCTTGGATACTTAGGAGGCGCTGGATCGCATCATGGCCCTGGAACATGGCCTCCAAAATAGCATCCTCCGGCATCATCCGCGCCCCACCTTCCACCATGACAATGGCCTCCCGGCACCCCGAGAGAAAGATATCGACCTCGCTATCTTGGAGCTGACTCTGAGTTGGATTAATAACCCATTGGCCTTGAACCCTTCCCACCCGTACCCCTGCAAGAGGTCCATTAAAAGGAATATCAGAGACCTCTAGGGCGAGGGACGCTCCCAGCATGGCCACTACATCCGGATCATTCTCCCTGTCCGCGGAGAGGACCGTGGCAATCACCTGCGTCTCGCACCTTAGGCCGTCGGAAAAAAGCGGACGAATGGAACGGTCAATCAATCGGGAGGTGAGGATTTCCTTTTCCGAAGGGCGTCCTTCCCTCTTAAAAAAACCTCCGGGTATCTTCCCTGCCGCGAAAGTCTTCTCCTGGTAGTCCACCGTCAGGGGAAAAAAATCTGTATCAGCCCTGAGGTCCTTAGCGGCTACGGCAGTTACCAGCACAACCGTTTCTCCGTAACGGACCAGGGCCGCGCCATCGGCCTGCTTGGCCACCCTGCCAACCTCTATGGATAGGGCACGGCCATAGTATTCAACATCAACTCGCTTTATCATATGTAGATCCTCTAGAACGAGAGGGGTTTCACGGAAGAATGAAGGGAACGGGACCTCAAGCTCAGGACCGCTACTTCCTTATTCCCAACCGATGGATCAAACTTTGGTATCTCTCGTAATCGTTCTTTTTGAGATAATCGAGAAGCCTCCTCCTCTGCCCTACGAGCTTGAGGAGACCCCGGCGGGAGTGGTGATCCTTCACATGAACCTTGAAGTGCTCTGTGAGATGATCGATGCGCTGACTGAGCAAGGCGACCTGCACCTCAGGCGATCCGCTATCGGTTTTATGGAGTTTGAACTGCTCAATAACCTCTTGCCTCTGCCCCTGAGCAATTCCCATGTGTCCTCCGTTCGTTTTCTCTCTATCCTTTAACTTGGCGATTTTTTTATCACAGTGATTTTTTTATCACACTAGCTTAACC
>JBOHVJ010000572.1:0-9120 GCA_050735075.1 Binatia bacterium
TGTGTCGTAATTCACCGTTCGCCCTTCGACGCGCTCAGGACGAACGGCTAAGTGATTGAATTTTGGTGTGTCGCCGTCCGTTCGTGGTGAGCTTGTCGAACCATGAACGGCCTTATGACACAGTCTCGAGAGGGGGGAGGAGATAGAAGTAAAAGAGTCCTCCCGGAAAGGGGAAGAAGATAAGAGGTAAGGGGGAAGGACAGGATGGGGCTTTGATGAAAAAACAGATTCAAATTCGCGTTAACGGTGTGGATAGAACGGTTGAGGTGGAACCCCGCGCGAGCCTTCTGGAGGTCGTGCGGGAGCAGTTCGGTTTAACCGGTGCGAAGCTCGGCTGCGACATTCAGGTGTGCGGGGCCTGCACGCTGCTGCTTAACGGAAGAGCCGTAAGCGCGTGTTCAGTTCTGGCCGCGGATGCTGATGGTTGCAATGTGCTAACCATCGAAGGGTTGGCTGATGGAGACAAGTTGCATCCATTGCAGGAGGCCTTCATGCAGTTCGGCGCGTTGCAGTGTGGTTACTGCACTTCCGGCTTTATCCTGACTGCTAAAGCCCTGCTCGATGAATATCCCCATCCGACCGAAGAGCAGATCAAAAGTTATCTGGCAGGAAGTTTTTGCCGTTGCGGATGCTATCCTGAAATTATGCAGGCGATCAAGAAAGTCGCCAGGCTGTAAAGATCTCTGAAAAAGTCCCTGTCCGTGCTTCGACAAGCTCAGCACGAACGGGTTTCGAGTGAAGTTTTGCGAACATACCGGTCACCCTGAGCGAGTCGAAGGGTGACCTAAAGATAGTTTCAGCAACTTCTTAAAGGGTTCGCGTATGGAAGAGACTCTTATTGGGAAATCCGTGAGGCGACTGGATTATGAGGCCAAAGTCACAGGGAGAGCCCATTATCTGGCCGACATGAAGATCCCGGGAATGTGTCATGGAAGAATCTTGAGGAGTCCTCATCCTCACGCCCGCATCCTTAGGATCGATGCGTCGAATGCGCTAAAGATTCCCGGTGTGATCGCAGTCCTCACCCGCGATGACATTCTGGATAAGCAGGGGATCGATCCCTATTACGGTCCAGTTTTTAAAGACCAGTCCATTGTGGCGGTCGATAAGGTCAGGCATGGTGGTGATCCCGTGGCCGCAGTCGCCGCATTCACCCCCGATGCAGCGGACGAGGCGCTGCAAAAGATCGAAGTCGATTACGAAGAGCTGCCAGCGGTTCCGGATGTCCAGGAGGCTCTCAAAAAAAACGCACCTCTGGTCCATGAGACTGTACGAATCCCGCCTCACGGCTTTGCCGATTTGGCCGAACTCCGGCCGGTCGAAGGAACCAATATCTGCACCCATTTTAAAATGCGCAAAGGAGATGTGGAGAAAGGGTTTGCTGAATCCGATTACGTCTTCGAGGATACATTTGCTCTTCCAACCACGCAGCACGCCTTTCTGGAGCCGCATGCCTGCGTCGCTTGGGTGGAACCCGGTGGTCGGATTATTGTGTGGGCCACGACACAAAACCCATTTGTCGTCCGGACCCAGTTGTCGAACATCTTCAAAGTACCAGTTTCAAAGGTTCGCGTAGTGGTTCCTTACCTGGGTGGCGGTTACGGGGGCAAGGTTTATCCTAAAATAGAACCACTAACTGTGGCCTTGGCAATCAAAGCACAAAAGCCAGTGAGGATTGTCCTCACTCGCGAAGAGGTCTTCTTCACCGTCACCAAACACGGAGCCGTCATCAGGATGAAAACCGGCGTCAAAAAAGACGGCACTCTGGTGGCGCGCGAGTGTGAGATTTGGCTCGACACGGGGGGCTATGCGGAGATTGGGCCAAGGGTTGCGAAGAAATCGGGCTATACGGCCTGCGGCCCTTATAGAATTCCCCATGTAAAAATCGATTCCATGTCGATCTACACCAACAAGCCGCCGGCAGGGGCGTTCCGCGGCTTTGGGGTGTCCCAGTCCGCGTGGGCTCATGAATCCCAGATGGATATCATAGCTGCGGCACTGAAGATGGATCCTCTGGAGATTCGCCTGAAGAATGGCTACGAGGAGGGGAATGAGTTCGTTACCGGAGAGAGGCTTACCAGTCTTGGTCTAAAGCCCTGTATCGAAGAAGTCGCGAAAGCCATCGAGTGGGGCAAGAGAGATGAAGGAGGATCGTCGCCAGCCGCTATGGGCCAAGGGCTCAGCGGTGCCGCTTCAAGCATCAAGAGGGGTAAAGGACTTGCCTGTTTGATTAAGGCCACGATCACACCGTCCATTTCCTCTGCGGTTGTCAAACTCAATGAGGATGGAAGCGGCACTATTTATACCGGCACCGTGGAGATGGGACAGGGCTCGGAGACGGTCCTGGCACAGATCGTGGCGAAGGAGCTGGGTATTCCCGTAGAAAATATTCAGGTGCTGGGAGTGGACACGGATGTGGTTCCGTACGATCTCACCACTTCCTCGAGCCGTTCCACCTTTCATATGGGGAAGGCCGTGCAGTTGGCGGCACAGGATTTGAAAGAGCAACTAAAGCAGGTCGTGATTCAAGAGTACGGGATTCCAGCCGATCAGGTGAAGTTCTCTGACGGAAAGGTTCGTCTTGCAGAGACGGTCCTCGATTATAAAGACGTGTTGTTCAAATGTTTCGGCATGCAGGGGGGAACCCTGGTAGGCCAGGGGCAGGTTAAAACCAAAGTGACGGACGAGCGTGGGGAGAAATCGACTTCAGCCTTTTGGTTCTTGGGGGCTGGCGCGGCCGAGGTCGAGGTGGACTCCGAGACCGGGGGAATCAAGCTATTGAAGTACGTAACAGCCGTGGATGTGGGGAAGGCCATCAACACTTTAGGGTGCAGGCAACAGTTGAGCGGCGCCGCGATCACTGGAATGGGACAAGCCCTTTTTGAGGAGATGGTCTTTGACAACGGGCAGTTGATTAACCCTAATTTTGTGGACTATGTCCTTCCCTCGCTAGGCGACATGCCTGATGTTATCGAGCCGATCATTGTTGAAATCCCCCATAAGGAAGGTCCCTTTGGAGCGAAAGGGATCGGCGAGACAGCTCTTATCCCAGTGGCGCCGGCCATCGCCAATGCCGTCTTCGATGCCGTGGGAGTTCGGATTAAGGATCTTCCGATCAAGGCCGAAAAGATTTTTCTCGCCTTAGAGGAAGCTAAGGCGAAATCGTAATCAGGGTCCAGAGGAGGGGAGCAAAAATGCCAAAAGACCTAAGAACCTACATCGAACAGTTGAGTCAATCCCGCCCCAATCACATCAAGGTGGTGGATCAAGAGGTGGACCGCAAGTGGGAAATAAGCGCCCTCATAGAGAAATTACGAAAAGACTCCAGGTATCCCGAATTTCCGGCGGTTCTATTCACCAATGTGAAGGGTTGCAAACTTCCTGTACTCATCAATCTCTGCGGAAGCTACGAGCGGTTAGCACTTAGCATCGATGCGACAGTCAAGACGGTGGTACCCGAGTATGCAAAACGGGAGGGCAATGCTATTCCGCCCTTAGAGGTGGAGAGGCGCCATGCCCCCGTCAAAGAAGTGATTTGGAAGGGTGATCAAATCGATCTCAGCAAGCTTCCAACGGTCTGGCACAATGAGCTCGATTCTGGTTACTACGTAGACGCCGCAGTCGCTCTCCTGAGAGATCCGGACAACGGCAAGGTCAACGCCGGCATCTACCGCCACGAAGTTCAGAACAATAGAGAGTTAGGGTTTATGAGCAATCCCGCGCACCACGCCAGCTATATCCTGAGGCGGATGCGTGAATTGGGTAAACCGATCGAAGTAGTCATCGCTGTCGGCCACCACCCCGCCTTTCTCATGGCTGCTGTCTCCCAGTTGGCTGGCATTGGCGGCGAGCTGGAGGCGTGCGGTGGTCTACTGGGTGAACCCTTAGAGGTGGTACCGGCCGAGACGGTGGATCTGATGGTGCCAGCCAGAGCGGAGATCGTTATCGAAGGCCTGATCGATACGGAGGCAAAGGCGATGCGGCACGAGGGGCCTTTTGGCGAATACCCGGGGTATTACACCGGGGTCGGACCCATGCCCTATGTGAAGATTTCTGCCATTACCATGCGAAAGAGCCCAATTTACCAAACAGTCTTCAACGCCCATATCGAGCATACCTGCCTTGGCGCCCTGCCACGCATGGGCAGCCTGTACCGCCGGGTGCGCGAGGTCGTGCCGTCCGTGACAATGGTCAACTTGCCGGTCTCCGGCATGGGTCGCGGACATGCCTATATCTCTCTCAAAAAGGCGCGTGATGGCGAGCCTAAACAAGTTGCCTTCGCCGCCTTTGCGGTAGATCCTCTGATCAAGCATGTATTTGTTGTGGATGATGATGTCGACGTCTTCGACGAGGTCGATGTCCTTTGGTGCATGTGCACGCGCTTCCAGGCCGATCGGGATCTGGCGATTATTCCCTATGCCCTGGGGAGTCACCTGAGCCCGAACGCTTACGACATAGACCGGAACGAGCACGTAGAGGATCGACACAGGAAAGGGATGGAAACAAAGATGATATTGGACCTCACCAAGCCCGCCCCACCGACCCCCTTTCCACCTCGCTGCGGAGTCCCCAAAGAGGTTGTGGAACGAGCTAATCTCGACGTCCTTCGGGATTACAAGGGCTTGGAAGAAGCTTGACTATTAACGCAGTTCAACATGTTCAAGCCGTTCAAGGGGTTGAAAACGTTTTGAACACCTTGAACCATTTGAACGGATTCGTCCGAGTCTAACATCCGTTAACGAAGTGAGGAGTGAAACGGCATGAAGCTCAAGGGACAGGTTGCGATCATCACGGGAGCGGGAAGAAATATCGGCAAGGCGATGGCGAGGCTCTTTGCCTCAGAGGGAGCAAAGATTGCTGTTGCTGAGATGCATGAAGGCCGTGGTCAGTCAGTGGTTGACGAGATTAATCGGGCTGGTCACGAGGCCGTGCTCGTGCTCGGCGATGTCTCTAAATCGAGCGATGTTCAGGAGATGGTGAGAAGAGTTGTCGAGCGCTTCGGTGGCATCGATATCTTGGTAAACAACGCAGCGATCACGGATCGCGTGGGTATACTAGATAGTACGGAGGAAGAATTTGACAAGGTCATTGCTGTGACATTGAAAGGGCCCTATCTGGTTTCCAAATATGTTGCAGCACAGATGGTGAAGCAGGGGAGGGGCGGCAAGATTGTCAACTTTGCCTCAACGTCAGGGTTGGTCGGTCGGCGGGACGCCATTGCCTACGCCGCCGCAAAAGGCGGCGTTATCAATTTGACCAGGGCCATGGCGGTGCAACTCGCTCCCTACAAGATTCGTGTCAATTGCGTGACGCCTAACCGTTCAGGATCGCCTGTAGGGATGGATGATGACGCGGCAGTGGGCCGGGCTGCTAAAAACTTGGCTGGCCGGTTGGGGACACCTGAGGACCAAGCCCGGGCAGCGCTCTTTTTGGTCAGCGATGATTCTGACTTTGTCTACGGCGCTAATCTCATAGTGGACGGTGGAGTTATGGCGACAGCAGATTTCCCTACAGAGGCAGAGCGCAAGGGATAAGGGCCCGCCGTTTGAGAAAGGAGTTTCAGATGCCCTACGAGAACTATTCAGTAGTCGATTGTGACGGGCACATCGTGGAGTCGATCCCTGAGATGGCAGAATTCATGGACGAGGGTGTGAGAAGACATGCCCTTTCGCCGAGCCGAAACCGCCAAGGTGTCTTTCCATCCCTCGACGGTATGCATTTTGCGCTGCACGAAGGAAAGAACACGGCCAAAAAGAGGGTGACCGCGAGCGAGTACCGGCCTGGCTCGGCAGAAGACTGGATAGCCTTTCTCGAACAGGCCGGCATCGACCGCACGGTACTCTTTACGTCCGAGGGTCTCTCAGTAGGCTTTATTCAGATTCCCCAATATGCCGTGCGCGTTTGCCGGGCCTACAGCGACTACGTCTACAATAAGTACTCTAAAGTCAGTGATCGGCTTCGGCCGATGGCCATTATTCCACTGCAGGATGTTCCTGCAGCGGTCCTGGAGCTTAGACGGGCGGTGTTAGACTTGGGCCTTCCCGGCGCAATGCTTCCTTCAACTGGATTGCCGTTGCACTTGGGGCACGAGAGCTACTGGCCGATCTATGAAGAGGCCGAAAAACTTGACTGTGCCCTGGCTGTTCATGGGGGATCAAACCTCGGTGTAGGGCTCGATACTTTTACCAACTTCACAGCTTCTCATGTTCTCCATCATTCCGTCCCTCTGATGATTGCTTTGACTTCGTTTATCTATCATGGCGTCTTTGATCGTTTTCCTGAATTGCGGGTTGCCTTTATGGAAGGCGGGTGTGGCTGGTTGTCTTTTTTGATAGACCGGATGAAGCGAGATGAGCACTTCTTCGATGCCGACGATCAGCCCAAACTCAAGCCGTGGGAATATTTGAAGAACGGCAGGATCCTCATTGGGTGTGAGGGGAGCGAGGAAAGTCTGGCCTATGTCGCCAAGCGAGTAGGTGTCGAGGCGTTCGCTTATGCGTCGGACTACCCTCACGAGGTGGACCTTGCTGCGGCGAAACAGGAAATCGATGAGTTAGCGGAACGAGAGGATCTTACTTCTGAAGAGAGGCAGGCCGTCTTAGGGGGCAATGCCAGGCAATTCTTCAAGTTGTGAGTTTGATCAAGCCATCCCAAAAATCACGGCTCAGATACTTGGCGGAGAAGGGAGGGAGTCGAACCCTCCAAACAAGTGAGATCCGGTAAGAGCAGGTAAGAAAATCAGGCACTTTACTTGCTCTTAGCGCCTTTTGGGCTACGGTAGCCCATCGCTGCAGGACTCCCTTATCGCCGTTCCGTCCCTTCCGGTTAAGTCAGAAATCCATTTCCTGTAATGTTTAAAAATCATCTGCTCCAAGGTTCCCGCCGAGTTTGCGATCCATCCTGTATCCATGCAGGACCCTGAGAACCGGGTCGGACCTGTACAATTATTGATCTGGCGACAGAAGATTTCAGAATGCGGGTGCCTCAGGCGCTTAGCGGCGCGGTTTTGAGTATGAAATACAGAGTCTAGGAGAGAACGGATTCAGAGGCGATCGCGGTTGGGAAGCTTACGCAGGTGATTTTGGCAGTGAAAGTGACGTGCTAATGTCGGCCAACGGGATTCCCCGGCAGAAAAACGGTGAGAACGCTGCGACGTAGCGTGGTCCGACCTATGGCTAGCGTGAGTGCCCCGTTTTCATCCTTGAATTTTCGTAAATCGCTCTGCTACTCTCCGAGGAGCTTCAATGGCTCGGGTGAAGAGGAATGACCAAAGAAAAGAGACCGGTGGCTTTACGGAGAAGCTTCGGCAGTGACGGATGAGGTCCATGGTTAATGGCCGGTAGCAAGACAGGCCCCATCGACAGTGCAATCATCCTAGTCCGAAGCCAGCGAGTCATCCTCGCTTCTGATCT
This sequence comes from Binatia bacterium, assembly GCA_050735075.1. Classification (GTDB taxonomy): domain Bacteria; phylum Desulfobacterota; class Binatia; order UBA9968; family UBA9968; genus JAHFAO01. The sequence goes on from JBOHVJ010000572.1 coordinate 7,413, forward strand.
AGCACGGATTTACGGCGTCGAAACTCGCGTCCTCAACCAAGCAGTCAAACGGAACCTCGACAAGTTTCCCGAGGATTTCATGTTCCGGCTGACGCGCAGCGAAGCTGACGAAATCGCCGCTTCAAGATCACAATCTGTGACCTTGAAGCGAGGGCAAAACGTTAAATATCTTCCTTTTGCCTTTACGGAGCATGGCGCGATCATGGCTGCGAACATCTCAACAGTCCTCGTGCGGTCCAAATGAGCGTCTTTGTCGTAAGGGCCTTTGTAAGACTGCGACAGATGGTCACCACCCACAAAGAGATAAGCGACAAATTAGCAGAGTTGGAGCGAAAAGTGATGACTCACGATTCCCACATCAGATCATTGTTCGAAGCCATTCGGCAGTTGATGGCCCCGCCCGAGCCCAAGAAACGGAAGATAGGATTTCTGGTGCGGGAGAAAGCGGCGCGTTACGGAAGAGGATAGCAGCCCATCATTTCGACGTTTCGGGATTTCCGAAACGTGGAAGTATCCACTGGAGTTGCTAGTTCATTCCTTCCCACGAGCACGCCCTCTCTCCTGCAAATTTTCCACTTGTCACAATACGGACAAATCACATAAAATCATTGGGATTTGAGGGGCTTTAGAGAGGCCACGGGTTAGAGCGGCCAAGTTCACGCACCTTTGATTCTTCCCACACAGCTCTGATAGCCTGCGAGGAGCTCCATGGCTCGGGCGAAGAATAATGCTCAAGGAAAAGTAGGCATCTGTTTGTAGCTGAAAACCTGTTCCATGCTGATTCCCTATCGTTCTGAGGCTGATCCGGAAGTTCAAGGCGAAGGTAGTATTGACCCTTTGGCCCTGCTGGCGCTAGCCGATCGTTTGGCGGAGTGGATCCTTCCCGGGATGACCGCACGCATGTGGCGGCCTCGCTTTGTAACCGCAATTGCTGTCGCTTCGATTGTCGTTGAACCTTTCGAAGAGGTCCTCGCAAAAGACGGTATCACCCCGCCGTGGCTCATATTCGAATGGTATTTTGTCGAGCCGATGACGAGGCTCGAAGAAAGTAATGGAGGTCTACGCCGGATACCGGGAATTGATAAAGCGCGGCAAGCTGTTGCGGATAAAGTTCCGATGAATCCGGACCGTTATCTCAAGACACCAAAGGTCTTCGGCTTTCATGGCGTCTACAAACGGCTGGCAAGCCATATCGGTATCGTCGATAGCCATCTGACACTGAGTGAAGCCGGCTATCGGCTTGTGAGAATTTGGGAGGAAGAACAGGGATTAACGGGTTTCTCCGACAATACACGCAGCGAAGGCGAGGGTCCAAAGATACGTCGGACTCTGAGGGACGCCGTACAAAAGAGCCTGGAGACCGGGCAGACGGAAAGACACGGAGCCTGGCTGGGAGCCAGTTTCCTTGTGGATCATCTCACGCCTCATCGCATGGGAAAGCGCGAGGGGCGACTCCTCTGGGACCTTTTGCTGGATGCGCAGGCCGAACCTCGCGGTGAGATTTTCCGAAGCTTGCGCAATTCTGATTTGCTTCGGGTCTTTTCCGAAAACGGAAGTGAAAGAGTTCTTATTCAGGGACTTCGAGCCGGAGTGTCCGAAAAGCTTCGCTGCCGAATCGAGGCAATCGAAGCCTACGAAGGATTTTGCCGGCTCCTCCAAGAAGTTCTCGATCGTATGAGATTCTTGTCGACGCAACGGCGCCCCGCAC
>JBOHVJ010000573.1:0-11627 GCA_050735075.1 Binatia bacterium
AGATCATCGTGGATAACCACGAGATCTTCGACTGCCACCGGAAGATAACGGAGCAGATTTCTCACAGCGCCGCCGCTCCGGTTCATGGTGGTTTGGGGTTTGACCAGTAGGACCTTCTCCCCATCGGTCTGCCAGTCTCCAATCAGAGAATGATACTTTTTCTTGGTAACCACGATCCGGTTTTCGGAGGCGACCAGATCGACAACCAAAAATCCCAAGTTGTGTCTGGTCCGTGCATATTTTCTGCCTGGATTGCCCAGACCCAGAACAACCTTCACCTGAGAATCTCTGGAGGGAGTGAATAATAACGAGAGTTACGAGAGCGCGAAACCCCAGCTCATTAAGACTCTGAACTTTCCTCTTTTTCCTTCTCTTCAGGGGCAGCCGCAGGCGCCTCCGCTGCTTCAGCAACAGCCGGAGCGGCCTCCACAGCCGGGGCCTCCTCGACAGTTGGGGGCACCACAGTCACAAGGGTCAAATTGGTTTCATCAGTGGCAACTACCCCCTCTGGAATCGATAGGTCCGTTATGTGAAGGGAATGGCCGATATCCAAAGACGAGACCTCCACATTCAAATACTCTGGGATGTCCATAGGCAAACATTCCACTTCGATCTCGCGCACGATCGGCTGCAGGATACCCCCTCGAACCACGCCTTCCGCCTTGCCGACAAAATGAAGCGGGACCTTAACCCGGATCCTTGCGGTAAGGTCGACCTCGTAAAAATCCGCATGGAGAACTTCTCCGGTTACGGGATGAAACTGCACCCCTTTGACCAAAGCAACTTTGTCTGCCAGCAGTGGAGATGTTGACTTGATGTGAATCAGATGGGACCCCTCCAAGTCGGCCACGCGACTCAAGAACTCCTTTTTATTGAACTCCAAAGGAACGGTCTCGACCTTTGGGCCGTAAAAAATACCTGGAAGCCTTCCCTCACGGCGGAGCTGCTTTGCCTTCCCCTTACTCCCCCGCTCACGCGGCTCAATTTGAAGTTCAATGGTTTCCAACGAAACTCACCTCCTAAAATGTTTTTCAGACAAAGAGGGAACTGATGGATTGCTCCTGATGGGTGCGCAGAATCGCCTCCCCGATCAGATGGGCCACCGAGAGAACCTTTACCTTTTTGCACCTCTCTGCTTCGGACCCAAGGGGAATGGTATCGGTCACGATGAGCTCCTCCATTGGGGAATCATTGATCTTTTGAATCGCCGGACCCGAAAGGACCGAGTGTGTGCAACAGCCAAAGATTCTCTTTGCCCCCTCCTTCTCCAAGGCCTCAGCGGCCATGGCTAAGGTCCCCGCGGTGTCCACTATGTCATCCAACAGTACCGCTGTCTGGCCCTTGACCTCACCGATGATATTCATCTCTGCCACAACGTTGGGCCCGACCCTCCGCTTATCGATAATCGCTAAGGACGCGTCGAGTCGGGTAGCAAAGTCCCTGGCCCTCTCTACCCCACCGGCATCGTGAGAGACTATCGTGACCTCTTTGCGGTCCAATTGCCGCTTAAGGTATTCGAGCAGCACCGGCGTGGCGTAGAGGTTATCTACGGGGATATTGAAAAAACCCTGGATCTGACCCGAGTGGAGATCCATCGTGAGAATGCGCGAAGCTCCTGCGGTCGTTATCAGGTCCGCAACCAATTTCGCACTGATAGGAACACGAGGAACCACCTTCCGGTCCTGCCGCGCATAACCGTAATAAGGAATGACCGCGGTAATTCTTTTGGCCGATGCCCGCTTGAAGGCATCTAACATGAGGAGCAGCTCCATGAGATTGTCGTTCCCGGGGGCGCAGGTGGACTGAATCACAAAGACATCGCTTCCACGGACATTCTCCTTGACCTCGATCCTGCTCTCCCCGTCGCTAAAGGTTTCCACGGTCGCCTTTCCGAGAGGGACCTTGAGAAACTGGCTGATCTCCCGGGCCAAGGGCAAATTCGAATTCCCGGCAAATATCTTCAACTCATCCTGCATCTGACTCATACTTTATCAACTACTCCCTGAAACGGGCCAATCCTTGACTTGGACAGTTTTAGGATCAGGGAAATAAAATCTGGCTGGGCGGGAAGGATTCGAACCTTCGATACCGGATCCAAAGTCCGGGGCCTTACCGCTTGGCGACCGCCCAACCCCGAACTTCCCCTAAAGGAAGCTCACCCCTGTCTGCCGCGCTGCGGCGCAGGCAGGCGACCACTGAGGGAAAACCCTCATTGCCCCCCTAGCGCCCTCTGACTCCCGCCTCCAGCAATCACTTTCTGATATTCCGCAATGATCTTCTCCTCTATCATCCTGCGGGTCTCATTATTAATGGGATGGGCGATGTCTTTATAAGTACCGTCCTTCCGTTTCTTGCTAGGCATGGATACAAAAAGTCCGGTCGTACCGTGAATGAGTTTGAGATCTCTGATAACAAAACAATGATCGAATGTAATCGTCACATAAGCCCTGAGCTTCTCTTCATCTACAGGAAAGACCCTAACTTCTGTAACTTCCATAGGGACCTCCTTTGGCTAGTCCGTTAGGTCACGTTGCGGCTTGTCGGACTGGCTTTTACTTTAGCTCAACGAGCGTACTAGATACGCCTGGATCCCCTCCTCCTTACGCAAGCGGCGAAAAGCCTCCCTAGCTCTTCGCCTTGCGAGAAAAATTCCAAAGACCGATGAACCGCTCCCCGACATAAGAGCCCCGGCAGCGCCCTCCTGAATCAACCTTTCTTTCAAGAAAGCTATTCGGGGATAGCGGCGAATGGTTACTTTTTCTAGGTCATTAACCAGCAGACGCTTTAGCTTTTCAGGATCTTTCAGGGAAAAATTTATGCTAGTATTTTCAATAGCTTTTGTCAACTTAAAGGCGAGATTCTGATACGCCCAGCGGGTAGAAACTGGAAACCCGGGGTATAGAATAACCATCCAAAGCCGAGGAAAAAAAGGAACGGGCTTCAATAGGTCTCCTATCCCATAGGCCCTGGCCGGACGGCCATAGACAAAGAAGGGGATGTCGGCGCCCAACGAAGCAACCAAGGAAAGGATTTCGCGGGGATTACAGCCGAGATGGAAGAGCCGATCGATGCCCTTCAATGTAGCCGCAGCGTCGCTGCTGCCTCCGCCCAAACCTCCCCCGACGGGAATCCTCTTCCGGATATGGATGTGAACGGGATCATGAACCCCCTTCTCATCCAACAGAAGGGATGCGGCTCGGTAGGCGAGGTTCTTCCTTCCGGATGGGACCAGAGGATGATCGCATGTGACTGATAGGCCCGCCTTCCCCATCTTTCCCAACTTGAGCCTAGTGATCTCAATCTCATCATAGAGGCCAACGGGAACCATTACCGTATCAAGGAGATGGTAGCCGTCGCTCCTCTTGCCCAAGACTCGAAGGGAGAGATTCACCTTTGCTGGTGCTCGAATCCTCACCTTTCTTTAGGTAACATAGTGCCACAGGAGTTGCCAAGCACGGCTCTACTGTGAAAAGTGGCCAAGCGGAAGCTGAGGGTGCCTGCCCCCTCAGCGGGAGCCAATGGGCCAACCGGCAATGGTTCAAGTCGTTCAAATAGTTCAAATCGTTCAAAACGTCTTGAACACCTTGAGCCGCTTGAACGTTTTGAACTCGATTTGTCCACGGCCCTCAGCCTCGCCCCCCTCAGTTTCCAGGCCTTGAGAAGAGATTATCTGTCTCACACGTAGTGGACGAGTACAACGCGTTGACTCCTCCATAGTCGAGTGATAGAAAAACCGCAGCGCCCGTAGTGAAAAGGATATCACGAGGGTCTCCGGAACCCTAAGTCCGAGTTCGATTCTCGGCGGGCGCACCACGCTGATTTCACTAAGCAATCTTACCAACCAGCAGCAGCCAAAAAAGATCTGGGTTGCCTAAAAGGTTGCCCAAAACTCCGCGCTAAAGAAAACCTGACAGCTTATCCTCCTTCACCAGGTGAAATGATAAGCCTCGATGCTATGGTCAAAAAATTTCATACAAGAGATCGATGTTTTCCTTTAGGAGAATGTGTTTTCCCACGTCATACAATAGATGGAATTGATATAACGTCGACCGACCATCTGCCAATTATTTCAGCGTTTTTAAATACGCGATTACATCGGCCCGCTTCTTTAGCGTCGGCGATTCCTGAAAACGCCATTCTCGTCCCGGGCACGACTTTCTGCGGATGCTCGACGAACACATCAAACGTTTTCTCATCCCACGTGAGGTTAGCCCTCTTCATGGCATTGCTGTAGTGGAAGCCGATAATTCGACTCGCCGCGCAAGCGCGACACACAAGCGATGTATTTTTCCGGGTAATAATGCGCGTGCACGTCGATGCGCATGGCAAACCTCCGCTCCGGCGTCAAGAATTTTCTCAATTTCTCATTGGCGCGGGATTTGTTCATATCAATTCCGCTTTCACCCACGCAAATGATTCCGGGCATCGCCGGCGAACGTGCGCTGCCCTCGTGACGCCGCGCGAGCGACGCTGACCGAAGGCTCCAAGTTGCCGCGCCACCCGATGATCTTCGTCGGGCCTAAAAGTTTAAACCGCGCTCCTATTCGCGGCGCCCGGCATAAAGGACTTCAAATCGCACCGACTGATCCACAGCGGCTTGACAATCCAAGCCGCTAGCATTATTAAGGAATCAAATTTCAATTGCGAGAACGGAGGATTCAGGATGGACGAAATTGTATATACGCCGCAGAAAGCCGCGTATCTACGGTGGATGGAACAGGAGGGTATTCCAATTTTTGATGGACTTGCGGTCGAGGATGTGACCGAACTGCCGCGAAAACCGTGGGCGCGCATGGGGGGAACTGGGTCTTACATCCAGTTGAAAGGTAGCGGCGGCATCACCGGCATGTATGTCGTCGAGATTCCACATGGCGGCGCGCTCAATCCCGAAAGACACATGTATGACGAGTTGCTCTACGTCCTGAAGGGACGCGGAAGCACCGAGGTCTGGTACGACGGCATGCGCAAGCAGGCGTTCGAATGGTCGGAAGGCAGTCTCTTTGCTCCGCCACTCAACACCTGGCATCGCCTCTACAACGGCGCGCGCGAGTCAGCCTTTCTGTTGGCGGTCACGACCGCGCCGATTATTATGGATTTCTTTCGCGACGCGGATTTCGTTTTCAACAACAGCTACGCGTTTAAATCGCGCTATCAGGGAGACGATTCCTACTTCAGCATGAGCAACAAGCGCTATAAAGCGAAACGGACGAGCATGTGGGATACGAACTTCATCGCTGACGCGCGGGTCGCGACCGTTGACAATGCCCCCTACAAAGTCGCCGAGGGAGGGATCACCTGCTTCGAGATGGCGGACAACAGCCTGATCGGACATATGTCCGAATGGCCGTCCGGCGTCTATCACAAGGCCCATTACCACGCCGCGGGAGCGATACTGCTGGTCGTACGCTCGCAAGGCTACATTTACATGTGGCCAAAAGAATTGGGCGTGCGTCCGTTCCAGAACGGCAAGGGCGACCAGGTGGTGCGATGCGATTGGAAGCCGGGCAGTATTTACAGCCCGCCCGACGGCTGGTTCCACACCCACCTCAACACCGGGCCGGAGCCGGCTAGGCATATTGCGCTCCGTCTCGGCAGCCGCAAGAATCCGACGACCATCCATGATGCGAGCACGCGCAACAATCGTGAAGGACCGACGACAAGCTTGCGCGAAGGCGGCACGCTGATCGAATACGAGGATGAAGATCCGGAAATTCGCCGGGTGTTCCTGGAGCAGTGCAAAAAGAACGGCATCGAGTGCAGGATGCCGCCGATTACTTACCGTAACGATCCGCTCGTTGTTTACTGATGTATCCGAGCTTGGGGAGGCGTCACCCCCGTTTCATCATTCAATCCTGCGGGTTTAATTCCCCGCAGCTTGCTGCGTAAGGACTTATTCCCAAACCTCAAAGTCGGTCATTCCCGGCATGCTTCTATCGGGAATCGAGACGGAACTGGGACTGGACCCCCCGATAAAAACGTCCGAGGGTGACGCCTCTGGGACAAGGCTCATCCCTGCCGTTTGATACGCCGCAGTTGCTACGGGTAGTCTGCTAATCTGCGCAACCGGTTCGACTCATTGGCTACCCAACACCTCTTTGAGCAACGGCTGTAGACTATCCCTCACTTGCATGGCAGCCTTTGTGTAGGTCTTGATCGCTCCCGGCAGCGGCACTCTCCAGGGCTCCGTGTGATCCGTCGGCACGTCCAATCGAGCGCTGACATAACCGTTGGCGCGAGCAAAGCTGGTTTGTCCTTCTTTTGACAAAAGCCAGTTAATGTAGATTTTCGCCGCATTGGGATTCGGTGCTCGGTTAAACAGCGCGAGGTTTCCATTGGCTGGACTTACATCGGTTCCCTCTTTGAGTTCCCGGGCGTCTACGATTGCGATCGGCGCCCCTTGTTTCGCCCTGTTGATGGCGACGAAGTCCGCGGCACCGATAAGCACGGGATAACGGCCTTGACCGACCGCATCTACCTCCTGCGCGTAGTCTCTTAAGATCGTCATCTGTTGCTTGCCCAGCGCGCGAATGAAATCCGGGCCAAGCTCCGGGTGAAGGTAAAAGAAGGTAAAAGTCGCAACGCCAGGTCCGGCCCGGCGCGGATCGTCCACCACCATCTTTCCCCTCCACTTGGGATGGAGCAAATCCTTGTGCGATTTAAACTCCTTGGCATTGACGAGCTTAGTGTTGTAAAAGATCGTGCCCCTGTGGAACGGAGTCATCACCATAACCATTTTGCCGGGATCGAGAAATTCGATCGCTCCACCGCGCCAGGTTCTGGGATCTTTGACGTCCTGCAAAAGGAGCGCCGGTTCCAAGGGATCGAAGGCCCCCATGGGAATCATTGCTCCAAGCGCTGTAGTGGATCCGTGGATGTAAATATCCCAGAGAAATTGCCCTGCCTTCCGTTCAGCAGCGACCCGGGGAGCAACCTCACGGCCGGAGATTCCAAACAAGTCGACGGAGATACCGTATTTTTTTTCAAAGTCCAGAGTGAGGGCGTCACGCATGGTAGCGGTCACGTCCGTAATCACCGATACCTTGCTTTCTTTCTTCGCGGCAACAAGGGTGCTTTCCCAGTCGGCCCCGACGCTCCCCGGCTTGAAGCCAAAAAGTGCCATTACCATGAGAACTTCGATCATCACAACCGTGCGGTTCGTCACGGCACCTCCTATGCGATCGACCATTTTAGACGCGATCCTACATAAAGGGGATTGACAGACCGTGTCAATCCAGGTTTCAGAAGATTCCGTTATCATTATTCTTTAGGAGAGTGTATACTCGCTCACCTTCACCCTGTCAAGGCAAGTTGGCGAAGGACTCGCATAACTAAACGTCATGATTAACGATATTCTAAAAAGATATTTGACACGACATGACATTCGGCATACTGAAACGGTGTGCACGAGGATTAAACGTGGGGCCGGAGTACAAGCTATGACGGAGAACAGGAAAACATATAACGCTTAAAGCTATTGAAGCGGAATCTTTGCTCGATGCAGAGTATTTGATTTTGTGCACACGGTTTCTGGAACTCTGGCGGGACGCTATCTGCGTATGTTTGGAGCAACCTGCCCTGTGGAAGGAAGGTGAGCCATGGCAACTCGTGACCGAGAGCGCACCCGGGAGCGTGACAACTATGAAGAAATCATTGTGCACCAGCGCGCCGAGCGCGAGCGCTCGTTTACCGGCAAAGTCGTCATCCGCGGCGAAGAATGTCCTTGGGTCATGTCCCGCCAGGCGTTGGTGAAGCATTACATGTGGCCCTCGCGCTACAGCGGGATTACCCCTGAAGCCGTCTTGGACGACTGGAATATTTTCGTTCAAGACATCAAGGTGCACTCCGGCAAACACCGCCACCAAGGCGGCCTCGTCATCTACATCATCGAGGGTGAGGGCTGGTCCGAAGTCGATGGCGAGCGTCACGACTGGGAGGCGGGCGACCTGCTGCTTTTACCTTTGAAGCCTGGGGGCGTGGAGCACAAGCACTACAACCGCTATGACGACAAGCCGGCCAAGTGGATTGCGTTCATCAGCGGGGCGCTGTTCGAATGGGGCGCGAGCGAAATGGTGCAGCTCGAAAACCACCCGGATTTCAAATTCAAAAACACCGCAAGGAGTTCACGATGAATAAGATCCGTTCCGTCGAAGAGAATCTTGCCATGCCCTACGCCGACAGATCCGAGAACTTGCTCGAATGGCTTTATCAACTGCGCGACCGCCAGCGCGAGCATCAACGCAAAGGCGCCTGGCTCATCAAAGGCCGCGACCTCCCCTGGGAAAATAATCGTCAAGGCAAAATGAAGTGGTTTTTGCATCCCGCCCTCGACAACACGTCGATTCGCTCCATGATCGTGTTCGAGCAGGAAATCCCTCCGGGCGGGCGAAGCGGCGCGCAGAAAACACCCGGGGGATCGGTGTTGTATATCTTAGAAGGCAAAGGCTTTACGCTACTCGATGGCGAACGCCACGACTGGCAAGCGGAAGATCTGGTCAACATTCCGATACGTGCGGAGGGCGTCGTGGTCCAGCATGTGAATACAGACCCGCGCCGTCCGGTCCGGTTCATCTCGGCAGATCTCAACCTGGTAGACGTTCTCGGCGTCGACCGGGGCGCCGAGCTCGAGCAAATCGAAGCGGCGCCGGACGGCGACGGCAACAAAAAGTAAGCGAGCATTCTTCCCGATTTGGAATTCTAGATGCGCGATAGCGACGTCGACCTATACACATTTGAGCGCTTGCGCGACGAATTCGGACCGTTCGCCGCGGCCGCAGCAGACGATGATTTGGGCCGCCCCCAACGCGAGCTGATTGGCTCTCGCTATCGCGAAATACTCCGGGAGCTCACCGCCATCGTCAGCTACCAGTGGAAAGAGCATATGGAGCGAAGCGCCCTGAAAGGCTTTCTCTTTCATGGCGGCGTCGGTGTCGGCAAGACGGCGATGGCCAAGCGCTTGACCTACGAGTTGTGCCGCCGCTTCGGCGATAACGGCGTGGCCGGGCGCAGTTCAGATCAAGTCGTCATGATACTCGTCGATGGCGCCGACATCGCGCGCGGGCGATATGGCGACACCGAGGAGCAGATCCGCGATATTTTCAAGTACGCGCGCGACGGACAAAGCGGCGGACATCATCGCCACGACGACGATCCCAAGCGTCGAACGATCCTCTTGTTCGACGACGTCGAATCGCTTTTTTTGACACGCAACTTAGCCGGCGCGAAGGAATGGCATTTCAGCCAGAACTCGATCTTCTTTCATAGTATCGACGATCTCGACACCGCTCACACCGCCGTCATCCTGACCACTAATCGAATCGATCTCGTCGATGAAGCGATCGTGGACCGCTTTTTGAGCTATGAATTCGCGGCGCCGCCGGTTTCAGTATTGGAAGAGGTGACGCGCGAAAAAGCTAAGTTGCAGCGACTTGCCGAGGAAGATCTCCAACCCGTGCTGAATGCCATGCGCGCCCCAGGAGCGGTGAAAAGCATCCGTGAAGTTGAACGAATGGTGATGCGCGCCTATGTCGACAAGCTGTTAAAGGCTCCATGAATGGCCCGGCTCATCCCGCTTTGCGGTTGCCGCCGAGACGTTGCGTAAATTGAGGCGCCACGAGGAGAACTAAACGGGTCATCAGACAGTTCATAAAAAGGAGGATTACAATGAAATACAGCAGCGATGAAAGAGTCGACATCTACCATGCCTGGCAGCAATCCCAGAAAATCCCAATCAACAGAGGTTTTTTTATCGAAGATCTGCGCAAGGTAGAGGTCGCACCCTGGGATCTCAAAGGCGGCTTGGGGGCGTTTATCAATCTCGAGGGCGCGGGCGGAACCAACGACGGCTACGTGTGCGAAATCCCGCCGGGAACAGCGTTGAAACCGCAAAAACATCTCTATGAAGAGATGGTTTATATTCTCGACGGTCATGGAGCCACTTCGGTGTGGCAGCGAAACGGCAAGAAGCAAACCTTCGAGTGGCACCCTGGCAGCCTGTTCGCTATCCCTTTGAACGCAGAGTACCAACACTTTAACGGGCAGGGTAACGCCGCCGTCAGATATTTTGCCGTAACCAGCGCGCCGTTTATGATGAACCTGTTTCACAATCTCGATTTCATTTTCGCCAACGATTTCGTTTTTTCGGACCGCTTTCCCCCGGAGGACGAAGACTATTTCGGCGGCAAAGGACAGGTGTGGGGACTCAAGATGTCCGTGAACTTCGTGCCCAACACCAGGGACATGGCGCTCCAGGTATGGAATGAACGCGGCGCCGGCGGCAGACATGTCAACTTCGACCTCGCCGGTAACGTCATGGGGTCCCATATCTCCGAGTTCCCGGTTGGGCGATACAAAAAAGCCCATCGCCACGGGCCCGGCGCGCACGTGACGATTTTAAGCGGTCAAGGTTATTCCCTGCTCTGGCCCCCCGAACATGGGGAAGTGAGGCGAGTGGAGTGGAAACCCGGCAGCGTGGTGGTTCCTCCCTCGCAGTGGTTTCATCAGCATTTCAATTCCGGCGCCGATCCCGCTCGTTATTTGGCGCTGCGCTGGAATAGCTGGCGTTACAACTTTGTCGCTCTCGGTGACGACAAACCCATCGAAGTCAGCGTCAAAGAGGGCGGCACGCAGATCGAATACGAAGACGAGGACCCCAAGATCCACGAGTTCTTCGAGTCATGCCTCCACAAGGCAGGGGCGACTTGCCGTATGGGCTCCATGGTTCCCTGGTGCACACAAAAGGGAGCGGAATAGACTTCCTCATTCCCGAATGCTTCTACTGACAATTCAGAAGGTACTGGTACTGATATGGCAGCCCAACGTCAGATAGTATCCACCGTCGAGTGAGTTCCAGACCGGTACCGGAAGTTTGGTCAAGTCGACTTGATCGCCAAGCAAAACATTTTGCTGGCACACCCCGCTCTGAACCATTACGGGAGGGAGCAGGTCTTTGGTCCGGCGATTCCATTCTGCCGCCAGCTGCTCCGGCTCGACACCGAGAGCCAGAGCGTAACGCCGCCGGGACGCCAGGAGATCGACGGCCGACGGCCAAGAGCCCATCGTTTCCGCCGGGGCGTTCGAACAACAGCCCCGGACCGCCGGTGCGTAGGTTGCGCAGGCACGCCGCGCCGATCTCTTGATCGAGCGCGACGGGGAATGCAATCCTTGCAAGCTCGCCTCCGTCTTCGAGCAATTGCAAGAAGCTACGCAAATCTTGCACGGCAACCGATTCTGCCGTTTTCAATCTTTTCGACCGTCCAATGGAATGCCGTAGCGCGCCCATTCCTTTTCCACTTTGGCCATTGCTTCGCTTGCCGGCGAACAGATTGGCGGAAAATTCTTGGCATCGTAGCGGGTCGCATCAATGATCATTTTAGAGGTGCGTGATGTGCTCCACTGCTCTTCTTTGGGCAAAGAGGGATCGAGGATGATGCCAGTGAGCTCTTTGAGAATCTCGATGTCGCGATTAGCCTGAACTCGCGTGGCAACCGCCCACTCCACTTGAATCGGATCGAACGGATCAATGTCGGCATCGACGATGATGACTTGTTTGATGTAACGCCCGGCGACGCTGCCCAGTACCGCAAGCCCCACGTACTTGCCAAATCCCTCGTAAGGTTTTTCCACCGCTA
>JBOHVJ010000574.1:0-3957 GCA_050735075.1 Binatia bacterium
GGGCTATGCCCCTTGAAATCCCCTGGAAGTCACAAACTATCCGTGATGACTTTCGCAAGCTTGGTGATCAATTGCGCTTCTCACTGGCGCCACGAAAAAACGCGAACAAAATTTGCGTTTTTGATAAGCAAGGTTCTATCATTATTTCTTTCTTCTCATAGGAGGGCGCCATGAATAGAATAAAAAATCGCCCATTGGTTGTGGAGCCGAGTCGAGAATCGACAGCGTCGCCTTGGGTTACTGAGCCCCGCTTTGTGCGGCAGAGCGCCTCAAGCAAAGTAGTCGGAGGGCGCTACGACCTAATTGCCAAAAGAGTCTCAAACGCACAGGGAAATTTCAGTTGATATTTTTCCGCTAGTAGGCTAATCGGGAAGCTACCACGCATAGAGATGAAGGAGCCACTGTCATGAAAGCCATTCGTGTTCATCAACATGGAGGTCCCGAAGTCCTCCGCTACGAAGAGAGCGCCGTGCCCGAGCCCGCCACAGGACAGGCGCGGGTAAAAATAGAGGCTATAGGCCTAAATTACATAGACATCTATCAGCGCAGCGGCCTCTATCGGCTCAACGTCCCATTCACGCTCGGGAGGGAGGCTGCAGGTGTGGTCGATGCCATCGGACCGAACGTCGCGGAGGTGAAAAAAGGAGACCGTGTAGCCTATGCCATGGAAATGGGAGCATACGCGGAGTACGCGGTCGTGCCTGCCTGGAAGCTGGTCCCCCTTCCATCTGACCTCGATGCCCGGTCAGCCGCAGCCATCATGCTTCAGGGGATGACAGCCCATTACTTGACCCACAGTACCTATCCTCTTAAGAAAGGAGAGGCGGCACTTATCCACGCCGCAGCCGGCGGCGTCGGCCTGCTTCTTATTCAGGTAGCCAAGCGTCTCGGAGCCACCGTCTTTGGCACGGTATCGACCGAGGAAAAGGCCCGGCTGGCCAAGCAGGCTGGCGCAGATGAGGTCATTCTTTACACAAAAACTGACTTTGCAGCGGAAGTAAAAAGGCTGACAACCGGCCGGGGTGTGCATGTAGTCTATGATTCTGTTGGACAGAGTACGTTTGAAAAGAGTCTGGACTGCTTGAGACCACGGGGATACCTGGCTCTGTTCGGACAGTCTAGCGGCCCAGTTCCGCCGTTCGACCTCGGGTCCCTCGCTGCAAAAGGATCGCTTTTTGTGACGCGGCCATCCCTGTTGGATTACATGAGCGATCGGGAAGAGCTACTTCAGCGGACTGATGACCTTTTCAATTGGGTCGTTTCCGGTAAGTTGAAGCTTCGGATCGATAAGACTTTCCCCCTTGCAGAGGTGGCCGAAGCCCACCGACAATTAGAAGGCCGAAAGACGACTGGCAAAGTACTCTTGATTCCGTAAGAATAACTCTTGGTTTAGTCACACACCGTGGCCGAGTAAGCTTCCACATTGATAAAGGCCTCGATGACACTCGGGCCGTTAAGTCTTAACCCCCAATCGATGGCGTCATGGATCTCCTTTTCATCTCTCGCCGCACGGCACGGCACGCCGAAGTAATGCGGCGGCGAATCCGGAGGCTCGCCCAAGAAAACTCCCGAAAGGGGGTAACCTTTGCGCTCCTGTTTAACCTTCATCAAGCCTAACCAGCCGTCGTTTAGCACGACGATGGGTACAGCCAAGCCGAGCCTTTTGGCCAAAGCCAATTCGCCAACAGTCATCTGAAAACAGCCATCGCCTACCACTCCCACAACGGTCAGACTAGGAAAAACCAGTTTTGCGGCATAAGCTGCAGGCATGCCGTAACCCATCGAGGACCACCCGTTCGTTGAGAGACAGGTGCAGGGGAAGTCTGTGCGCCACTGGGTCGCGATCTGATGAGTATGGGCGCCAACGTCGTAGGCCAAAATGGCATCTTGGGGAAGTTTTTTCCTAAGGATGTCCAGCACATGATGAGGTCCTAGTCCACGGCCATGGGGTCGGAGTGATCGTTCCAGAGTCTTTCGATGAGTCACCAGCTCGGACTCGGACCAGTCATTGGGCATCGGAGGGATCTCGCTCATCCTCTCGATTGCAAGATCCAGATCACCACCTTTATTGAGTAAGACCTTTACCTCTGTACCGATGTCACCAAACTCGGTGCTCACATGGACGACGGGTATATTTTCCACCCACTCCTCATAATTGATTTCGATGGGATCGTAACCGATCGCCACGATCAGGTCAGCCTTCCGGACAAAAGCCTGCACATCCGTCCGGCGGGCACGTCCCACTACACCCATCCAGTTTGGATGACTTTCGGGGAGAAAGCCTTTCGCGTGGAGGGTCGAGACAAAGGGGAGGTTATGCCTTTCAATAAAATTCAAGAGCTGCTTGGCTGCCCTGCTCCGAGTGAAGGTCAGCCCGGTGACCAGCAGAGGTCTCCGACTTTGCTTCAGTGCTGCTGAAACTTTCTCAGCAACCTCAGCCGATATGTCCGGGAGTCTGTTGGGTCGCTCAATGACCTGAGCAGTTTCAGCCGCTTCAGCCACCGCAACATCCTCCGGCAAATCGAGATGAACTGGACCAGGAGGCTCAGCAGAGGCAAGGCTAAGCGCCCGCGCCAGCGTCGTACTCATCTGGCCAGCCCGAAGAGGAAGCGTTGCCTTGGTCAGCGGTTGGAAAAGAGCATGGTGGTCAATGCGCATCTGCACGCGGCGCTCGATCCATGGAGTCGCCACATTACAGGTGATCGCAAGCAGTGGAGACCGATCGAGCCAAGCGCTTCCCACGCCCGTAGCAAGATTAGTCGCCCCCGGACCCAGCGTTGAAACGCACACTCCTGGTGATCCGGTCAAATGACCGACGGTTGCTGCCATGAAGCCCGCAGAGGTTTCGCTTGCTGTCAGGACAAACTCGATAGGACTTTTGCGCAGAGCTTCAATGAGAGGGAGAACAGGACCGCTGGGGATGCCGAAGACCCATCGGACCCCAGCCTCCTCCAACATGTGGACCAAAAGCTCGACATTCTTCATCACGCGTCTTAAGTGCCGATGCGAACCGGATCGATCACATCCTGGACTGATCGGATGATCGACATGGCCGTCAATCTTCCAGTGCGGGGATTTTCGGTCGGGACATTTTCGACATGGACGGCCAGACAGCCGAACTCTCCTTCTACTTCGATATCGTGACAGTTCCGCTTGAGTCCGGGAACAGCTAGGATACGCATCTTTGTTTTGTCGGCTCCTATGCCGGCCAAGCTAACAGCCGCGGCGACGTTGACATTGGCAGGAAAACCTCGACAGGCCTCACGCGCAGTTCCGGAAAAGACTTCGAGTTCCTCGCGCAATCCGGCCAACGAAATTCCACGCTCGACAAGATAGGGCGCACCTTCCAATCCTTGAGGCGGTTTTCGCGTCGTTATAGTCACATGCGATACCTGACCGACACATGCCGACTTGATCCCATCCAATCCCGCGATGGCCCCGGAGGGGATAAACAAGCGGCACCCTGTCTGCCTGGACCGTTCGATGATTTCTGGATGATCGAGCAGCGCCCCGACGCTGATGACCATTAGATCTTTGCCTGACGCGAAAACTTCTTCGGCTAGATCGGAGACTACCGCTCCTCCCGCGGCTTCGATGACCAAGTCGGAACGCTCAATCAACGCTGCTCGATCGAGATACGGCGGTGGATTGGAGAGAGTTGAGAGAAAATCCCTGGCACTCTTTTCTGTCCGGCTTGTCACCCCCGAAACACGTACAGCCAACTTCCCCGTCTCCACTGCCTTAAGAAGGGCCTGGCCGATCGCCCCGCAGCCCACAATCCCGATCGACTTCATGTGGCAAGGGTAAACTCTGTAGTTCGCCGTGCTAGTGCAAAGCCCCACTGTGCAAGCGAGAGTACTGAGACTCCGAGAGGAGGGTTTGAAGCTTCTTGCGTTGCTCTGAGGACAATTGGGCCTTCCCCTGCTCGATAGTGCGGACGCGGGCTAGACGCAGGTC
>JBOHVJ010000575.1:0-1886 GCA_050735075.1 Binatia bacterium
GTTGGCCTTTGTTCTCGAGAATTTACGGGGCACGCTTCAGACTGTCGACGAAGTAGAAAAGGCACTGCAAATTCCTGTTCTAGCCACTCTGCCTCGAATGAACCACAATCCCGGATCTTCCGGGAGAAGTGTGCGACAAGTGAAGTATCTAGAGCCCGGACCGCAACGGCCCATTGATTCGCCCTAGCGTCAATTGCCGCGGCTCTCATCGTTCTTGGTTTGGTTTATTGCTGGGAATTCCTTATACATTACAACATGCCAAACTCCACAGGTATAGTTGGCGCCTTTCGTTACGTGCTCACGGACGTTGTTAAGCTGCTCATACCAAAGCGAGCAAGATCGGCGTTAAGAGAAATTCTCTATTTTCCTTTCGATACGATGGAGGTGCTGCTCGGCAAGAGAGACGAGCTTACGCCGCCGAAGAGAAAGATTTACGTCGGTGGCGGCGACTTCCGAAAGAGTGGCGAACGGTTCCTCCGCTACTTTATCGGGTACGGGGGCTTAACCCCCGAGCAGCGAGTGCTGGACGTAGGATCCGGTATCGGCCGAATGGCTGTGGCCCTAACCGGATTTCTCGATAAGGGCGGCAGCTATGAGGGATTTGACACCGTTGATTTCGGAGTCGCGTGGTGCAAGAGAAGGATCAGCTCGAGATATGCTAATTTTTCCTTTCGGTTCGTGGATATATATAATAAGGCATACAACCCAGAGGGGAAACTAAAGCCATCCCAGTATAAGTTTCCTTACAAAGATCAAGAATTCGACTTCGTAATTCTCACCTCCGTCTTTACTCATATGCGTTCTCAAGATATGCAGAACTATCTCTCAGAGGTTGCTCGTGTGCTAAAAAACGGGGGCAGGTGTTTAATTACTTTTTTTCTATTAAATGCAGAATCACTCGAACTTCTGAGAGCGGGAAAAGCGGACCTCAATTTTGTCCATGAAACTGAGAACAGCCTCTCGGTAGATTCTGATACCCCTGAAGGCGGGATTGCTTTTTATGAAGACTTTGTCCGGGAGCTTTACGAGAAGAACGGTCTCAGCATCAAAGCCCCCATTCATTATGGCTCATGGTGCCGGAGAGAAAGGGTCTTAGATTTCCAGGACATCATCATTGCGGTCAAAACCTGAGAACACTGGTCCATCGGTCTTATTTGGCGGAGACTGAGGGAATCCACTTCGGCATGCTGCCGCTACCTAACCGTTTCTTTCCGCTGCCGTCGGAATTGATAACGCTGATGCCATTGTAATTGTCCCGCTCGCTGATCTCAGTATAGACGATCCTATCTCCCTGCCAATCCGGGATGATGGAAATGGGACCCTCAGGAGTCAGACGGCGTAGCCCCGTTCCGTCAACGCCCATGATATAGAGATCGTGCGCCGTGTTCAGGCCGGGGATACCGGGGAAGTTTGTAAACTTAGGATTAGGGCGACTGAATACTACGTATCTTCCGTCGGGTGAAATAGTTGGATCATGTGCTCCAACAACCTCCTTGGCTCCAGTCTCTCTGTTTCGGACAATGGTGGGGTTTCGACCAGGATCAAGGAGCATTCGGTTATTTTGTCCATTCGTTTCCATCATCCAGAGTTGGTACAGTGGCACATTCTGGCCGATGGATTCGTTTACGGAAAGACGGACATAGCTCAGCTTGGTGCCGTCCGCTGAAAGACCAACGTCAACAGCCCCTCCCATTATTCTGGACGACGCAGTAAGCTGGGTAAGCCCCGTGCCGTCGGGGCGGATCTTGTAGATATGTTGTCGAGCTCCGGGTATGCCTCGTTTGTCTCTATGACCCGCAAAGTAAATAAACCCCTCTTTATCCCAATCCACACCTCCTTCGCCCGCGCTGAAAAAGTGCGGCACCAATTGCGCCTCGGTCTTGGTC
>JBOHVJ010000576.1:0-4853 GCA_050735075.1 Binatia bacterium
CCTCGGCAGTGGCAAAGAAGGTGTACGCCGGCACGACGACCTCATCGCCTGGACCTATCGCCAGCGCCCGCAGAGCCAGAACCAGCGCATCTGTGCCTGAGCCCACCCCAACGGCATACTTCACGCCCAAGTACTCAGCCACCTCTTGCTCTAGTGCTGCGACATTGGGACCCAGGATGAACTGCCCAGTTTTCAGAACCTGACGAATGGCTTCGTCAATCTCTGGCTGAATGGTTCGGTATTGGGCGACTAAATCAATCAAAGGAATCCTCATGCGCGCTCCACCTCCATCAGTCTCACAGCTTCCCCCGGCTTAAATCTTCTGGTTTGGTCGCATCAGAGGCCGACATTACCTGAAAGGGTTGTAGGAACTCCCAATGGCTGACCGGCCGCACATAGCCCCGAACATCGGGAGTCCAAGGATAGTGGTCACCACCGGCCTCCGCCACATTCAACACCGTGAAGTCGAGCGCATGCTCGACCCAATCAATGGTAGTTCCGTTCCGATGGTGGATCCCCAGGTCAAACGTGTACTGCCGGGGCAGGAGAATGATGTCCATGTCTACAACGACCGTATGGCGACCTCTCGGAAAATTAGCTGGCGGCTTGTTGCCATCTATGTTGGACGAAAACGTCACGCGCGTTCCGTCCAGTGTGGCAATGCCCACCTCAATAACCGCCTCCTGAATATCTGTCAGCACGTCGAAGGTCAAGTTGACCCGAAATGGTTGTCCAAAGTAGAGCTGGGATAAAGCTCTTCCCGACCTGTCCGTGAGTTGCACAGAGCGCAACTTGGCCTCGGAAGTGCCCCAGGGCCGAGGCGCGTTGTCGGGTATGACTCCAGTTTGAGATCTCTCGGTTACCGCCATCGAGGCATAGTAGGCGCCTATCGTCTGGTCAACTCCTCCTTCGCAAACCACGCGACCACCATCCAAAAGCAACGCGCGGCTACAGAGCGATTTGATGGCGCCCATATTGTGACTGACAAAGAGCACCGTGTGGCCCCGCTGGGTGACGTCTTGCATCTTCCCAAGGCACTTTTTCTGAAACCCTACATCACCTACCGCCAAGACCTCATCCACAATCAATATGTCCGGCTCCAAGTGGGCGGCGACGGCAAAGGCGAGCCGCACATACATGCCGCTGGAGTAGCGCTTCACCGGCGTGTCAATGAACTTCTCGATCTCAGCAAACGCGACGATCTCGTCAAACTTGCGGCCAATCTCCTGCCTGCGCATTCCCAGGATGGCGCCGTTGAGGTAGATGTTCTCCCGGCCTGTTAGTTCAGGGTGAAAACCAGTACCCACCTCCAGCAGAGAGCCGGCCCGTCCCTGGATCTCCGCGTACCCGGCGGTTGGCTTGGTCACCCTTGAGAGGATCTTAAGTAGCGTGCTTTTGCCTGCTCCGTTGCGGCCGATAATGCCGACCACCTCGCCTTGTTTGACTTCAAACGAGACATCTTTAAGGGCCCAGAGGGTATCGCTAGGCGCCAAGCGCTGAGCACCGAGCGAAGGTCTCCGGCCGTTAAGGGTTGACCGAAGACGACGGAAGGGTGCGGCAATTGCGTTGGTAAGGACATCGCGCAGGGCATAATAGGGTTCCCGCTGCCCAATACGGTAGCGTTTGCTCAGGTTCTCAATACGGATAGCGAGGTCACTCATGGCATCTAGGGTTTTGGGTGTTGGGTTTCGGGTGTTAGTTACTGGGTTCTAGGTGTTGGGAGACTTCGCGTGGAATCTTAGGGATCTCATGAGACCGTTGAGCATTCTGGCTACTTGGTCATACTCATCAGCCATTTCAGAATATATGTTCTCAGAGATATAGTGAAGATCCCTGCAGAGGAGAAGGGGATATTTGACCTCTTCCACAGAACCCCTTGCAATGGACAAGAACTGGAGATATTCCTTCAGTGAATTCCGTCCCTTCCCTTCCGCAATATTGGTCGGGACAGAGGCCGCAGCTCGGCATATCTGGTCAGTAACTCGAAAACGTTCGTCGTTCGGGAAGGACTTGGTTATTTCGTACACCTTCAATACTAAACCGTGTGCCACCTTCCAAACCTCCAAATCCTTCCAGCTTTCCACTTGCCGCTTGTTATTAGCGATTTGTTTGATTCTTGAGCTTCCTTCAAACCCGAAGCCTAACACCCAAAACCCGACACCTGATACCTAACATCCCCTCACACCACATCTGCCATGGTGCCTTCCGTCCTCTGGAAATAGATTAAGCCGGCGATGACGAGCAGCACCACAGCTCCGCCTGAGGCGCCAATCAGGAGTGCGGAGGGCTGGCCGTGGCCTGTCAACGCCCAGCGGAAGCCCTCGATCACTCCAGCCATCGGATTGAGACCGTAAAGGGACTGCCAACGCTCCGGCACCAGGCTGCTCGGATAAGCCACAGGAGAGGCGAACATCCAGAACTGGACCAGAAAGGAGACAGCGTAGCGAACATCGCGGTATATGACATTTAATGCCGAAAGCCACAGCCCAAATCCAAGGGCAGTCAACACTGCCAATAATAGAAAGAAAGGCAGCAGCAATGTCGTTCCTGTGGGCACAATACCGTAAAAAACCATCATCCCGATTAGAATTGTGAAGGCAACGGCGAAATCCACCAAACCCGACAGCACAGACGCCAACGGCAGGAGGAGACGCGGAAAGTAAATCTTTGTGATGACATGCTGATGCTCAACCATCGAGTTCGTGGCATTTGTTAAGGCGTTGGCGAAATACATCCACGGAAGCAGAGCGCTGTAGTAAAATAGGGGATAGGGCAGGCCCTCCGAAGGGATGCCGGCAAGCTTACCGAAAAAGAGGCTGAAGACAATCATTGTGAAGAGCGGTTGAATAATTGCCCAGGCTGCACCAATCACCGTCTGCTTGTAGCGGACTTTTATATCGCGCCAGACAAAGAAGTAGAGAAGCTCTCGGTACTGCCAAAGAGTTCCCAGTTCCAGATCAAAAAGGCCATTCCGTGGTTGAATCACGACGGTGGGTTTGGTCACGCCGCTTAATTGGATCGATGCGATGTCACTTGTCATTCCATGTCTTTCTTAACGTTTTTTGTCTTGCTCTTTTAAAGCAAAGGTGTCCACGAATTAAAAAATGAAACGTTGACAGTTTAAGACAAAGTGGTTGAGCCGCTCCAGATTGGCCAGGTGCCCCTAGTGCCGGAAAAGTTGAGCCTTTCGATAGCCGCTTCAAGAAGGTCTACCTGGTTTAGACAGCGACTGACTATGAGATTTTGGCCAATCCATTTAATCCACAATTAAATTCGTTGATGGGGCGAAATTATGGCACAGCAATTCCTCATACCATTCTAGGTAACTGTCCACTTGTCGCTCCAGATCAAACCGCTCCCGCGCATCCTTAGCTGCATTCTCGCCCAGCTTACGGCGCAGCGACTCATCGCTCAGAAGTCGCTCGATACCGTCAGCCAGTGCGTCCACGTCTCCTACAGGTGTCAGAATCCCTGTGGCGCCGTGCGCCCCATATGTCCCAGCCTCTACACGGCGTCCAAGTTGGTCTAGGCTCTTAACCTGCTCAGGGATTCCGCCCACCGCTGTGGCCACAACTGGCGTGCCGCAGGCGAGGGCTTCCAGGACTGTGTTTGGGAATGTATCAGCTCTTGCGGCGTGGACGTAGACATCTGAAGCCTGATAATACCGCGCGACAACCTTCGGGTCTTTTTGGTAGGGGACGAAACGCACGCTGGCCCTGCCGATTCGTTCCGCTGGGCCATCTTCACCAAGGGCGACCAAGAGCAGGTTTTGACCGTAAAGGCGGTCTGCGACGCGAGCAATAGCGCCTCGCATGGTCTCGTAATCTTTGAAAGCATTCCGGCGAATCTCTTTGGCTGTGAAGACAAGCATTTTGGTATCTGTGGAAACTCCCAGCAACGCCCGAACTCCGTCTCTATCAGATGGATTGAACACACCGAGGTCCACACCATAGGGAATGATCCGAGCTTCCGCAATGGCAGGAGCCAGAATGGACTGTTCCACCTTCTTCATCAGCCAGCGGCAAGGCGTACTCAAGTAGAGCCGGCTTTTAGCGAATATCTCTCGCTTTCGCTGCCAATTGTAAGCGGTAGCGTCTTTTTGAACAGCCGGGTAGATGGTCAGGTCTGGACAGTCCCCGCAACCCATCTTCCACCGCTCGCAATCGAAGGAGTGGGCACAATGTCCACTAAGAAGCCATGCGTCATGGAGCGTCAAAACAACCGGCACTTGCCGACTCAGCCAGGGGAGAGCTCTCAAGTCAAAATAGTTCCCGTGCAGGTTGTGGAGGTGAACGATTTTCGGAAGTTTCGGACTTAGCCCTAACAGGCGCCAAGTTCCCGGGTAGCGAAAGTCTTCAACTCCGCGCCGCTCATCGAGCCATCGGGCCGGGTCAGCCAGGCCCTGAACCAAACGGCCAAGACGCCATATTCCGTGGACGCTTCCTTCGAGAGACTGCAACTGGGAATTTACCCCATACCAGAACCGAGACCATCTTCCGCGCATCTCGCGATTGGGAATGAGCACAACATCGGGATCGTGACTGCATTTATCGCGCACCGCAAGCCACGAACCGTATCCCCGAGCCCGAAAAGAGTGAAACAAATTCCAGGCGACCTTTTCGGCCCCGCCGCGGATGTCTACCGTGCTTACCTGGAGAATGTGCAAGGGTCCGGCGAACACAAAATCGATCTGAGAGTGGAGTAGAAGGGCAAACACCCCACCACCAATGACAAACTGACTCACTCCAGCTTCAAGCTGGGAGGTTCGTCCCCGGCCGGCTAAAAGCCGACAAAAACCTCCCGCCCCCACGATCAGTGAGTCACCCTGAGCGTGAGCGAAGGGTCTTGTCACG
>JBOHVJ010000577.1:0-2449 GCA_050735075.1 Binatia bacterium
CTTGATAGCTCCCTGCCGCGTTGACTCCTGGAATGTGCGGTACCCAGTCCTCGGCCAAGAGCTCTCTCGGATCACCATAACGCGACGTCAACGCTCTCACCTCAGGATTATCAAGAGCAGTCATACGTCCGTTGTTTATGATCGTGACCCAAGTATTTTTCGTCCCCCGCACCCGCAGCCGGTAAGTAGAGAAATAGGTATGAATGTGGAACCAGTGATCATTGGGTAGATTATTCTTCGTCGTAAAATCAACCCATTCCTTCGCCCATTCCGGATTATCGGGCCCGTGGTGGACGCGAATGCCGTGACCAAAATGGAGCACGCCACTCCGGTTCCGCTCTGTGCTGTTCTCCCCTCTCATGTTTTCATCAGGCCGCTTGAAGAACTTGGGGTTAGTCCCTAAGGCGGTCTCGTAAAGCAACCAGTATCCAGGCCTGTCGTGATACGGGTAGGTCACCTCGTTGATCTTGGGATATTTGAGAAACTCCCGCCAGACCTCGCCATAGATGCCCCCGCCCTTGACGTCAGTGATGTAGCCATCCTTGAGATGCGCCTCTATGCGAGGATGATGGCCCGCATGATTTGCTGTCCCCGCAATTACGCCGTTGGGCTTAGGCGTGGGGGAGCGGGCGTTCCACTTTTTCTGAAAGGCCGGATACTCCACAACGGAATAGGGAAAACGGCCCGTTGCCTGGTTGGGAAACATGTAGAGATGGCCCTGTTGGTACACTCCTCGCGCCCATCTATCGGCCATGTCCTCGGTCAGATCGGAGCTTAGATCAGTCCCCTCGGGATCGGTAATGTGGAGTCTATCGATCCAGCCGATCGGCTCTATGGTCCGCTCCTCGACTAGCCTCCATACATCTCCTGGATACGAGGGGATCTTGCTCATGACAGTATAGCGATTATCGAAGACCATGACGCCGAGAAATTTTTCCTCATAGGGCCTGAGGTATCTTCTCAACGTAGTCGTCCCGCCAGTACCCCAGAAAACTCCTTTCACAGCCGGGTTCTTCTCCAGATACTCTCTGATCCCCTTGCCGATGTTCTCTCGATCAAGCTTCTTCTGCGCCTCTTTTAAGCGGTCAGAAAGCTCAGCACGTGGCGGATACAAGGCTTCATAGAGGTCGGGCCGCCTTTCTTTCAACCATTTTTTCGGCGCCTCCGGATCTGGGAATCGACTGTCGATCCACCTTCTCGCCTCCATATAACCCTGCTCTGAGGTATGCCGCTGGCGCGCCCTGCGCAACTCTGCCGCATCCTCACGGCTTACTCCGACCAACTGGTATTCTGGAACAACCTGCACCTTTACGCCGCGTTCTTCGGCCGCGCGCTTTAATGCTTCAATAATCATATCCTCCGCCGTTGCTTCGGTGATCAGGGCAACTGTCTCT
Organism: Binatia bacterium; assembly: GCA_050735075.1. GTDB lineage: Bacteria > Desulfobacterota > Binatia > UBA9968 > UBA9968 > JAHFAO01. Next base: position 1,395 of record JBOHVJ010000577.1, read on the forward strand.
CCCGATTTCAGCATTCCTAATCCCTCTCCCTGGAGCCCCGTCGTCTGGCGCGCAATCGCTCGGGCAAAGGGCATCACGTCCTCAATCGATTTGGGCGCCTTCACATAGGAAGGAAACCGCGGCTCAGGGACTTTGGCCTTCTCCGCAGCAACAGCCACGCCGTGAAGTCCAAAAGCAACCAGCAAGATCAGAGCCCCTGTCCATGCCTTCATAACACACCTCCCTTTGATCCCTGCTCGTCTACTCGTTGACTCTTCGCCCTCACCCTTACCCTCTCCCCGCGAAGAGACTGTGTCGCAATCCCGTTCATGGTTCGACAGGCTCACCACGAACGGGTACCGCACATTGAAATTCAGTATGTTAGCCGTTCGTCCTGAGCTTGTCGAAGGGCGAACGGCCGATTGCGACACAGTCTCCGAACGGGAGAGGGAAATTGAATTGACGAATATACGAATAACGATTAACGAGCGCTTTACTTTTTCGCCTTCTGTGCTGATTTTATCGGTGGATAGAAATATTCGTAATTACCCGACTCAATTTTCTTCATAACCTCTGTAAGCGTCTTCCACGGGTCTTTAGCATAATCCTCATAGCGGCCCGGGGCATTAATTCCCGGCAGATGCGGAAACCAGTCGTCGGCGAGGAGCTCTCTGGCATCTCCATAACGCGAGGCAAGCGCTCTGATCTCCGGGCTCCTCAGCGCCGTTAGCTCTCCCTTATCAATGAGTGTGAGCCAGGTATTTTTAGTGCCGCGTACCCGCACCCGATAGGTGATAAGCAGATTGTGGATGTGCCACCAATGGTCGTTTGGCAAACTGTTCTGCTGGGCAAAATCCATCCATTCTTTTGATTCGAGCGCTTTATCGGGTCCGTGATGGAGGCGCAGACCAAAGCCCCAGTGGATGACGCCAGCGTTGTTGCGCTCAGAAGAGTTGCTCCCTTCCATATTCTCATCGGGCCGCTTAAAAAACTTGGGGTTAGTGCCCAGTCCAGCCTCATAGATCCACCAATAGCCAGGCTGATCATGGAAGGGATAGGTGAGCTCGTTGATCTTG
>JBOHVJ010000578.1:0-8510 GCA_050735075.1 Binatia bacterium
GCTTCCTTCCGGTCGGCGTGATGACTATCTGATCCGGATTCAGCCTTCGGGTCAGCGGGCGGCCGTGTTTATCGAAGGTAGCTTCGAGCGTCCCTTTCATGATGCCGCACCAGTGGCGATAGACAGTGAACTTGTAGGCGGCGTCGACGGCGGCGACGGCATCCTCGCAATCCTCAATGGTGGTGATCGCCGCCTCAAGCACCACATCTTTTATGCCCGCTGGATGCGCCTTGCCGATGGGATGGCTTCGATCGATCTGGATCTCGATGCGCGAGCCGTTATTGCTGAGGAGGACGCTCGTCAATTCGCCGTTTTTTTCCTGATATCCGAGAAATTTGCCTGCGCGCGCCAGACCCACGTTGCTGCCGTCCTTGAGCGTTACGGCCAGTTGCTTCTTGCCGCCGACGCGCCTGAGGAAAAATCGGGTGACATCCGAAAAACTTCCCCGCTTCAGGCCGATGACCTTGTCTAAAAACTCCTCCGTGTAAGCGATCACCTTCGCGCCGCGTCTAGGATTGTAGGACTCTCCCTTTTCTGCGCCGCCCTCCTCTGGAATCACGTTGGTGCCATAGAGCGCGTCATAGAGGCTTCCCCAGCGCGCATTAGCGGCGTTCAAGGCGTAGCGGGCGTTATCGAGCGGCACCACCAACTGGGCGCCGGCGATCTCCGTGATCTCAGGATCCACATTGGCCGTAGTCACCCTAAAATTCTTGCCTTCAGGAACGAGGTAACCTATCTCCGTTAGAAATGCCCTGTATTCTTCCTTGTTGATGGGCCCGTTCTTTCTTGCCGAACACCACGCGTCGATCCTCTGCTGCAGGGCATCCCGTTTTTCGAGGAGCTTTCGATTCTTGGGAGCCAAATCTTTAACGATCTGTCCGAAGGCCGCCCAAAATTTATCGGCTTCGACGCCCGTGCCGGGCGAGATCTCGTTGCGAACCAGACGATACAGAGTCTCATCGATTTTCAGTCCGCCGATAGAAACTGTATTTGCCATTGTTTCTCCTTTTGGCCCAAGGCAGGGGCCAAAGAGTGATTGGCGTTTGTGAGCAGCCCTGATTACATCCGGTAGAGGATCGCCCCACAGCCGCAAAACCACGGCATCGCCGCCTCATAGGTCGTGATTTCCCCTTTGCGATCGCCGAGAGCCCCATAGACGGCGATCCAGTTCCGAAGTTCGTGGGCGCCGTTTCCGGCCTTGCCAATTTCCTCGGGTGTCAACTGGGACAGCTCCTTCCCCCTTCCCTTTTCCGCAGCCTCGAGGAACCATTCGTCAAAATCTTTGTCGATGCGACCCATCTCAGGGGTCCCAACCCAGTGGGAGATCCCCCCCGTGCCCAGGAGCGCCACTCGTTCTCCCTTGGGCCGCGCAGAAATCACTTTTCGGATCAGTTCTCCGAGTTTATGGGTTCTGCTCGGCAGAGGCATGGGCTCGATGACAGTGTTGACGATAATCGGCACAACCGGCACGTTCATGGACGGGGTGATGAAATGGAGGGGAACCATTGAGCCGTGGTCAAGGAGCAGCTTATGAGAGAAAGAGAGGTCAAAGCCCGAGTTGAAAGCCTCGCGCACTAGCGACCAGGCGAGGTCAGGGTATCCGGGAACGCTTCCTTTCGGGATACGAAGAAAACTCTCCTCCTCGGCGGGTCCGAAGTGGCTGGCGCCAACGCCGACGCAGATGGCCGGCATATTGTCCACGTAGAAATTGGTGAAGTGGTCATCGTAGATCTCAACGATCACATCAGGCTTTGCCGCCTCAAACGCCTCCCGAAGCTTCGCCATCCCGCCGTAGTATCGGTCCCCCTGTGCCCCCGCTGCTTCACGAAAGCCGGTGATACCCGGGGCATGGCTCAATGTTGCCGCAACTGCGATCTCACCCATGTGTGTCCTCGCCTTCTAGGGCCTCTGCCCTGATTTTTGCGCTGAGGTTGTGCTGACGGTGCCAGATGCCGTCATCTGTGACGGGTACGCTTTTACCGCCCCGGCGGCCATTTTCTTGAGTCGCTCGTGCACCGCGGGCGATGGCCCGGGGTAGGTTGTCGTCCGCTCTGTCGGGTGAGGCCCTGCATCGGCGAGAGCAAGCAGCAACTCAGCCCTTTCCAGTCCCAACGGCCCCCCGGCGCCAATGATCAAATACGGATTCACCCCGAGCTGGTAGATAAATTTGATGTCCTTGTTGCGGAAGGCCTTCTTTTCTTCTTCCGTTAACCGGTACCGTTCCATTACGACCTCAGGATTTCCCCCAAACTCCTTCGCCAACCCGCTCTCCTTCCTCAGATCGAAGATCAGCCTGCCGACTTCATAGGCACCCATTTTGGTCCCTCCACTCGCAGATTCTAATACAAACTCCCTACTCCTACGTCCACGCCCCGCGAAACAGTCTCTATGTTCACTTCTAAAGGCGTTTGTATTGCTAGGAATTTGCTTCTGGGAAGATATCCAAGACGGGCTGACATGTCAACGTAGGATTTTTGGGAGCCTAATTAATCGAAGGTAAACCCCCAGCTCTGCTGGGGAGACTCGTAAAGTTTGACATTTGCGGGAGTGGTGATTGATGAGGCTTCATGTGCAGAGGCAAGGGATTGCTTACATGGTTCTCTCTCCCCTTGAGACTGTGTCATAAGGCCCTTCATGGTTCGACAAGCTCACCCCGAACGGACGGCGACACACCGAAATTCAAAGACTTAGCTGTTCGTCCTGAGGCTCTCGAAGGGCGGACGGCTAATTACGACGCAGTCTCTCGAGGGAGAGGAGTGAAAAGAGTCGTGCCATGTTGTGCCAGCATTAGCTGGCCAGTCAGCCTAAGGCTGATCACAAATCAAGCCTCCGGCTCTGCCGGAGGTACATGACTTTTCTCACCAGCTTAAGAATTGCCTTTACCTTCGCCTTGGGGTAATTTTTGATTAGAGTGGCAATTGAGGATTAACACATGATTGGAAAGGACGGCTATATCCGGAATCTGTTGCAAAAGTCGCCCGGTGTTGCGGTAGAGGCACGAGGATGGGTCAAGACCCGCCGTGACGGCAAGGGTGTTCACTTTATCCAGTTGAACGATGGCTCGTGCTTCCAGGATTTGCAGGTCGTGATTGAGGCGGGTGCCGTGCCGGAGCCGACGTTGGCGCAAGCGACCACGGGAGCATGTCTCCGCGTCTCTGGAGAACTGGTCGCCTCCCCAGGTGCCGGTCAAGCGGTGGAACTTAAGGCGCGGGAGATCGAAGTTTATGGCCCCGCGAACCCGGCGACCTACCCGCTTCAGAAGAAGGGGCACACCATGGAGTTCCTGCGTGAGATTGCCCACCTGCGCACGCGCAGCAATACCTTCGGGGCCGTCTTCCGGGTACGCAACGCGCTCTCGTTCGCCATTCACCGCTTCTTCCAGGAGCGAGGATTCCTGTATATCCACACGCCTATCATCAGCGGCTCCGATGCCGAGGGCGGAGGTCTCATGTTCCAGGTCACCACGCTGGACCTGATGAATCTGCCTCGCGGCCAGGGGAGCGTCGACTATACCCAGGACTTTTTTGGCAAGCCCGCCAACCTCACTGTCAGCGGCCAGCTCGAGGCGGAGGTCTTCGCGCTTGCCTTCTCCAACGTCTACACCTTCGGCCCGACGTTTCGCGCAGAGAACTCGAACACGCCCCGCCACCTCGCTGAGTTCTGGATGATCGAGCCAGAGATGGCCTTTTGCGATCTCGATGGGAACCGGCGGCTGGCGGAAGAGTTTCTCAAGTATATCATTGCTTACGTTCTGGAAAACTGCCAGGCCGATCTCGAGTTCTTCGACAAGCGGATCGAATCGACGGTTTTAAAGACGCTCGAGCACGTCGCCACGAGCGACTTCGAACATTTGCCCTACACCGAGGCCGTCCACATTCTGGAAAAGGCGAGAGACGGCGGGCGGAACTGGGAATTTCCCGTGTTTTGGGGGGCGGATTTGCAGAGCGAGCACGAACGCTATCTGACCGAAGAGGTTTTCCGGAAGCCCGTCGTAGTTACGGATTACCCGAGGGAGATCAAGGCCTTCTACATGTTCCTCAACGACGATGGAAAGACCGTGCGTGCTATGGATGTCCTGGTCCCGCGCATTGGCGAGATCATCGGCGGCAGCCAGCGCGAGCACCGTTACGATCTGCTCCTCGACAGGATCCGAGCGCACGGATTGCGGGAAGAGGATTATTGGTGGTATCTGGAACTGCGGAAGTATGGAACAGTGCCGCATGCCGGCTTCGGATTGGGCCTGGAGCGAATGATGATGTATCTCACCGGCATGAAGAATATCCGCGACGTGATTCCTTTTCCGCGCACGCCGGGTTCGGCGGAATTTTGATAGGAGGTTTTCCTATGATTTATCCCAGTGACCCCTATGCCCAAACCCTGCGTGCTATCGGCCAAAGCCTTGAGCTGCTGCATATCGAATCGTTCGACCTGGAGAGCCGCGGAAATGACTATCTGGTCCGGGGAAAAGCTTCAGCACCGCCGCGGGATATCCAGGAAAAAGTTCTTTGGGTGTTCTGGCGATTGAAAGATCGAAATCCCGAGCAAACCTGGCCCTCCCCGCAAGCGGTTCCTGAGGGTTTTGGATTACTCTACACGCCTGAGCAAATAGATCGGTTGGAGAACAAGGGCCGGGCAAGACGTCACGACCCGCACGGGATGCCAGACGCCTCAAGCGTGTCACAGATCCTGCGGGCGACAGGCGCCTACCTCGATGCCAAGGGCGCCCGCCCATTGGGGATCTCTAGGCGAGAACAGGAGGTGACCGTCCGATATGAGACGACGGAGGGTCGGGGAGCTATGGAAGAGCACGCGCTCTCTTTTTTCCACGACTTTGGAAGCCGCATGTGCGGCGATAGACAATGACAAGTGCATCGATGGACTCTTTTGGACTGACCCTATCTAGACCATTGCATTCTTAAGAGTGATACTTTAATATCACTTTCTATGAAAACTCATCTTGTCACAACTTTGAAACGTAAGGCGACGGAAATTCTCGCAGAACTCGAAGAAGACCGAACCCCCATTCTTATCACGGAACACGGGAAACCCTCGGCATATCTTGTTGATGTGGAAACGTTTGAGAATCTGCAACACAGGATAAAAATCCTAGAAGGAATAGCGCGGGGTGAAAAGGCGATTCAAGAAGGTCGTTCCCTAAGCCATACACAAGCAAAGACAAAAATGAAGCGATGGCTAGCGTAATCTGGGCTGAGCCTGCCCTACTGGACCTGGATGCCATCGCGGATTACATAGCTCTGGACAAGCCGGATGCCGCCAGGAAACTCGTGCAAAGGTATTCGCCAGGGTTGGTCAGCTTCAAAAATTTCCCAACTTGGGATCGGTCCCGGCCGAAATTCCTGATCTGCCTTACCGTGAACTTCATATTCCACCCTGCCGCGTCTTTTATCGAATAGAGAAGAATAAAGTGTATGTTGTTCATGTGATGCGGGGAGAGCAGTTATTGAAAAGAGATTTATTGGAGCAAAGGGGTAGGTTGCTGCAGGGAGACCCGACAACCTAGCTTGGGGCTCTCATTAAAGAAACTGTGTCGCTGAGCTTCGGTTGGGTGACATATTAGCCGCGTTTTCCTACTTAAAGAATTTCCTCACCCGCTCCATGGCCTCTTCATTGACCTCGTTCCGTTTGGGGAATTCTCCTTTTAGAGGCCTGGTAGCATCGATGATGGCTACGGCGTCACCCAACCACCCACGAAAGCTCTGCACCTTCCGAATAACCTCAAGGTCCTTGTCCCAGTGAGTCCTAGTGCTGACTGCCCACATAACCTCCCGCTCGTTGAAGACATCGATGTCGTCGTCCACGACCACAGCCAATTTGAGATTGGGCATCTCCACAAAGGCCTGCATCGCGGCCTTGTTGGGGTCGTTGTCAAATTCTTTCTTGATCGAGATGTAGGAGATGAGTCGCCCACAACCTGAAGGCGGGAGATGGATGGCCTTGATCCCGGGAACATTCTTTTTGATCACGTTAAAGACGCTTCCCTCTTTAGGTATCCCTCCCAGGTTCCAGTGGTCCATCTGGCCCGGCCAAAAATCTTGTACGATCGCTTTTTTTCTGTGAGTGATAGCAGTCACCTCAACGACCGGAACCTTCATCTCCCATTGATAGTAACCCAGAATCTCGCCGAAGGGGTTTTGGGACTCCCGCACATGGGGAGGGACCTCTCCTTCGATGATGACCTCGGCGTCGGCGGGGACAAGGAAATCCTCTCCCCATGTCTCGGAGGGGGTCAGGCGCAGAGGTTCCTGGAGGAAGGCGGCGGCGGTCAGATAATCATTATTGCCGTACGGGGTCATGCAGCAGGTCGAGAGGAAAAAAGCAGGGTGGTGGCCTAGGATCACAATCACAGGGGCCCGCTTGTTTTTCTTCTCGTACTCCGTGGTCATGGCCTCAAGGTGATGGTGGGCGTGAGCAGAAAAACTCATCCTTCGAGGCTCATAGTACATATTCTTGGTGAAGGTGATGTCGTAGAATCCATCGCTAGTGCTTTTCATGGCACAAGCCATGGTGAGATAGGCGCCCACGTCGTCCTTCTGGTGCATGGGGATAGGAAGAATTCTCAAATCGGCTTTTGGACCCTTGAGCACCACCTCTTTGCAGGGGGCCTTGCCTGGTGGAATGGTTTCTAGCTCACCTTTTTGTTGCTCACGCCTGGCCACTTCGAGGCTTAAATCCATATTGGGTTTGAGATCGCCCATGACCAGGGCGTCGGCGCAAAACTGTCGCGAGACAAAAGGATTGTAGAAAAGCGGAAATGCTGAGGGTTGGCCGTTTAGAGCGGGAACATTTTCGAAAAGGACCATCTTCTGCTCTCCGCGTAAATCGAGATGTTTTAAATAAGCTATGGTCTCGTACTGGTTCGCGTCGATCCTTTCCTTGACGCGAATCACCGACCCTGGTCTTTTCTCCTCTTCCCGTGCGATAAATCCCTGTAGATCCTTACTCATTTAGAGTCTCCTTCTTTTTTGATTCATTCTTAGACAAATTAGTCTGCAACTGCAAGCCTTAGCCCGGCTCACCGCGAAAAGCGATGTGATGGGGCCTACCCCTCGGCGGGAGCTGATGGTCTCTGCCTCAGCAATGGTTCAAGTTGTTTAAATAGTTCAAATCGTTTATTGAACCTTTTGAACGATTGGAACGGTTCTATTGCCTCGGGCCGGAAGGTTTTCTCCCGAGAACCACACTTTTTGACGAAGAGCCGCGTTAGCCCTCACGGGTTTGGCTTGGAGTGAAGAGCTTATTCTTCCAGCCGGAGCGGAAGAGGAGCTTCAATCCTCTGCGAAAAAAGTCTGCCTTGCGTTTGGTCAATGGATACCAGTTAACTTCGCTCTTTAACCCCCACCGATCTATAAGAATGGTTTTTTGCTGGCAGTATTTGCGAATACCATCGGCGCCGTGGCGCCGTCCGAGACCGCTCTCTTTAATCCCTCCCATGGGGGCGTTGGGGATCATGTAGTTCACCAAGCCGTCATTGATGCACACAGAACCTGCCTGAATCTTTTCTGCGATCCGCCACCCGGTCTTCCTATCCCGAGTAAAAACGCTGCTATCGAGGCCGTAGCGGGAGTTGTTGGCCAGGCGGAGAGCCTCTTCTTGATCCTTCACCTTCATGATCGGGATGACCGGGCCGAAGGTTTCCTCCTTTATGATTGCCATGTCGTGGTTGACGTTCACCATCACTGTAGGCTCGTAATATAGCCCTTTGAAGTTAGGGTTGCGGCGGCCTCCGGTAAGGATCGTGGCGCCTTTCCTGACCGCTTCTTCCACATGCGACTCTACTTTTTTGAGCTGCTCCTCGGAGGTCATGCTCCCCAGTTCGACCTCTTTGTCACTCGGTCCCTGACGCAGGGCCAGAACTTTGTCCACGATCTTGTTGACGAAATCCTGGTAGACAGGCTCCTCTACATAGACTCGCTCTATGGAAGTACAGGTCTGCCCTGAGTTCATCAAGGCGCCCCATACACAAGCGTTGGTCGCGCGCTCCAAAGCAGCATCTTTGAGGACAATCATAGGATCTTTGCCACCCAATTCCAAAGTCACGGGGATCAATCTCTCCGCCGCCCGGCGCATCACTCTCTTTCCCGTCTCCACGCTTCCGGTGAAAGAGATCATATCCACATGGTCAATAAGGATCTCTCCGGTTTCGCCAAAGCCCACAACGACCTGAATGAGATTTTCGGGGAAGCCGGCCTTCTGTGCCAGCTCGGCTCCAAATAGAGCGGTGAGGGGAGTAAGCTCGGAAGGTTTCATGACCACGGCGTTGCCCGCCATCAGTGCAGGGATAGCCTCGCCGAGAGTTAAGACCAAAGGAAAGTTCCACGGGCTGATGATCCCTACCACCCCTATGGGGCCGTATGTAGAAACGACCTTTTTCGTCTTCAAAAGATGCGGCCGGATCTTTTCCGGTTTAAGATACTTTATGGCGTTCTTTCCCCAAAAGCCGATGGCGTCGCACACATAGAAAAGCTCGTTCCCATAGACTTCGGCTCTAG
>JBOHVJ010000579.1:0-2448 GCA_050735075.1 Binatia bacterium
CCAACAGCCTGTCCGGGCGTTGGTCTCCCGACCTTCGCCGATTTTACGGCCATGTATCCCTTTGCTAGCATCTCGCCGGGCGGGCCAGGCGCAGATGCAGCATCGATCGATCATCCGGAAGATCTCAATTCACTTTCGAGATTTTACTCCACCGCGGACTATGCTTCTTTGACAGGGATTATTACTGGGACCGTATTCCTTCCCGATGGCGTGACCCCGGTCAATGGTGTCAACGTAATCGCGCGAAATGTTGCTGATCCGTTCTTAGATGCCCGCTCAACCGTTACCGGCGACCTATCCTTTGTCGCGGGTGATGCCTTTGAAGGCACATTTATCTTGACCGGGCTGACTCCCGGATCATCATACACACTTGCCGTGGATAATATTGTCGCCGGCGCGTTCCCCAAACCCCCTGCAGCTCCATTTACTGAGGAATATTGGAACGGGGATTTGGAAAGCAATGATCCGGCCGTAGATGACCCGTGCGATATAGCCTTAATCACACCGGCGGCTGGCGTTCCATTTACTGCAAATATCTTTTTAAACCCCTAGCACTGCCCCAAGCAGCGCGCGAAATACCCCATTGCCATCCACAGGGACACCTGTCTGGCTCTCCGGCCCATAAAGGACTGTGCCTATGGCATCTTCCAGTTGAAAGGTAAGATCCATAAGGACCTCTGTCCCAGGTGTCGGGTGTGACCCGGCAGGCACTATGCCTGAGAGAGCTATCTTTCCCCTGTTTGTCTGTGCCTGGGCTTGTAAAGTAAACGCTACCAACAAAACAAAAGACAAAACCAAAAGACCGAACATTTTGCGCTTCATGATATTCCCCCCTTTTCTAAAGGTAAAGATTTGATCCCTATTACGACTCTCAATACAGACACCAGAGAGATCGTTACTGAATAGCCTCGGCTGAAGCCGTTATAAGGGGCCGCTCTTTCACTAGCCGCTCCAATGCTTCAACCCTAGCCTTGAGTTCAGTGTTTTGTTTCTCCAGGGTCTGCACGGCAATCATTAGGATCCCCGCCATATCCCCGGAGTTAATGGTCGTTGGGGTTCCAATGGTCCCGATGCCATCGTGCCCAAAGGCGGCGAAGAACTCCTGGGCCACCGGACCATAGTGGCGGAATTCTTTGGGGTCATGGCCAATGAAGTTCCAGCTCGTCAGGCTAAGCCCTCGAACCTTTCTTAGCACCTCTTCTCCATCCACGGGCAGGAAGTTCTCTTTCTTGGTCTTGTCGGAGGACGCGGTAAAGTTCACCTGACCTTCTATGACCGTGACGCTCGAATTTCCTATCCGAACCTTGTTACTGGCATTGACAATGGCGCCGAAGCCAATGGCCGTGGCGTTGGTCAAATTGCCCACGCTGACATTGGCTAAGGCTCCTATAGCGGTGTTGTTGGAGCCGGTGGTGTTGCTTTGGAGCGCACTGGCCCCGCTGGCGGTGTTGTTGCTGCCGGTGGTGTTGCCAAGGAGCGCATCGACCCCGCTGGCGGTGTTGAAGGCGCCGGTGGTGTTGAAATCTTCGCCGCGTTGGGCAACGGCGGAAGAAAACTCGCCGTCATGAAATTTCAATTCGCGCGCCTCGGTTTCGTAGGCGATAACGACGCCGAGCTTTTGAGCCATGCGATAGTTTGCGTTCATCATCGCTTTGCCGCCGCCCAGCATGAAGAGATTCGTCCGCGTGAGTTGCAGCGTCCCGCGCAGCGGCGGCTGAGAACCGCGAGAATCGGGTCGGACGTGCGCAATTTATTGATCTGGCGAGATAAGATCGCAGAATAGGAGTGCCTCAGGTGCTTAGCAGCGCCGTTTTGAACGTGAAACGCACGCTCTAGGGAGAGAAGCGATGCCCCGTGCCAACCGCCATTTTCTGCCCGGTTACGTCTGGCACCTCACTTTTCACGGTCGATCGGTAGAAGTACTGGACTTGGTATTCGTTGACCAGCCCCCACTTCTTGTAGATCGCCTCGTTACTCCATCTCTTCCAGCCACGGCCCCGGCGGCCCTTCTGCTTCATGACAAACCGGCGTATCTGCCTCATCACCTCAGAGCGAACCCAATCAAATGCTCGGCCTAAGTTTCCTACCCGAAAGTAGTTGACCCATCCCACGATGACGGAACGAATCCGCTCCAGAACCTCGGGAAGCTTTCGGTGCCGGGAGAATTTCAGAATCCTTCCCACCCGCCTCAGAAGCTCACTTTGTTTCTTCTTCATCGGCGTGCGCAGTATGAATCTCTTCCCCAACCGGTTCTTGGCCTCCCTGAGATCAAACCCTAAAAACCCAAAACTCCCTCCTTCGCTTACCTCCACAATCCGTGTCTTCTCCTCGTTCAGCTCCACCTCCACTTTCCTAAGTTCTACTTCCAGCCGCTTCCTGATCACCGCCACGTGCGGCTGCCACCTTGGATACCCATCGATCAGCACCACCATGTCATCTGCATAGCGG
>JBOHVJ010000580.1:0-1922 GCA_050735075.1 Binatia bacterium
CCAGCGGGTCGTGTTGGGCGCCTCTGTGATCGCCGCTCTGGTTACTCTCTGCTTCCCTTGGGCTGCAGGCCAAGCCTTCTTACTACCCTTCAGCGCTGTCCTGCTGGGTACGACCGCCTTCGCTGTAACGCCGATCCTCCAAACAGTCATCGCCCAAGTGATGGAGGACCGCACCCGCGACATAGCCTTTGCCCTTTTCTATACCGCATCCTTTATGGCCGGAGCAATTTGGGCGCCAGTTATGGGCTACATCGCCGAGGGGATCGGACTTACAATAGCCTTTGCTGTAATGGCTTGTTCTTTCATTTTGGCCGGCCTCTGCCTTCTAGCCGCACGGCTCGACGAGATACCCGAGGGGCTAGCCTCCCGGGAGGCGCCACATGTGCACATCTAGGTTCAAGTTTCCTCTATCTAGCTGCCAGATTGGCGAGCGTTCACGGCTAAGTAATCGCGCGGCTAGCCGATTGCAATTGCGGCTAACCCTGTCAAGCCATTTAAGAAACTAACCCTGTTGTAGCCACAGACTTGACAAAACTCGTCGAGGATCTGTGTCTTCTGCGAAGTACTGGCTTTGCGGTAACGTGGGTAGATGGCTCTGAAGTATTCCCATTTGCTTTTCTTCCCCATAACCTAACCCCCCTTTGAGGGTTAGATTTACAAATGACGCGACGATACCTCCTAGAGTTAGATTTTACATGGCGCGATACGGGGTATTCCCTTCGAGCTGGCAATTTGCTATGCTCCGCCCCTATCAAACAAAGGAGGACGAATCATGAAAAAGGTGTTGATCTTTTTCGTTATCTTAACTTTAAGTTCATTCTTGCTAGGAAGCCAAATCGTCTTTGCCCAGATCAAAGGAGAAGTGAAGATGGAGTGGCTGAGCCATTCTCATTTCCGTTTCACGTCACCTACGGGAAAAATCTGGCTTACCAACCCTCACTTGGACAATGTCGATAACAAAACCAAGCTCGAGGACCTTAAAGCCGATGTTATCCTGGTACCCAATGGTCATCGGGATGAAATAGGCAAGGCACCGGAGATCGCTGCAAGGACTGGGGCAAAAATTGTGACTGTTGGGGAGCTGGCACGAGGTTACCTCATGAGGGTGGCTAAAGTACCAGAGAAACAGCTTGTGGCTTCCGGAATTGGCAATGTGCATAAGATCGACGGGATCACTGTTCGTTTAGTCCACTCGATTCACGGCTCCGGGACAGTAGAGCCCACAGCTCCCTATGGCGGCCCAGCAGCAGGTTTCATCATCACCTTCGAAAATGGCCTTACCGTATACCATACAGGAAGCACTGCCATCCACTCTGATCTGGCCCTCTACGGCAGCCTCTATAAACCTGACATTGCTATCATCATCCTCTCTGGTAGCCGGGATCCAAGGGATGCGGCTCACATGGTTCGTCTACTTCTCACCGACAACCCGAACTTGAAGACTGTGCTCCCGCATCACCACCGAGTTAAGCCGCCAGAAGGAGCCGCAACACCGCAGGCCATGGAGGCTGAGATCAAGAAGCTCGGACTTCCCGTAACATTTCTGAACCCCGAGCTGGGTAAGGTCTACAGTTTCACAAAGTAGCGGAAAAAAGTGGTAGAGGGACTCAGGAACTCACTCTGTCATACCTGAGATCGCAAGGATAAGGACCCCGCCTTCGTGAGGTGGGCCGCCGACCAAAATATTCCCGCGGTCTCCAGTCAACGGGGGGATCGTGGTGGGGTCGGCGGCAGCTCGGCCGTCCGCACCTTAATCGTTCGCTCTGCTCCACCCCGCCGGATCGCAACTAGTGCCGAACCTGCGACCGGAAGCCGACTGGTCATCCTTTCCGCCAAAACGAATAGCAGGAACTTCCGAAAGCGAGCAACAACAGCACACTGTCCGCTTTTCCCACCAGGAAGATTTCGAAATACATAGCAGG
>JBOHVJ010000581.1:0-4988 GCA_050735075.1 Binatia bacterium
CCCGGTGATATACCACCGGGGAGAATTTGTGGAGGACGGGGGGCTTATGACCTACGGCGTGAACATTGCCGATTTGGATCGTCGCGCCGCCACGTATGTGGACAAGATTCTGAAAGGCGCCAAGCCCGCCGATCTGCCAGTCGAGCAGCCGATTAAGTTCGAGTTCGTCATCAATCTCCAAGCCGCGAAGCAGATCGGTCTGACGATTCCTCCGAACGTGCTGGTAAGGGCGGACAAAGTGATCAAGTGAAGGGTGGTGAGAGGATTTTAACCGCGAAGGACACGAAGGACTCGAAGGAAGACAACACGACTCGCGCAAAGGGCGCCAAGGACAACCAAAGTTTTCTTTGCGTGCTTGGCGTCTTGGCGCGAGGAAAAAAGAAAAACAAATTTCGCGCAAAGGCGCAAAGGCCGCCAAGTTAAATAAAATTCGAAATTCGGTTCAGACAAAAAAATGGCTCCTACGACTGAGCATAAAATGTCAGAGATAAATTCTCACGTTTCGGAGCGTAAGAATCTCAAACCTGTCCTGAGCTTAGTCGAAGGGTCCAAAATCGGCGTTGCCTTAGCCGTTGCTATCTTCTTAAGCTCCGGATGTGCCACCAGAGTCGTCCCGGAACCACAATATCAGCCGGCTGCAAGCCTCCTAGATATTGTCAAAGATTTTCAAAGGCTCGCCCGAGAAGACGTCTACCGCTTCCCTATCCCCAAGGATGTCACAGGGGTCAATATCATGAAGGCGACCCTGGTTCGCCTCGAAGACTATGAAAAGAAGAATCCCGGTCAATTTTCTGACATCATCCAATTCAGCAAGGCTACTGCCTACGAGAGACTCAGAGAATATGACCAGGCCATCTCCCATTACCGGAAGGTGGCCGACTTGGACGGTCGCCTGGGAGCCGAAGCCGTCAAAAGGCTTGAGGTGCTCGAGTCTTTCAGACGTATCCTGCAAAAGCCTCTGCCCACAGAGGACCCCTTCGCATACACCAAGGCACTGGATGAAAAGGTAAGCGCCTGGAACGAGTTGATCCGCAAGTACCAAGGGACACCTCATGAGTATCTCGCACAGGTGGAAGAGGAAAAGATCGATCGGGCCAAGGTGGCCTTTGTGGAACTCAACCGATACCGGTTGAAAGACGGCAATCAGTTGGTCATCCTGGGCTACAGCCAGCTTGTTACCAAGCATCGCCAAAGTAAAAATCTTTATCGATACCTCTTGGATTTTGGCGATTTCTACGCTCTTCTAGCAAAGGAGTACGGCACCCAAAACGACCCCGAGGGACTGACCTTTGAGACAGAGACCTTCGATCAGTTTGCAAAGTCCGCGCTAAGGCTCTATACGGAGGTAGCACAAGTGGATGGGACTCTGGAGAAAATAGAAGCCCAGGGGAAGATCGAGGGGCTGCGGGGTCTAACGGAAAAAATGAGGAGACTCAATCGGTGAAGCGAACTATCACGGCGGTCCTCACAATCTTTTCCCTCATGGGCTATTCTCTCCTAGCGCCTGGGAATCTCTTGGCACAAGAAGAGTCTATCCTGGATAGGATTCTTAACCCTCTACCCGAGTACAACCCCTTTGATAAGCCTCCTCCCCCTCCCCAATTCTTTCCTGACGAGGTGGACAAACGGGCACGCGAGGCCCTCATCGATACCCTGACGAACCGGGAGGATAGCCTGGAGGGCCACAGCCGCTTCTTCATGAATAAAGACGCCGAACTTAAAAAAGAGCGGCGCACAATCACAGGTCTGACAGAATATGTGCAGGATCTTTACCACAACACGATCCGAGATCGTGACCGCTACCTGGCAGCACAGACGAAGGCGCTCGCCTCCGCTACGTCACCGCAGCAGAAACAAATGATTGAATCGAGGCTTCGGAACGATGAGCTTACCCAAGCCGACGAATTGATGAGAAAGAGCGCCACCAACCGGTGGGGCGCCATATTGAACCGCCTTCTCAGCTCCATAGACCTAGCCAGTATTGCCGCCGGATCTTATATCGGGGCGGCCGTAGAGTCCGCCCTGAGTCAGCTCCTTGAGGTAGGTTCGGTAGAGATGCCTATCGAGGAGAGAAAGGCGTTGGCCCTTTACCTTGAACATCTCAAGCGCCATCCCGATGACACCAAGAAAGGGGAGATCCAAAAGCAGATAGAGGCGCTGGAAAAAAAGAAAAAGAGGGCCGTGGTTCAAAAACAAATGGACAAGGCTGAAGAGGCGATGGGGAAGGGAGAGCTTGCCAGGGCAGAGTTCCACTACGAGACGGCGGCCCTCATCGATCCCTCCTCGAGTGAAGTGAACCGCGGCCTTGAACGGCTAAGGAAATACTCCCAACGGCAGGAGGATGAAAGGAAAAAAGGACTCTCGGTTGCAACGCGACGGGATACCACAAACACGGAGGATCAAGGTTTTAGGGCTCTCCTCGACGCCTTGACCCTGAGAGATAGGGAGCAGATTGAAGCCCAAGCGCGGGTGGTGCAAGAAAAGTACCGGGGAAAGCCCTTAGCTGAATCGGCCAGAGATGCCAGCGCCGTCGCTTTGGAAATCAAGGGCCAACACGAAGAGGCAAAAAAGATCTTGGAGCAGATTGCGCGCTCTTCCAATGCTCATGAAAGAATAAGGGCCGAATCCCTTCTGAAGAGCCCTGAATACAATCTCCTAGCCTCATTTCGCGAGGCGCGGAGCGAGCACCGTCTCCAAACCGTCAAATATATTCTCCTAGGAGAGGATTTCCTAAAGAAGAACCTCCTTTACAGCGCCGCCCCTCTCATCACGTCAGGTCCAGCCGGCGCGACAGCTGTAGGAGCGGCCAACGTGATCATGATCGGGACCAACCTCCTTCAGGTCCTTACCTCAAACCCAATCTCTTACGAATCCGTCATTGATAAAGGAGTGGACTACATCCGCAATCACCCACAATCTGAAAGTGCGACTGAGGTCTATACGCTCCTGGCCGAGGCCTATGAAGAGGTAGGGATGTATGAGAGGGCCATTGCCTACCATGAGATGTCCGGTAAGGCCACCGAGAAAAAGATCGCCGACTTAAAGGAGAAAGCGGCCAAGAGCCTCTTAAGGGCAGCCGAAAGGAGTGGAGAGAGAAGCGCTCGGGAATCTTATCTGAAGGCGATCCTCGATGACTATCCGGAAAGCGCCGCCGCCAAAGAGGCAACCCAGAAACTCGCTCAGCTCACGAAAATCGAAAACCAAGGACTCCGGATGAGCAAGAAATTCCTCATGGAGAACCCGGAGCTCTATGGCCCGACGGGGCTGCGCCTAAAACCGACGCTCTTCGACGGCAACTTAAGTAACCTGGAGCTATCTGATCGAGGGGTCAATCTGTTAAGCGATAGAGAGATCCTTCTCCATTTTCAAACCCCCTGGGGAACTCAAAGCCAGGGCTATCCGATCACTAAAGAAACCACCGACAGGTTCCAAATCACGTTAAGAAAGAAGAATTATGACGTGGCCATGGAGGATCTCCACGCCCGTGCCAAGGGGAGCCCGGGAGGGATTAAAAATCTGCCCTTGCCTGTGATTAGGGGTGAACTTGATAAGAAGAGCGCAGAGTCAGGGGATGATGCTACCCTTACTCTAGTGCGGGAGGCAACTGGCTCTTCCACGGCTTTTTCCAAAGTACTTGATCACCAGCTCCTGAGCGAGACCGAGAGGGAGGGCGTTCGATTTAAGCTCCCGCCGATCCAAGGTAGCATATCCCGGAGAGGATTCGCAGGACTCCAGCTCCCGATCCCATTGCTCCAAGGCTTCATCCCTGTGGATTTCATCCTTCAGGGAGGACCGGGCCGTTTTTCCATCTTCCCCAAAATCCAACTTCATAAGGATAGAGGCGACGATCAGGAACTCTATCGATAGAGAGTGAGGGGGGGCGCGATTTCGTGTAGCATCCGCCACAATGATTCAGCGAGGTGTCTCATGAAAGTTCTTTCCACTATCGTCGCCCTCAGCGCACTAATCCAGTTTTTCATTTCTGGACCAGCGAATGCCCAACAGCTCAAAAAGATCCGCATCGGCTACCCTTCCTTGAGCTTCAGACAGAGCAATGTTTGGGTCGCCAAAGAAGAAGGACTCTTCAAAAAGTACGGGCTCGAGGTGGAGCCCATCTTTCTTCGCGGCGGCCAGATAGCCACCCAGGCCCTGGCTGCCGGCGATCCGCCGATCGTGAACATCGGCACGGTCGTGCAGGCGAACCTGCAGGGCTACAGTCTCGTGCTCGTCGCGGCGGTGGAAACCAAGTACGATCAGATCGTTTTCGCCCGTCCCAGCATCAACAGGCTGGAGCAGCTAAAAGGAAAGAATTTCGGCGTGAGCGGCTTTAATTCCGCGACGCACTACGCGGCCCTTATCCTCCTTAAACACTTGAACCTGGAGCCGCACAAGGACATGGCGCTCATTCCCAGCGGTGCCGACGCTGAGCGACTAGCTGGGTTGACCTCGGGAAAACTCGATGCCACCTTCTTCAGCACCTCCGCAGCCCCGATGGCGAGAAAGGCGGGCTTCACCGAGCTGCTGCAGATTGCCGATCTGGGGATCGAAGTCCAAGGCAATGGCTTTGCCACCTCCCGCGATTTCATCAAGGGCAACCGTGACGTGGTGAAGTCCGCTCTCAAGGGCTTCGTGGAGGCTATCTATTTCATCTACGCCAACAAGAAGGAGGCCCAGAGGGTCTTCGCCAAATATATGCGTACGAATGACCCCGCCGTTCTGGAAGAGTCTTATCAAGGCTATGTCAAGATGATTCCCAAGAAACCCTACCCCACTCTCAAGGGAATCCAGTTCATGCTGGATATGGTCGCGCCTCAATTGCCTCAGGCGAAGAGCGCCAAACCAGAGCAGTTTGTCGATCTTAGCTTCCTTCAGGAGCTCGAGAAAGAAGGCTTCTTTACCGAAATGGCGAAAAGGTACCCATCCAAAGGTTAAAGGATAAAGGGTCGAAGATTAGAAAGAGATTCTGCTGAAAAACCCTCCGTTCATCC
>JBOHVJ010000582.1:0-12120 GCA_050735075.1 Binatia bacterium
CTCCGAGAGTCCCCGGTTGACATGACGGTGTTAGAACCAAAGTTGAGGAGCGCCTTCACCGGATAGGGTTTTCCTTCAAGGACAGCCGTAAAGATATCGTAAGCAGCACAGTTCCCGGGTTTTGCCGGTGGACCGATTGGTTTTTCGGCGCGACCGATTCTTTCAGCTTCCATTTCCTTGGGCAGAAACCTCCTCCCCTCGACACCGTTGACGCGAGGTTCTGGAAAAACGACGTTTCCGCCGAGTTGATCGAAGTCGCCTAAGAGAGCATAGAAAGAGGATATGGCACGACTGGTATGAGTTGCATTGGTGTGCTGGCCGACGCCATTCCACATGTACATGCTGACCGGCCGGTTATGGGCAAGGAGGTTAGCGGCCTGCCAGACTTTCTTTGCTGGCACCCAAGTGATCTTCTCTGAGCGCTCAGGGGCATATTCTGCGGCGCGCGCCGCGAGGGCTGCAAAAGCAGGCTCGCATCGAATCGAAGCGCCGTCTTTTGCATTGACTGTGTATTCACGGAAAAGCGCTGGGCGTATACCGTCTCTTTCATAGGATCCAGAGGAAGAATCGTAGATCACTGCTTGTTCAGTGATCTCATCCCATACAATATATCGATCCCGCTTTCCGTCTGGGATGAGGTCTCGTTCCGTAAGGGCGCGACCGGTATCTTTACGCACGAGAAACGGGCCGTTGGTCCACTGTCGGACAAATTCCGCGTCGTACCAGCCCTCTTCCATCAGCGCATGGATCATGGCGAGGGCGAGAGCGCCGTCGGAGCCGGGACGGACCTGGAGAAGAAGATCCGCTTGGCCAGCAATACCGACGCGGCGTGGATCCACCACCACCACCTTCATGCCCTGGGAGCGGGCAGCGACGATGTCATGAGCGAGAATGAGTGAGGTAGAGCTTGGGTTATGCCCCCAGAGGAGAAAAGACTTACTGCGGGCGAGATCCGGTATTGGGAGATTTACCCCGAAGGTATAGCTGAAGCCGGTATCCCGATGCCAGTTGCAAACGTGTGTCGTGGAAACCCAATTCGGGGTGCCGAAGACGTTAAGAAACCGACTGAGCCAGGCTTCGGCATCATCAACAGAAGTGCCGCTACGAGTTCCTTTAGCTAAGGCGACCGCCTTGGCGCCGTAGCAGTCGCGGATGGCGAGAAGCCGCTTTGCGATGTCGTCCAGCGCCTCATCCCAGCTCACTCTTTTCCATCCAGGATCAGGATTCCCTTTGGGTCGAGTCCGCTTTAGCGGATAGTTGAGGCGGTCGGGGTGGTAGAGCAGCTCCGGTGCTGCCTTACCCTTAATGCACATGACACCACCGTTAGGATGGTTAGGATCCGGGTCAAGTCTTACTACCCGGCCGTTCTCGACTGTGGTGATCGTAGCGCAGTGCGCCACGCAGAGCGGACAGTAGCCGCGAACGGTGTAAGTATCAGTTGCGGCCTCGACCGTATCTGACATTGCAGTTTCTTTCTTGTTTTGCCTGCTGCCTTCTGCTATCTACTTTCAGCCCTCGTCTTTATACCCCCATACCCTCGGGTCGGTTCGGCTTACCTACAAAGCCGGTGCCGAAGCCGGCCTCTTGGGCCGCCCAAGCTCCGGCTACCCGGCCGCTGAATATCGAGGGCCCAAGCATCGTCCCCTCCAGACCCGCTCGGCCGTTGATGTGTCCGCCAGCCATACCCGCGACCTCTCCTGCTGCATACAAACCCGGGATCGGGTCGAAATACTTGTTAAGCACACGGCAGCGAAGATCAGTTTTAATGCCGCCGAAATTCTTGCGCGCGAGTGGGAAAAGCTGAACCGCGTAATAGGGCGGCGTGTCAAATCTCTTCGACTGCTTGAGAGACTTGCCGAACTCTGGTTCGCGATCGAGACCGGCGTCGAAGGCTTTATTGTAGCGTTCTATGACGGAAAAAAATGTCGGGACATCGACTCCGATCTTCCGAGCCAATTCGTCGAGCGAGTTTGCCTTGCGGATATAAGGAGAGTTATCAAGCAGCTCCTGCACCTTGTCGCGTCGGACCTTATCGCCATCGCGGTAGTAAGGATCAGCGACCTCCATCTTGGCGGTCATGGGCGTGTCTAGGATCGCCCAGGCGTGGGGCGGATTTTGCGCGAGCAGCGCGGGTGTGGCCGACGCGCCTCCGGTGCGGGATTCGTCGTGAAAGCGTCGCCCTTGTTGATTGACCCAGATGTAGCCCGGCGTCAGGCGAAAGACCAAGCCGCGCCTGCCCTTCGGATCACGATAATCCGGCGTCGCGTAGACATAGAACCAGATATGATCCATGTGGGTGAAATAGCCACCCACCTCGCTGATCAGTTTGTGGCCGGATCCCGTCGCGCCGAGCCCGGAACCTTCCATTACTTTGAATGCTTTGAACTCCGGCCGGTGCTCTAGAACCATATCCAGGTTCGAGTTGAAGCCTCCAGTTGCGACGACTACGGTCTTGCTGTGAATCTCGAACGTTTCGTTTTTTCCGTTTGTCGCTGTCACGCCACAGACGCTGCCGTTGTCCGTGAGGAGCTTACCTGCGGAAGTCGAGATGATCATCTTGATATCAGGCATGGACTCAGCCGCTTTGATGAGCGCGGTCATCAGTCCGAGGCCGTTGTTCGCCGGTCGGTGCCAGCGGTGCACCCGGTTGCCTTCCTGAAACTTCATGTCCACCCATTTGACGCCCAGGCTCTCGGCCCAGAAGTAAAGATCATGAAGAGTATGCTCGATGTAGAATCTCGCCCATTCCTCGTCAGCGGCGCCCTGTCCCCACTTCACCCAATCTTCAAACGCGAGGTCCGGTGTGTCTTTGATGCCTTGGGACTCTTGCAACGGCGTTCCGACGATGAGACAGCCCCCGCCGGAGATCGCAGCCGTTCCTCCCAACAAGTCGGCCTGCTCTAAGACGACTCCCCTCGCGCCGGTCTTTCCAACTTCAATCGCAGCCGCAATCCCCGCGCCACCGCCGCCGATTATCGCAACATCCACTCCCAGATGGTTTTCGTTAGCCATGGAGAACTCCTCAAAATTGATATCCCGTAAACAACCGTTTATCACCGCTGTCCGGTCGCGGTCAAACCACGATAAAACGACTTCAAGGCTGCACGAACCTCCTCAGCACTCATTGCTCATTCCTATCTGTTGCCTGCCCCCTTGAGCCTCCAGGGGGAAACTTGTTAAGTTAGATTTAAGGTCTTCACTTATGGATGCTCGGCTGCGAGAGGGTATACGTCTATTTAATGCCGGCCGTTTTTTTGAGTCCCACGAGTCGTTGGAGGATCTTTACCTCCACACCGATGAGGAACATAAACCCTTTCTTGAAGGACTAATCCAGCTGGCTGCCGCGTGCAGACTGTTTTCAGATTTCGGCGAGGTCCAAGGACCGGTGCGCATGATCCATCAGGCCATCATCAGGCTGGAGAACTACCAGCCCACTTATCTGGGAATCAGAGTTGAGGATTTGATCCGCGCCATGGAGCAGTGGGCCAAACAGGTCAAGGCGGACGCAGGTACGGTTCGGGAAGAGATCCCTAAGATCCGCCTGCGTCGTTTCATTTTCTTTTGATGATCACGCCAAGCTTAGAAGAAAAGATCGGATCGTTTTCCCAGTCAAGGTGGCAAGGGGAAAAAAGGGTCCATGGTCTCAAAGGCGGGGCCCGGGCCTATTTTCTCTCATTTATCGCTAAGAGGAGTAACCAACCTCTTCTCGTCATTACGCCCACGACGCGCGAGGCCGAGAACCTATTCTTGGACCTCGCTTTCTTTTTAGGAGAAGAGAGAGATCTCGCTCCTCTCAAGAAGCGTCTTCATCTTTTCCCCTCCTGGGAGATCCTCCCTTTCGAGAAGCTTTCTCCCCACCCAGACAATGTGGCAGCACGGCTAGAAGGACTCTATTACCTTCTGGAAGGGCAGGCCCCGATCCTGATCGCGACT
The DNA here is from genome assembly GCA_050735075.1 of Binatia bacterium. Taxonomy (GTDB): domain Bacteria; phylum Desulfobacterota; class Binatia; order UBA9968; family UBA9968; genus JAHFAO01. Next base: position 3,934 of record JBOHVJ010000582.1, read on the forward strand.
CCAGCGGCGTTAATGCAAAAGGTCATCCCCAAAGAGGCCTTAAAGCAGTCCTATCTCTACCTTGTGCCGGATGAGGAGATCTCACGCGAAGTTCTTCTGGAGCACATGGTGGGCTGGGGGTTCCAACGTGTCCCGCTAGTGGAGGAAAGGGGCGATTTCAGTGCCCGCGGAGGGATAGTGGATATCTTCCCACCTGCCTATTCGCGCCCGATGCGCCTTGAGTTCTTCAGTGACAAGCTGGAGTCGATCCGGGAGTTCGACCCTTCCACTCAACGCTCTCAGGGCCTCCATCAGGAACTCCTCCTTTTACCCATGAAAGAGTTCTCTCTTAGGCGCGGCAACATTGAGCCGATCGCGAGAACCATCGAGAAGAGAGCAGGAGAATTAGAAATTGGCCGCAAGGAGAAAAACTCCCTTTTGCAGTCACTCCGAGACGGAATTCCCTTTCCTGGGATGGAGTTCCTTGTCCCCTATTTTTACCCCACGCTTTCTTCCCTCTTTTCTCATCTGCCACCTGGAACCCTTATCTGGCTCGATCAAGCCGCTCAGGTCGAAGCGGAGGTGGAACGGATGGAGCGCCTGAGCTGGGAAAGGGGGGCTAAGGCGAAAGAGGAGGGCCAACTCGCGCCGCCCGCGGAAACGCTCTATTTAAGCGAGAAGGAGTGGCACGAGGGCCTTTCCCATTTTCCCCAAGTCCAGAGCGAGTCTCTCGATGTCATTCCGCCGGGAGGAAAAACCGCTGACTCCTTCCTCACCGTAAAATCCTACCTCAACACGGACATCCACCACGAAATCTCCTCCCTCCATGGGAAGGAGCATTCTCTAGGTCCCCTCGTAGAGCGCCTCAAGGAATGGGAAGGGGAAAGGATCTTTCTGGTATCCTCCACGCTAGCAGACGCGACCCGGCTGAGGGAGCTATTGGCCCATTATGAGGTCCATCTCCCCTTAGTGGAAGCACGCTTTCCTCTTTTCCATTCACGTGAGGAGCCTCTCCGCGGCATCCTGGTAGGAGAACTGACCCAGGGCTTTCGCTTACCGGAAGATCGCCTGATCCTGATCACCACGGACGAGATCTTCGGCACGAGGAGGAGACAGCGAACGGTCGCGAAGAGAACCCATCCGAGCCATTTCATCACGAGCTTAAGCGAACTCAAGCAGGACGACTATGTGGTCCATCTGGACCATGGAATCGCTATCTACCGTGGCCTTAAGTTTCTCAAGGTGGCAGTGGTCGAAGGAGAGTTTCTCCATCTCGAGTATGAGGGAGGAGATCGTCTCTACTTACCTGTAGATCGGATCAATCTCGTCCAGAAATATATCGGAGGAGAGGGGGCTCAACCGACCTTGGATCGCCTTGGCGGGAGCTCCTGGGAGAAGGTCAAAGAGAAGACTCGCAAATCGATCCTGGCCATGGCCCAAGAGCTGCTAGAGGTCTATGCGGCGCGCGAGGTCCATGAGGGGCATGCCTTCTCCTCTCCAGATCAGCTCTATCGAGAGTTCGAGGCCTCATTCGAATTTGAAGAGACACCGGATCAGGAGAAGGCTATTGAGGACGTCCTCAGAGACATGCAGAAGAAAAAGCCGATGGATCGGCTGGTCTGTGGCGATGTCGGCTATGGCAAGACTGAAGTGGCCCTTCGGGCTGCCTTCCTCGCCGTTATGGATGGAAAGCAGGTAGCTGTCCTGGCCCCCACGACTGTGCTGGCTCAACAGCACCTCCAGACCTTTCGCCACCGCCTTCGGAGCTATCCGGTCAGGGTTGAAATGCTGAGTCGCTTTCTCACGGCCAAGGAGATCCAGCTAGTGCTTCAAGAGCTCGCCAAGGGTGTTGTTGACATCATTATCGGGACACACCGTTTGTTACAAGAGGATGTTCAGTTTAGAGATCTAGGGCTTGGGGTAGTCGATGAGGAACATCGCTTTGGCGTGGTTCATAAAGAGAGACTTAAGAAGCTCCGCAATCTGGTAGATGTCATGAGCTTAACAGCCACCCCCATCCCGCGCACCTTGCATATGTCCCTGATCGGAATCCGCGACTTAAGCATCATCGAAACGCCGCCTTTGGATCGTCTGGCGATCCACACCTACATCACCAGGTACGACGAGGGGACCATTCGAGATGCGGTGCTGCGAGAGATCCAGCGTGGGGGTCAGATCTTTTTTCTCCATAACCGTGTTGAGACCATCACGCGGATGGCCCAGAAGCTCTCGGATCTCGTTCCCGAGGCAAAGATCGCTCTTGCTCATGGCCAAATGCGACCGCGTGAACTTGAGAAGGTGATGCTCGATTTCTTGGAAAACCGAACGCAGATGTTGGTTTGCTCTGCCATCATCGAGTCCGGCCTAGATTTCCCCAATGCCAATACCATCATCATCAATCGCGCCGACAAATTTGGCTTGGCCCAACTCTATCAGCTGCGCGGCCGGGTAGGCCGCTCCCACCGACGGGCCTACGCCTACTTACTGATCCCAGGCGAGAAGATCATGACGCGTGATGCCGAGAGAAGACTGAGGGCGCTTCAGGAACTTGACGAACTAGGGGGTGGCTTCAAGCTTGCCCTGCACGATCTGGAGATCCGCGGAGCGGGAAATCTCCTGGGGCAGCAGCAATCAGGACATATTACTGCGGTCGGTTTTGAACTCTATACCGAAATGATGGAAAAGGCCGTAGCAGAGCTTAAGGGAGAGGCGATAGAGGCCGAGGTCGAGCCGGAGATCCGCTTAGGGATTCCCGCCTATTTTCCTGAGGAATATATCCCCGACACGAACCAGAGGCTCCTCTTCTACAAGCGAATGGCCAGCCTTGACGATCTCAATGAGTTAGAAGAGATCAGGGAGGAGTTAAAGGACCGCTATGGCAGCTTTTCTCCAGAAGTCGAGAACCTTTTCCTGGTCATGTATCTCCGCCGTATCCTCAAAGATTACCTCGTGGAGCAGATCAGCTACAATGACGGAAGACTCTCTCTCCTGTTCCATCCGCAATCCCCTGTTAAGGTGGAAAGGCTGCTCGAAATGATGGGCAAAGATAAAGGTCGCTATCGCCTCTCTCCCGAGGGGAGACTCTCTTTCTCCCCCCAGAATCGAGCTTGGGAGGGAATGATCCCCGAGGTCATCCAGTTCTTACAGGCTATCCAGTAGCAAAGACATTGGCTTGCAGGCCGTGCTTCAAAGTTAAGTGATTGTGAGACTTCCTTTTCTCCTCGTAATTCTTACTTTTTCAGCCGATAAATCTTCACTGCGTTCTCGTAACCGATTTTGCGGGCAAGATCTCCGGGAAGCTGCCCTAGAAGCGATAGAGGACCTCGGCTGACGAGTTCAGCCTGGAGGGGCATCCCGTAAAACGAGTCGGTCCCGATCACAAAGCGGTCCGGAAATGAACGTATAAGTTCGAGCCATGCCGGACGAATCTTTTCGTGTTCGTCGAGAGGACTATTGTGCGAGATGCTCTGTCCTGGGGGTAATTGACGAATCTTGATACTCATGGTGAGATTGGGATGAGTCTCTAGCAAGCTTCGGACAAGGGCTACGGTCATTTGACCCGTGTTGTCCCAGCCGACGTGAGCCCAAACGAGACGCGTCTTGGGGTTTTGCGATAGCAATCGTTTAAAGGCAGTCATGTTTTCGCGGAGAATCTTCGGATTAGGCGGGCTGCTGAACCTATCCGGCAAAGCCATGTCCTGGACAACCGCTTCCATGTGAAGGTCAATGACTATATCATGCCGTGCTGCAATTTCTGCCAAAAGTATAAATAAGGGATGATCGGGTGGAGCCTCTTCGAAGGGGTGGCCCTGTCTGAAAGAGAGATGAAAAGCTGTCATCTCCCCGAAACCAACAGCGCCCGCAGTAACAATCTCTTCGGCCCTTTCCTCAAATCTACGCCGGATTTCTGGAGTGACATTCCCGGCTCTAACGGATTCTTGAATCATCGGGTTGAGAGATCTTCCTCCGCTCAGAAAAGCGAACCGGTTGGGATTTTTCTTGGCTATGTCAGCGAGCTCTTCGTAGTCATTTCTCTGCTCACGCAGAGCAGGGGGTGGCATGATGAGGATTCTTTGAAGGCCTCGCTGATCCATCGTGGCTAGAGCGGCCGCTGCTGACGCTTTAAAATCCACCTGGCCGCCGGTTCCAGGCCCAGCTTCAAGGTGGCTGTGCGCGTCAATCCAGATGACAGGTTGTGCTGAGGCCGGGGCTGAAAACAGACTAAAAGCCAAAATGAAAGGCCAGCATGTGATCGGTCTCATATGCAGGATCTTAGAGGTCTCCTACAGGTGGGGCATAATCTCCTTCGCCAAAAGCTCCAAGTGCTCCATTTCATCGAATACTGGGTTGAACACAAGCTTCTTTGCCCCGGCCTGAACGATCTCACCGAGTCTGTCGGTACATTCGGCACGACTTCCCCAGACTGAAACGCGCGAAGCCAGATCGGCGCTCTTGTAACGCACCCCAAACCATTCGCGCAAGCGGCGCTCGGCCCGGTTGCGGTCATCATCAACAGCGAGATAAACCCTCTTGGAGATTGTGAAGCTTGCCGGGTCGCGGAAGGTCTCATCCAGGAAGCGACGGATGAGGGCAGATTCCTTGATAAAGTCCGCCGTCGAGGAAGAGCCGGCACCCATCCATCCATCGCCATGCTTCACGGCCCGTCTTAAAGCCGGCTCCACGTGCCCACCGAACCAAAGGGGCGGGTGCGGTTTCTGAAACGGCTTGGGCTCCATGGGCACGTCTTTGAAATTCCAGAAGAAACCCTCGACCGTCGCTCTTGGCTTTGTCCAGAGCGCTTTCATCACCTGTAGGCCTTCGATGAATCGGTGGACGCGCCGCTCAGGTGAAGAACCGAAGATCGACTCGTCTATCGGCACATGTCTTCTCGTGCCGAAACCGATGCCGACACCCACAATAAGGCGACCGTGACTCATCTGGTCCAGAGTCGATAAGCTCTTGGCGAGTTGTACAGGATTGCGCAAAACCGTGAGCAATACCGAGGTGCCGAGTTTGAGCTTAGAGGTGAGAGCTGCAGTGTAGGTAAGCAGGCTTACCGGCTCCAGCATGCAGAAATCGCCGACGATTTTTTCCTGGACCCAAAGGCTGTCGTATCCAAGAGTTTCCGCCTTTGCTACGAAATTCCGAATAAGCTCCATATCAACCGTGCCGCTGACAAACACTTCCGGAATCTCGATGCCGCATGGGGTAGCCATTTAGTTGCCTCCTGGAGATGATTCGCTAGGTCTTGATCTTTTGCTTAGCCATTGCCCGCTCCCACCTAGTCTTGGCGTCCCCATCGAAAATCAGCGCCTCCTCTGCCGGAATCGAAAACCAATCGTTGGCCTTCATCTCGGTCTCGAGTTGGCCAGGGGCCCAGCCGGCATAGCCCAATGCGAAGAGGCTTTGGCGCGGACCTTTCCCGTCAGCGATAGCTCGCAGAATTTCGACATTCGCTGTCACTGCCAGGACGCCGTCCACGATAGTCGTGCCCTTGCCGACATAATCCTTGCTGTGCAGGACGAAGGCCCTCTCAGGCTCTACTGGTCCGCCGTAATGGAGGATAATCTCTCCACTGGCGCCTTCGCTCTCCAGCCCCGACGCCTTAAGGAGGTCTGAGATCGGACCCCTTGCCAGCGGCCGGTTAATTACCAGACCCATCGCCCCATCCTCATTGTGGCTGATCATGTAGATGATAGTTTGTGCAAAGCGGGGGTCAGGCATCTCTGGTGTCGCCACCAGAAGCTGACCGGTAAGGTATTGGCCCTCCTGCGCGGCGGCAGGCGACTGCGAGGCGATAACTATGGCGCAAACCAACAACAGCCCGACCACCCCGCATCTCAATCTCTGCGCTGCTTGATGTCTTACTGGTGCGAGTCTCCTATTCAACATCACAGGCCCTCTACCGCATCATCTCTCTCCACAACATAGCTGACCCGAAAGCGTTTTTCTACTGAGGAATGAAAACGACCTCTTTTTCCTAGACTGGCTCCTTGTCAAAAAATGGTGCAAGCACTTTGCTCGGGGAAGAAACCGTTCCAATCGTTCAAAAGGTTCAAGTCGTTCAAGACGTTTTAAACGATTTGAACTATTTGAACAACTTGAACCATTGCTGAGGCGAAGGCCCATCGGCTGCCGCTGAGGAGCAGGTCTCCTGCGCTTCTCTTGATGGAGAGCCTGGCCGAACCTTGACAAGTTCGGGCAAACTTTGATACCCGACCGTTGATAGTCATGAAGCCTGCGCCGTTTGAATACCTTGCCCCAGTCGAAGTTCAGGAAGCCTTAGAATTGCTCGCGCGTTATGGCGATGAGGCGAAGATTCTGGCGGGTGGCCAGAGTCTTATGCCGCTCATGAATTTACGCCTGGCCCGCCCTAAGGTCATCATCGATATCAACCGGCTTTCCAGTCTCAGCTCTATTTCTCCCGGGCCAAACGGTGGGATAACTATCGGCGCGCTAACACGACAGCGAGTTTTAGAGCGCTCTGAGCTAATCAAAGATCGAAATCCTTTGCTTGCTGCTACCATCCCGCTGATCGGCCATTTCCAAATTCGTAACCGCGGGACCATTGGCGGCAGTCTGGTGCACGCCGATCCCGCGGCCGAGCTTCCTGCTGTGAGCATGGTCATCGGCGCGGAACTTGTCCTCAAGAGCGCTCGTGGCGACCGGGTGGTTCGGGCAGACGATTTCTTTCTTGGGTACATGACAACAGCCATCGAACCGAGCGAGCTTCTCACCGAGATTCGGATACCCTCATGGAAACCAGGAGTCGGATGGGCCGTTGACGAAGTCGCGCGGCGTAAAGGGGATTTTGCCATAGTAGGAGCTGCTGTTCTGTTGCAGACCAATGGGAATGACACTTGCCAGGATGTTCGCATCGTACTTTTTGGTATCGGTGGGAAGCCAGTGCGAATGCAAAGGGCGGAGGGCATGTTGCGGGGAAGAAGTCTTGATCAGCGGGTGCTTGCAGATATCGCCATGACTGTCTCAGAAGATCTTGATCCGGATTCGGATGTTCATGCTTCTGCGGAGTATCGTAAGGAAGTCGGTGGGGTAGTAACCCGAAGAGCCTTAGAGAAAGCTCTATTAAGGGCGAGGGAAGGGAAGCAGCAATGAGTAAAAAACGCGCCATTAGCTTGACCGTCAACGGGAAGTCTTACGAGCGCATGGCTGAGGTGAGAATGAGTTTGGCGGATTTCCTGCGCAGCGAGCTGGACCTTACTGGGACGCACCTCGGCTGTGAACACGGTGTGTGCGGAGCCTGTACGATTATTTTGGATGGCGAAGCTGTGCGCTCATGTCTGCTTCTGGCAGTACAGGCGGATGGGGCCGATCTCATGACGGTTGAAGGACTAGCCCAAGGAGATGAGCTGCACCCTCTCCAGAAGGCCTTTCAGGATCGGCATGCGCTCCAATGCGGTTTTTGCACGCCGGGATTTCTCATGACGGCGTACGCTTTCGTCAAAGAAAATCGGGCGCCGACGGAAACCGAGGTCCGCGAGGCAATCTCAGGTAACATCTGCCGCTGCACAGGCTATCTCCCGATTGTCCAGGCGATTACGCAAGCGGCACCTGAATTCGTGGAGGTCCCTAAGAAGGGTCAACGATCGCCATAGGGTGGGAAAGAAGATGGCACAAACCTATATTGGCGCTCCAATCAGGCGACGTGAAGATCTCCGATTCATTACAGGCAGGGCCACATACGTCGATGATATCAAGCTGCCCCACATGCTGCACGCCGCCATCCTGCGCAGCCCCCGCGCCCATGCGCGCATCCTCTCCATCGACACGACCAAAGCCTGGACCCTACCCGGAGTCTCTTGGATCTTTACGCTAAAGGACATTGGAGAGTTGGCCGTACCGGTTCCCATGCGGATGTACCAGATTCCTGGACTGGAACGTTATCTCCAACCCCTCCTTGCCAGGGACAAGGTGCGATACGTGGGTGAGCCGATGGCTGTCGCCATCGCCGAAAGCCGCTATCTGGCCGAGGACGCATTGGATGCCATAGAGGTAGCCTATGAAGATTTGCCTGAGGTCATGAATGTGCGCGACGCCATGCGCAATGAAGTCCTGCTCTTCGAGGCGAGCGGGACCAATCTCGGAGCTGCCCATGAGATCTCTATCGGCGATGTGGCTAAGGCTTTTGAGCAGGCGGACTATCGGCGCCGGGAGGAGTTCCAGGTCCATCGCTTCACTGGTAATCCC
>JBOHVJ010000583.1:0-10151 GCA_050735075.1 Binatia bacterium
ATCGAGGTCTAGAAAGCACCTGTAACTCGCGAGAATCAGGAAAGTTACAGGCTGCCCCGGCTTCGGGTTAGTAGGGATTGTGACGAGGGAAGTCTGCCGACTTATTGGCAGGTGCCGAAATATCGGCGTTTACGTAGGACGAGTGATACCCAGCTTTTTCATCCGGGCTTGAAGGGTAGTGCGTTGCATACCTAAGCGGGCGGCCGCCCCGGAGGGCCCGCCAATCACCCATTTGGTTTCTTGGAGTGCATCCAGGATGTGTTCCCGCTCTGCCTCCTCTAAAGTCTTCGCGCCGTTGTGAGGACGATCCGCTAATGGCTTCAATTCAGCTACCGGCACGTAGAGCTCAGGACCAGGCGAGAGGATAACCGCACGTTCGATGAAGTTTTCAAGTTCGCGGACGTTGCCAGGCCAATGGTATTCCGATAAAGCCGTCATCGCTTTGGCCGGAATCGTATCAATCCGTTTTTTCATGCGGCGCGCATACTTCTGCACAAAGTAACGGACCAAAAGCGGGATATCTTCCCGCCGCTCTCGCAACGGGGGGATTACAATGGGGAAGACGTTAATCCTATAGTAGAGGTCGCTGCGGAATTGTTTCTCTGCGACCATCTGAGCCAGATCCGAGTTCGTGGCGGCTACCAAGCGAACATCCACATGAATCGTTCGCGTGCTGCCTAGACGCTCGAACTCTTGCTCCTGCAAAACCCGCAGCAGCTTGGGCTGGAGTTCGAGCGGGATGTCACCGACCTCGTCAAGGAAGAGCGTGCCCCTATTGGCAAGCTCGAAGCGGCCAATTCGCTGCGCGATGGCGCCGGTGAACGCCCCCTTCTCATGGCCAAACAGTTCGCTTTCAAGCAGTCCGGTGGGGATAGCAGCGCAGTTCACTTTCACGAGGGTCCGCTCGCGGCGTGCGCTCAGGTTATGGATCGCTCGGGCAACCAGCTCCTTGCCCGTCCCGGTTTTCCCCAGAATCAGCACCGTTGAATCCGCCGGCGCTACCGTCTCGACCTGCTTCAGCACTCGCTTTAGTACCGGGCTTTCACCGATGATCTCTTCAAAATTATACTCGGTGCGGATTTCGTCCTGGAGGTAGAGTTTTTCCTCGGTGAGCTTGTTTGCCCTCTCCACGACCTGGCCGAAGGCAAGCGCATTTTCCACAGCGATCGCTATTTGATTGGCGACGTGCTGGAGCAATTCCGCGTCCTTCTCAGGAAAAGTCTCCTCATGTAGGCTCGCTACCACGAGCGTGCCAAGGGGCCGGCCGTGAGAAATCAGGGGCAAGCAACAGGCGGACTTGAGCCCTTCGGCGAGGATGCGACGGGCCATGTCAGAACCGAATTGCTCGACATTGTGGCGGGTCACGAAGACCGGTTGGCGTGAGGTTAAGGCCCTGCCTGTTGGCGTACCCTCTACGGGGACCGAAAGACCTTCCTGGAGCAGACCCTTGCTGACGGGGAAATCCAACGCGTGAATCTGCAGCCGCTGCGTTTCGGGATCGTAGAGGGAAAGGCTGGCGTATTCGTGTTGTACCAGGCGGCGCAGTGACGCGGAGACGGCGTTAAGCAGTTCGTGCAAGTTGAGCGCGGAGATGACCGTATTGTTCACCTCCAGCAGAAGGCTCAAGCGTTCGTGTTCTTGTTTTAGTTGTTGGTGGGCGGATTGTGCACGCTCAAAATTGAGCGCATTGTCTACAGCGACGGCCACCTGCCTGGCCACTTGTTGCAGAAACGTTACGTCGACCTCTGAATAGGCTGCCTCCTGCGTGCTTCCAAAAGCCAGGGCCCCGAGTCTTCTCAAGGCGGTCGTAATCGGAACGACACAGAGAGATTGCATCCCGCGCTCACTGAGCCAGCCGGAGCAATCGGGAAATCGGGTTTCAGAAGCGAGTTGGGAGACTACCCACGGTTGTTGGGTCTGCCACACCCAGCCTCCGGGTGTTTCCATTGGGCATTCCTGTGAAGGGCAAGCGTAATTGGGGTCCGGGCATTCCAGAACATGCGACCGCATCACATTCCGCACCGGTTCGTGCAAGATCAGATTGACGAAGTCAAACTGAACCACACGATGAAGCCGCGGGGTGAGATCATGGAACAATTCGGTCAGTTCTCGATGCGAGACAATCGATTCCGAGATTTCAAGAAGAGTCTGGTACTGACGGCTAAGATAGTCCGCCTCCAGAATTGAAGCTGCTCCGTGACTCATGGCAGACACAATACACCTCGATCGAGCGCTACTCAAGCTTGAGCCTTGCATTCCACAGCATTGGGTATTCGTCTTTAAAAGAACATTAAGAGAACGTTAAAAGAACATTAAGTTTGCCCCACCCAAGTTGGACCAGCGACTTCTCGCCATCGGGTGCGAATTTTTTCAAACTGTCCTGGTGGCAGCGAGCCTTTCGCCAGCATCGCCGCGTTCTCGTGAAATCTTTCAGGTTTGGCTGTCCCGACGATCACGGTGTGCACGCCAGGAACGCTCAACGTGAAGCGGAGCGCGGTTGAGACAGACTCCTTTAGGTCTCCGTGCAAGAAGGGGTAGTCGAGTTTTCGCAGACGCTCCCAGTAAGTGTGCTGGTAAGGGTCCGCGGGTTTTCTCCCTGTCCTCCATGCGGCGTTGGCAATAGGTCGTTTGGCGATCACACCGATGTTGCGTTCTCTGGCGAGCGGCAACGTGAGCTCAAGCGCCTCTTGATCGGCAATGCTGATGGAAGTCTGCAAGGTGTCAAACTGGCCGCACTCAAGGGCGTAGCGGGCCGCACGGCCGTCGCCGCTGTAGCCGATGTAGCGCGTGTATCCTCGCTCGTGTGCCTGCTGCAAGGCTTCGATCACGTCACCTTTCCAAAGTTCAGCTTCAGAGCAGCTATGCAATTGCACCAAGTCTAAATGATCAGTCCGCAACCGAGTTAAGCTGCGCTCGATAGTTTTGAGTATGGACGTCGGCCGCCAATCCTCCCGTCCCCAGCCGTTCGGATGGCCACATTTGGTAAACAAGTAGCAATCTTTGCGCCGCCCGGCGACGGCCTGACCAATCAGCTCCTCGCTGTTGACGTAGCACTCGGCGGTGTCGATAACGTTGAGGCCACCATCGAGCGCACTGTTCAACAAACGTGAGACAGTCTCCGCCGTCGCATATTCATATCCAATCTCCGATCCGCCGAAGCCGAGCACGTTCACTTGCATGTCGGTTTTTCCAAGTTTTCGCTTTTCCACGGCTGTTATTCGTTGTCTCTGGTCTTAAATTCCTCAGGAACTATGTCAAACACCATCTTCTCAGCACGCCGAAGGATCGTAAGCGGCACTCTCAGCCCCACCTGATCTTCGGTCAATAGACGATGCAAATCATCGATGCTCGCGATTGAATGATCTCCATATCCCACGATGACATCGCCTTCGCTCAAGCCAGCTCTTTGTGCGGAGCTGTTGTTCTCAATGGAGACGACCAAGACGCCGCTATCGACCGGCAAGTTATGGAAGCGCACAACGCGGCGAGGAAGCGGGACATTTTGTCCCGCAACGCCGATGTAACTACGCCTGATCCTCCCATTTCTTATCAGGAGTCCGGCGACGTGCTTAGCCGTGTTAATCGCGATGGCGAAGCAGAGACCCTGAGCTGGCAGGATGACGGCTGTGTTGACCCCGATGACTTTTCCACGCGACGTTACGAGGGGACCGCCTGAATTGCCTGGGTTAAGCGCTGCATCGGTTTGGATGATATTATCTATCAAGCGGCCAGATTGCGACCTTAGCGAGCGCCCAAGGGCGCTGACCACCCCAGCGGTAACCGTACACTGGAAACCATAGGGATTTCCGATCGCTACGACCAGTTGCCCCACACGTATGGATTTCGAGTCGCCAAGATTCGCAGCGACAACGTTTGGGGCATTGATTCGGATTACGGCAAGGTCCGTAACCGGATCATCTCCAACCGGCTCCGCCTGGAAACGGCGACCATCGGAGAGAGTCACTTCAATCCTCGTTGCGTTATGTACAACGTGGCTGTTGGTAAGAATGAAGCCGTCCGGTGTGAAAACGAATCCAGAACCACTGCCACGCGCCTCGGTTGCCCGGTCGCCTCTCAACTGATGGTGAACCCCTATGTTAACAACCGATGGGCTGACTCTCTCAGCCGCCTTGATGACCGCCCGCGAATAGGCATCAAGAATATTGTCATCCCGGTCGGAGACAGCCTTAGGGATTCCTATATCCTGGGTTTCGAGGCTACCGTTTGATATTAGTTGCAGAGATCGCATCTTGCGCATCTTTTCTTTAGTTAAGATCAAAAATCAATGTAAGCATCGAGACCGGATTTGTAAAGCACCAGGGACTTTAGCTGCCATTGACACTTGTCTGGCGGGGAGGCTAACCTTCGTCATATGATTATGAGTGTGGGTGTCGATCTGGTTGAGGTGGTGCGGATAAGGCGAGCCTTAGAGAGCACGGGAACTGGCCGCCGATTCCGTGACCGGGTCTATACAGAAAGAGAGATCCAATACTGCGAAAAGAGGGGGAGGGGTAAATACGAAAGTTATGCTGGCCGCTTTGCTGCCAAGGAGGCTGTGATGAAGGCCCTAGGAAGGGGTTGGGGTTCTAAGGTTAGTTGGCTGGATATTGAAGTTTTGCCTGCATCAGGGGGAAAACCGGAGGTTCATCTTCGTAACAAAACCTTGGTATTTGCCCAAGAACTCGGAATCCAGCGTTTGTCGCTCTCCATCACGCATACGGATCGCCATGCCATGGCCTGTGTGATCGCCCAGGATGAATAAACCATGCACCTTTATTTTATTCCCGTTTCTTATTAGGGAGCAAGAAAAGAGTTCCGAGGGCCCAGATCCCTAAGATCAAGCCGGCGACAGTCCAAATCGTTTTGTTGCGACCGCTATGGGCTGCCACGAGTCGGCACAGGACGGCGTCGAGGATGTGGACCAAAGAGGCCGTACGTAAAAGAGTAGTAGGCTCAAGATCCGGTTTGATGAAATAGAGACCGGAGAGATAACCCAGAATACTGTAAAAGTCCACGTGTGGCCCTTGACGCTCCCTTCTCCTCCTTATTATACTCAGCCTCTGCAAAAATAGGAAATTTGCCAATGGCCGTTAAGACCATCCAATGGAAGAATAACCGAGTGGTCATGCTCGATCAACGGCTTCTCCCGGGCAAAGAGATCTACCGTACCTATGGAGACTACACTGAGGTAGCCCGGGCTATCCGGGACATGGTCATTCGGGGGGCGCCAGCCATTGGTGTGGCGGCGGCGATGGGAGTTGCTCTGGGGGCGGTATGGGTGAAGGGGAAAAATTTCGACCGAGAAATAGAGCGGATCTTTCGGACCCTTGAGAAAACCCGCCCCACCGCTGCCAATCTTTTTTGGGCCCTTGAACGGATGCGCAGGATCTATATCGAGAAGAGGAGTCTTGGGGTAGAAGCGGTGAAGCGGCTCCTTAAGGAAGAAGCGCTAAAGATTTATGAGGAGGATATCGCCGCGAACCGGCTTTTGGGTAAATTTGGCGCCCAACTCCTCCGAAGCCCATCTCGCGTCCTTACCCACTGCAACGCAGGGGCTTTGGCCACCGCAGGCTATGGAACAGCCTTGGGGGTGATTCGGGCCATGAAGGAAGCGGGGAAAGGAGTCGAAGTTCTGGTCAACGAAACCCGTCCCTTTCTCCAGGGGGCGCGACTCACGGCCTGGGAGCTGAAGAAGGAAAAGATCCCGGTAACGCTTCTCACCGACAACATGGTCGGCTACCTCATGCAGCACAGCAAGGTCGATGCCGTGGTTGTCGGATGTGATCGGATCGCTGCGAACGGAGATGTAGCCAATAAGATCGGGACCTATGGGATTGCTGTGTTAGCCCGCCGTCATAATGTCCCCTTCTATGTGGCTGGTCCTACCTCTTCTATTGATCTAAAATGTTCCTCGGGCGCAGAGGTCCCAATTGAGCAAAGGAATTCCAGAGAAGTCTCCCATATCTTTGGCCGTCCCATCACCCCGCGGGGGGTGCGCATCCTGAACCCCGCCTTCGACATCACAGATCACGAATTGGTATCGGCCATCATCACGGAAAGGGGTGTCATCACGCCCCCCTTTCAGCAAAACATCCGCACTCATGTTCGTCATTAGTAAAAAGGAAGAATTGGAGGAGTTTTTTCATAGATCGGGAAAGCCCCGCCAGCAGTGGCGTGTGGGAACCGAATATGAAAAGGTGGGGATCGAGCGCCGGAGCGCTAGGGCCATTCCCTACTCGGGTCCGCGTGGAGTGGAGACCATTCTCAAGGCCTTGATTGAGGAGTACAAGTGGGAGCCTCAAGAAGATGAGGGCCACGTGATCGGACTCATACGAGGAAAAGCTCAAGTCCACTTGGAACCCGGAGGACAGATTGAGCTTAGCGGGGAGCCCTGCGAAAGCATTCACTGTACACATGCGGAATTCACGCAGCATATTCGCGAGTTGCTGGAGGTTGTGGAGAGATTGGACGTGGTCTTTCTAGGCCTGGGGATTCAACCGGTTAGCTCCCTGGAAGAGATTGAGTGGGTGCCGAAAAAACGCTACCGGATTATGGCGCCTTACATGCAAAGGGTCGGGACGATGGGCCACCGAATGATGAAGCAGACCGCCACAGTTCAGGCCAATATCGATTACAGTGATGAAAGCGATGCGATGGCGAAGTTCCGTACTGCCATGGGGCTGTCTCCTCTGATCACCGCGATCTTCGCCAACTCCCCCATCTCCGATGGGGGCCTAAACGGTTATAAGAGTTTCCGTGAGCACATCTGGACTAGGACGGACAGGGATCGCTCCGGTTTGCTTCCTTTTGCCTTCTCTCCTGACGTCTCTTTCGCGCATTATGTGGAATATGCCCTTGATGTTCCGATGTATCTTATTATCCGGGATGAAAACTACATCGATTTTAGCGGCATCCCCTTCCGACACTTTCTCACTCGCGGCTACAAAGGTCACTATGCGACGATGGAAGATTGGGAGCTTCATCTCACAACACTTTTTCCCGAGGTGAGGATCAAGCGCTACATGGAGGTTCGCTCTGCTGATAGCCAGCCTCCCGAGTTGATGCCGGCCTTGCCAGCGCTCATCAAGGGAGTCTTCTATGACTCAGATTGCCTTCAGGCGGCCTGGGACTTGGTTAAAGGGTGGTCTTGGGATGAAAGAATGGAAATTTACCAAAGTTCACATCTTCATGCCCTAGCGGCGCGCATCCGCCGTTTTTCCCTTCTCGATCTTGCCAAAGAACTCTTTCAGATTGCCTGGAAGGGTCTAAGGCGACAGCGGGCGCTCAACGGGAACGGAGAAGACGAGACCATTTACCTGAAGCCCTTGCAGGGGCTGCTCTTTCAAGGCAAGTGTCCAGCGGATCTTCTGGCCGAGAAATGGGAGGGGGAGCTCCAGCGCGATATCCAAAAGCTGATCGAGTACAGCGCCTATAAACTGCCGTAAGGCGGCTCAGGGCAAGACCTCTGCGTGCACTTGTCTTGGCCATATCTTTGCCGTATTCTCTTTCCGCAGGGGGGCTCTCATGACTCGTATCGAAATTGGTCGCCATCTCGTTGCTGATACCCGTGTGTGCGGAGGACGAATGATCTTTAAAGGCACGCGCGTGCTCGTGGCTGACGCCTTAGAGCTTCTGAAGGCAGGACTGACACCTGAACAGGTTGCTGAGGAGTATAGAGGATTAGTGACACCCAAGGCGGTTCGTGAGGCATTGGTCCTTAGCCGCAAAGGCATTGTGCGAGAGGTGTTGCCGAAGACGAAAACCGCTGCGTGATCGTCCTTGATCACAATATCCCTAAAGGGCAAGTCGAGTTCTTACGCCGCGCCCGGTTGCGACCGCAACAAATTGGTCGCGAAGTGGGGCGCCCTGAGTGGCAAGATTTAGAGGAAATCCTCCGCTACCTCCACCGCCTGAAAGCCGCGACTTTCATTACCCGTGATGAAGGCTTTTTTCTTCGCCGGCTGTGCCACTCGAATTACTGCATTGTGATAGTCAGCGGTCCAGTAACCGAGACAGCAGGTTATATCCAGCGATTCCTACGCCATACCGCCTTTCGCACTAAGCGGCAAAGAACCGGGAAAGTGGTCCGCTTGTTGCCAACAAGGATCGTATGGTGGGAGACCCGTGAGAAGGTTCAGCGACGCTTGCTGTGGTAGCTTCCGCTTTAGGTTCCCAATGTAGTTGCAAGATAGGGCTGGACATCTGCCCCTAACTGGGGTAAGAGGCTTTTAAATTAGCTGGCTATAGGAAGGGTCAAACGTGATCTCTTTTTCAAACGGCCAGCTAACTCGTTAACCGTTAGATATTCCTCAGTAAGCATTTGCCTATCATGCGCGTTGCTTGCAGCTCCAGAAATGGGTCAGTTGCCTAAACAACTTTGGCCGTATCACTTCATCGTATAAACCACGTAGTGCTCGATCTCGTGCCTCCACGAATTCATGGATAGGATGTTCTCCCATATCTGGGCCGACCATAACCTCTAGTTCTTTGAAGCGCTTGTACGATTCGTCTGAGAACAGAGCCTTAATTTGAGCGTCTACCACTGACAGGTCTTGGAAAAGCTGAACACGAATAGGCGCATTCTTAATTTGGATCATACTATTCATAAACTCAGAAGCGAACTTATTCAGCTGGTCAATAGCCCTCAGTTGGATTTCGCTTCTTCGCTGGTAATGCCAGAAGTAGTTCTGAATAAGAGGGGCGAGAAACAGCGTAATAAGCGAGCCTACAATGCCTACGAGAAAATTTGTCAGCATGGTCCTCCTAATCGCAAATGATAGGAGATTCCTTTCGGGAGCCAGTTGCCGAGACCTCAAAAATTGCCCTCGCCACCACATGCCAGCCTGCGTTCAGATGACAAACTGACTCCAGACCACTATTTGAGAGGGGAGAGTATCCGATAAGGTGGCGTTATGTCAACTTTCGGGCGGTTTCCGGACAGGGCTGGACATCGCCCGGAAGCTTAGGGTAAGAAAGGATCAAGCGATCTGGGAGTAAGAGGGATCAAAAGTGACAGACTAGCCCCGGATCGCCAATTTGGGGCGGAGAGTATCCGATAACGGGAACCGATACATGTTGTCATATCGCATAGTTCTCGGTAAAAATCTTATCCTAAGAAACGTTGCTCGGTTTAAAATCGTTTAAAATAGGGGTTTGTGACGACCGAGTGCTCGTCAGACAACAATAGTCGGGTGCTGTGATGCTCTATATTCTAGGCGTCGACGCTCATCGTTACCAGGCAGTTAATCCCGCGATCAATCCCGATGAACCCAAGTTCCACGATTACATTCTAAGGTTCGTGAAAGATAGAGCGATTGGCCATCTCGCCGAAGAAATGAATGACGAACTCCTACGCAGAGAGAATAACGCTCACGAATCGGTATGCCGAAAGGTGGCTAAGATCCTTGGAATTACTCTCAGCATGTGTGAACCGACCTCCCAAGAAAAACAGGCCATTGGGTATATAGATAAGTCGTGGGAAGAGTTTGTCCGTGAGGACGACACGGGATGCAACGACAAAATTAATGCGGCATATTCCTCGTTTCACAGGAAACAATGGCCCCTTAGAGAAAACTTTTGGTTCGAGAAATTGAAGCCGCACCTCAGGGACAACATTCTTTTCATTTGTGGAGCCCAGCATGCCGACCGCTTTTCAAAACTCCTTCAAGACAAAGGAATTAAAAATCAGGTGATCTGCATGAGATGGAAACCTTAACCGATCCAACGTCGCTGAACCCGCCCTAGGATGATGTCGAAAACGTACTCCTGAGAATATCATCTGTTGCGTGAATAGAGAATGATAAGAAGTTCCTTTTGAGGCCCGGCTACCGAGAACTCCGAAATCGCCTCTGTGACCGCACGCCGAGCCCGGTTCAAGATCCTGATGCAGTTACCAAAAATGACAGACTAAGAGGAAGAGAGATCGCCGACAAAAGATTTGATATTCCCGCAGCAAGATTGTACAGAGTGAAAAGTCTGAGCCCAATCACCACAGGACAACGACCCCCCAGTATCCAGTATTGGTAAGGGCGCTACAGCCGTGAATGGTTCTTTTATTTTATAGCGCTCTTTTGATTCGAGGTAAACCCCGTCTCTTGAGGCGGGGAACCTTTAAGGTGGGGCTGTGGGGTAGGGGTTTGAAGGTGTGGTAG
>JBOHVJ010000584.1:0-3163 GCA_050735075.1 Binatia bacterium
GTTGAGAGCGGCCCAGCCGCCTCAGTCACGACGCACCCGGGAGTAACGGGAGAGGAAGAAGAAATGCCGGGGAAGTTACTGTTAGAGGTCGTCACGCCGGATCACTTGCTGCTGAGTAAGCAGGTGGATGAAGTCATCGCGCCGGGGACCGAAGGTGAGTTCGGCGTGTTGCCCGGACACTGTCATTTTTTGTCCACACTGAAGATCGGCGAGCTGCGCTACCGGATCGGGGATGTGACCGAATACATGTCGGTGCTCTGGGGATTTGCGGAAGTCACGCCCAAGAAGGTGACGATCCTGGCCGAGATCGCAGAGAAGGCGGAGGACATTGACGTAGAACGAGCCCAGGCGGCGGTGGAGCAAGCCGAGCGGAGGCTGGAAATGGGTGGCTTGCCGTCAGAGTTGAAGGAAGCGCAGATCAGTCTCGAAAAAGCCCGCCTCCGCAAGAAGATCGCCGAACGCGCCCACCGCACTTCCCACACCTAAAAACTTAGGGTGCGGCTTGGCCTTCCGCTCCCGCACCTGTCGGAGTAGGATCGGGATAGCCGGATTTGTCCTGCTCAGGCGCTCCGGCTCGACCGCACTAAGCCTCCCTTCTGCTCGGCTACGGAACTCGCCCCATCAGCAGGCTGCACCTAGACGGGGCTCAAACAGTCCTCGCCGTCCGCATGCGGCGGACCGCATCTGCTCGGCAAGTGCGGGACCCGAGCCTTTGCGCGATTCGCGATGCAGATCCCGCTATCCCGTTGAGTGTGGATTGGCCCGATCCTCAGGGGAAGTCCGCTCCTGCCTAAGCCGCACCCGCGGCATCAATCACTCTGCCAACGATCAGTTCACAAGGCTACGCAAAAAGAGACAATCCGGCCCGTCGATTTTTCAAGGGGGTTGGCGTATCCTTCTGCCGGGATCAAAAAGAAATAATTTTGGTGACTTACTAGGCGTTTGACCTCCACTCGTCCTCTTGTCGAGAACGTCGCAGTTTTTCCCCACCCTAACAGGCCCTTAACTACAAACCTATCTGGTCTTAGCCTCTGTCTAGCTGGCCTGGGGGAACGGGGAGATTAGACATTAGAGGAGAATTGTGCAAACACATAGAGCAAGTAACTGTTCCTTGACATGCCCTGCTAATTGTAGTAGAGCAATCGCAAGCCACCACATCATGGGCCTTTTGAATCGTCAGGTACACTAAGAGGAAAAACGACCTGCGCGGCTCGTACCAATCGAGCGTAGCGCCGCGGAGAAATCGAATTGAGCCAGTTTCTAATACTGCCTGAGGCCTTCGTTAAGTATGTGGCTAGGTTCAAGCGAATTCCCGTTCCGTTAGACATTCACCCAGAGACACTCCAGTCAGTTATGGAGACAATTTGTCTGGAGGCTTCGGTGGAGGAACTTTCACAAGACGAGGGAAGCGAAGTTGCGCCGCACAAAGATAACCTTTCAACTTAGCTCAGGTTTATAATCCATACAGAATCGTATCGAGGATACAGCGCCGTGCCTTTCCTGGGTTAATCGGTATCTTTTTCTCATTCCGTAAGGCACCGTGAACCCAAAGCCTTCGTTCGCACAACCTGCCATTCCAAGCGACTAGTTCCGACTCCGCCCATTTAATTATGACTTCACTACATGACCTCAGCCTGGAAGGTTTACAACGCTGTTGAACCACGTTTTCAATGTCTAGGCTACAAGTAATAGGCCACAAGTAAAAGGAGCGTTGAAGTTTGTCCTAACAACGCCGAGTTACCCACACTAAGTTTTCAATTTACAGAGCAGAGCTAGTCCCTGTGCTCAGTTTGAAAGATTTCCCCTACCATTTCCGGCATCCGATCTAGGCCTTGTCTCCAAGTCCATCTGGTCTTAAAAATCCCAACTTAAAAAATTGTAGACTCTTTCTTTAACTCTAAACTGGCCTGAGAATTGCTTACCACGAGTCCACCTTTTCTCATGGCCTAGTAATTGCTTGCCTTGCGGAACTCCGTCTGCAGGATCATAGTCAGTAATCGGGCGGGGGGCAGAAGGAGCAGAAAGGAGGTAGAGCGATGGCGAGAGAGGAACCAAGAAATGTTTCAGTCGAGCCTCAGCAGAGGGTTGCTCTGCCAGAGCTTAGCTGGCAAGACATCACTGAGCCCGGAGCCTATGTGGAGAGAGGAACCGGAGATCTGTACAGGATTCCCAAGGAGGCGCTGCAACAGGGCAGTTCACCAGTGATCCGCAAGGAAAGCTCCGGAGCTTCTCGGTTCGTACAACTCAGCAGGAACCCGTATTTGACCACAATCGAAGCGCGCATGCTCGCCTGTCAACACAACATTCAGCCAAACTTCTGACCTTGGAGCGCCCCCCGCCCTTAGGCCACTCAGGTTCTGAGCAATGCTTCACTGATCCGGATAGTGCGCTCGGCTGAAGAGAAGAACCACCTCCTCTTGTGAACGGTATCAGGCTACAGTCCAGAGGGGACTAGAGTGACAGCCGACCCGTTTATGCCACCCCAACTATCATTTCGTTTCAATAACAACAGCTGATCTCAGGCGGCGGAATAAACCTTCTACCTTCCTTTGGACTCTGTTTCACAGAAAGAGGGACAGGAGGCCTACATGGGAAAAGCCATGACGAAGTCTCAGCTCGCAGATCACCTCGCACGCAAGGCCGATGTCGCCAAGAAAACCGCTAACCAAATCTTGGACGATCTGGCCTCGCTGGCGTACAAAGAAGCTAAGAACACTTTTATTCTACCAGGGCTCGGCAGGCTCGTGGTTGGGAACAGAAAGGCTCGTGTGGGGCGGAATCCCCGCACTGGCGAACCGATCAATATCCCGGCTAGACGGGTCATCAAATTCCGCATAGCTAAAGCTGCAAAGTCCGCGATCCTCGGCCCAGGCGGTCATCGTAGGCCCGGCACAGGGTGACAAGGCAAGTGCATGTGGTGGCTCTAATTTGTCGACAACACAATCTGCCCTTTCAGATTGCAAAGGACCCCAATGCGGCTGGTTTCTTCTTCCGATTGGGTAAAGGTAAAAAATCAGTTAATTTTGAGCTAGTCTTAGAGGGAGGATAATCCGTTTGATTTTTAACTCGTTTGGAGGGCAGTGTTTGGAAAGATTTTTGACGCAGAGGGTAATTGGCCCACTAGAGGACAAGAGGTGAGAATTTCGTTCATTTTTGTTAGTGC
>JBOHVJ010000585.1:0-2985 GCA_050735075.1 Binatia bacterium
TCATGCTGATCCCTCGACAAGCCTGTCCTGAGTTCATCGAAGGGCTCGGGACTAAAGGCGCAGTCGAGGGAGGCCTGCCCTGAGCGAAGTCGAAGGGTCGAAGCATGGAAACCAGTTTTTCATTACCTTGTAGAACCCTCTATTTGTGGTTGTACCTATGGTAAACCCCGTCATAAAAAGTTGTCATCATCTGAACGGCGACTCTGGCACAGTACTCGAGAGGCCAGCCTGCACGTTCGTTTCCGTACCCATCCTCAAGGGCCTTTTGCAGGATCTTCTGATTGGTCCCGCCATGCTCCTCGCTCAGATCGGCTTCTTCATGGACTCTGAAATATTTGATGTCCTCCTGGCTAAGGCCGTAGTGCTTCGGAAGGCTGGCGCGAAAGTCTCGAGAAATGAAACCAAAAATCTCCTCCTCGAGATGAATGGTATAACACTCTGCCAGGGGAATATCGATCCATGAGCGAACGAAAAAATCGACTAGGCCTCGGGCCTCGGGGATAAGCTCCGCTTCGATCATCTCATGGGGCTCTACTCCCAAGGCCTTACCCAGACGGAGCAGCATCCTGGCGTGACCACCGAGGGCCGGTGTGGTGAACTCTTCGCCGATCTTCTGTGCAATCAAGTCTTCGAGTTCAGGATGTCTTTTGAAAAAACCGACAAATTGATGATAGACGGTGGCCATTCCCGTGTTGACTTCCAGGGCAAAGGCGTACCAGTTCTTTATCCAAAATTTCAGGTGTTCCCTGGAAAGGGTGCCCGCCCTAAGTTCTGTGAAAAAGGGATGGTCCTTGATTTCCTTGTCGTAGGTATCCAGGACAATTTGCCTGAGCGCGGCGACTTTTTCCTTTGCTTCCTGGGGGCTCATTTTGATATGTTCTGCCATAGATTCGCATCCTTCCTAGGCTTATCATGGACGAAATTATCTAATGGGCATAGGGTTGTCAACTTTAAGGATAATTAAGGTTAAAGGGTTCGACGTTCAGCGCTATGCGCCTGGCGCTTGGCGCTGAGGATTAAGGGTTAAGATAAGGAGGGATTTTTATGGAAGTAGAAGTACTTGATGATCTTCGACAGTTCATTGAGGCTGCTAAGAAGGTTGGTGAATGGAGAGAAATCAAGAAGGCGGATTGGAATCTTGAGATTGGCGCCCTCATCGAGGCGGCAGCCGAACTCATCCCGCAGCCGCCGATGCTCATTTTTGACGAGATCAAGGGTTATCCCGCAGGTTTTCGGGTGGTGGGGTTGTGCTTTGCGGCATACAAACGTGTCGCTTTGGCCTTGGGTCTTCCGCCGGATAAGAGCAAGCTCGAGCAGGTCCGGCTCGCGTCGCGTAAAATTCGCTCTGCTCAACCCATCCCGCCCAGAGAGGTCACTCGGGCCCCTATAACCGAAAACGTTATGACTGGGGATGAAGTGGACCTGTTTAAATTTCCTGCGCTGCGCAGTCACGAGGGTGACGGCGGACGCTATCTTGGCACCGGAGATGTGGTTATCAATGCGGATCCCGAAAGCAGCTTTATCAATATGGGGACCTACCGCATGCAACTCCATGACCGGAGCCATCTAGGGCTATGGATGAGCCCGGGCCAACACGGACGCATGATCTGCACGAAATATTGGGAAAGAGGGAAGAGCTGCCCTGTGGTTGCGACCTTTGGTCAGGACCCGCTGACCTTCATGGCCTCCAATACCAAGATCCCTTGGGGGAGTTCAGAACTAGATTATGTGGGAGGCCTTAGAGGGAGACCTTTGGAGATTATTAAGGGACCAGTCACTGGACTCCCCATTCCGGCTCACGCGGAGGTGGCGATTGAGGGAGAGGTGCCTCCCCCTAGTGAAGAGGCGCGTGACGAGGGTCCCTTTGGCGAATGGCCAGGCTATTATTCGGGAGGAACGCTCGGCACAGGCGAGCCTCAACCGGTCATTAGGGTTAAAGCCGTTTATCATCGAAACAATCCCATACTGGAAGATGAAGCCCCCTTGTGGCCCGGAGCTTACAGAATGGATCTAAGCCTAAGAGCAGGTGCGTTGTGGGACCAATTGGAAAGCGCAGGAATCCAGGATGTCACTGGAGTGTACAACCATACCAATTACCTTTGGGTGGTAGCCATAAAGCAGCGCTATGCAGGACATGCAAAACAGGCAGGTCACGCCGCCATTGCTGCCTCGGCCTCCGCTAGACATGGGAGATATGTCGTGGTGGTCGATGAAGATATCGATCCCACCAACTTAAAAGAGGTCCTTTGGGCGATGATGACCCGCGTGGATCCGGCGACCGACATCGAAATTGTGGACGGGTGCTGGAGCACTCCGCTCGATCCCCGCATGTCTCCGGAAAAGAAAGAAAACCGGGATCACACAAACAGCAGAGCGATCTATTATGCTGTTAAGCCGTTTGCATGGCGCGACAAGTTTCCACGGGTCTCCAGAGTTAGTCGGGAGCTGCAGGAAAAAGTGGTCAAGGCATACAAGGATATTCTGCCTTTTCCATCAATCTGACATTTTTCGACTCTTGATGGATTTTTGTGCGAACCGGAAGATTGAATGGCTTGGCAGGGAGCGCGAATTTTACCACCGATTGAACGGTTCAGGAGTGGCCCTGAGGGTCATTCCCGCGAAAGGGGAATGACACAAGCCACAAAAAACCGCCATGAGCCCAAAATCTCAAATATCCTTGGTAGATTTTGGATTTCCGATTGGGATTGAAGCAAAGACTGAGAAGCTAAAATCGAAAATCGAGAACGGTATGTGGAATGCAAAATGAAAAGTGAAAAATCGAAATAGGAATTTAAAAGTTCACGCTAAAGGTTTAGGGCAATCTAAAAATCCAGAGTCTAAAATCAAAAATCGAAATGAATTTAGCCGTTGGGAAAAACCTACAACGTGTTGATGGCCTGGAAAAGGTCACAGGCAGAGGCATCTATACGGGTGACATCAAACTCCCGGGCATGGCTCACGGTAAGGTGCTGCGCAGTCCCATGC
>JBOHVJ010000586.1:0-2325 GCA_050735075.1 Binatia bacterium
ACCAGATCCAGGGCTCCGAGCAGCTCGAGCGCTACCGACATACTTTTCCCAACCTCATCCTCACCAATTTCCTGGAATTCCGACTGTATCGGAACGGAACCCTCATCGACACGGCGCAGATCGGACGGCCCTTTATCATCCATCAGCTCAAGACGGTTCCCCCAGTCGAAAAGGAAAGGGAATTCCTTAACCTACTTGATCAGTTCTTCACATTCTCGCTTCCGCGCACCTATACTGCCAAATCCTTGGCCATCGAGCTTGCGAAGCGAACCCGTTTCCTGAAGGAGCAAGTGATCGCCGAAGAGTTGCGAGAAGAATCCGAGAGGGGTACCGGCTTCATCCTCGGATTCTACGAAGCGTTCCAGAAATATCTGATCGGGACCTTGACGAAGGATGACTTCGCAGATCTCTACGCACAGACGATCACCTATGGCCTCTTCGCCGCCCGCACCAGGGCAGAGAATGGCTTCAGCCGGAAACTGGCATTCCACAACATCCCTCCCACAATCGGCATCCTGCGGGATGTTTTCCAATACATCTCGCTCGGCGATCTGCCACAACAAATGGAGTGGATCGTGGACGACATCGCAGACGTGTTGGCGACGGCGGATGTCAACAAGATCCTTCAGCAAAGGACCGGGCGCGATCCCATCGTTCACTTCTACGAGCCGTTCCTAGCTGAGTACGACCCCGCCGAGCGAGAGCGTCGAGGCGTCTACTACACGCCGGAGCCGGTGGTCTCGTACATCGTCCGATCCCTGCACCAGATTCTGAAGGAGACATTCGCTCGAAAGGATGGGTTTGCCTCGACCTCCGTGCGCGTTCTGGACCCTGCGGCAGGAACCTGCACCTTCCCTGCAGAGGCCACGCGGCTGGCGGTTACTGAACTCACACAAAAATATGGCACTGGCGCTAAGAAAAGCCTTCTCAAAGATCATATCTTGAAGAACTTCTACGCCTTCGAGTTAATGATGGCACCGTACGCCGTAGGTCATCTAAAGATCGGATTCTTGCTTGATGAGCTTGGTCATCGCCTCGGAAAAGATGAACGCTTCCAGCTTTACCTGACGAATACACTAGAGATGGAGGAATTGCAGGAGACTAACATCCCCGGGATGGTCTCACTCGCCGAGGAGTCCCACCTGGCGGGAATGGTCAAGAAAGAAACGCCAATACTGGTGATTCTGGGCAACCCACCTTACTCGGGTCATTCGGCCAACGCTCCATGGAAAATTATCAAGGTGCAGCGCCGAGATCGCAGTGTCAGCAAACGAGTGGTGACGTTCATCGGTCAATTGATTGAGGACTACAGACAGGTCGATGGCAAGCCGCTTGGTGAAAAGAATCCGAAGTGGCTTCAGGACGACTACGTAAAGTTCATCCGATTCGCCCAGTGGAAGATTGAGCAGGCGGGCGAAGGGGTCGTGGGACTGATCACCAACCACGGCTATCTAGACAACCCTACCTTCCGAGGAATGCGCCAATCGCTCATGAATAGCTTCGAACAGATATACTTGCTAAACCTCCATGGAAACGCCCTGAGGAAGGAGCGCTGCCCAGACGGGTCGAAAGACGACAACGTTTTCGACATCCGTCAAGGCGTCGCCATCGGCATCTTCGTCAAGAAGTCGGGTCTGCAGAGAAGAGTGTATCACGCTGACCTTTGGGGTTTGAGAGAGGAAAAATATCGCTGGCTGGAAGATCATGACGTCACGGGGACCGGTTGGAGTGAGCTTCACCCGAAGTCTCCCTTCTATCTGTTCATTCGCCGCGATGAAAAGGTGCTCAGTAGCTATGAGCGTTACTCAAAGGTCACCGACGTTTTCCCTCTCAACGGCGTTGGGATCACAACAGCGAGGGACAGCTTTGTCATAGATTTCGACAAATCAACCCTTCTGAATCGAATCCGGCTGTTCAAAAACAGTAAGGATCACGATGAGGAGCTGCATCTGAGTTTCGACATCCGGAACAAGAAGGGGTGGTCCATTCGAAAAGCCTGGAGCTTGCTCCAGGGCATCTCGGACAGCGAACTGGAGAGACACGTCTTCCCTGTGCTCTACCGCCCATTCGACATCCGCTGGATCTTCTATCATGACTCAGTTGTGTGGAGAAGCGTGAAGCGACTCATGCAACACATGTTCCAAGAGAACCTTGCGATGATCGCGCCTAGACGTGTTGAGACGCTGACCGGATGGCAGCACGCTCTCACTGCTAACCTTCCCATCGAGCATGTCGCCGTGTCGTCAAAAACCATTGACTACCTGATGCCCCTATACCTCTATTCCGAACCTAGCGAGAGAGACAGGCTGAGGTATCCTGCAGAGA
>JBOHVJ010000587.1:0-6967 GCA_050735075.1 Binatia bacterium
GAGGCGATTCTGAAAACCTTCGGAATTCCCGGCGATATCCGCACGGTCGTTCCCGATGGCAACACTGATCCGCTGATCCTCGAAGAGATTTTTGCCACAGCCCACCTCGAGGTAGATATCACTGAAGATAGTTGGCTCGCCTTTAGTAAAAACCTGCAGGAGAGTTACTCCCACGCCATCAGAGAGGGTCTCACCAGGATAAGCCCTCTTCCTGGAGTCCCGGAACTCATTAAGGAATTGGCAAAGGTCGAAGGACTCTGTCAGGGTGTGGTAACTGGGAACCTCGAGGTCACTGCGCAATTGAAGCTCGAAGCCGCCGGCCTAAGGCCGTACCTCAACTTAGGGGCTTACGGAAGCGACTCCCGTGACCGGTTTGACTTACCCGGGATCGCCAAAGAGAGATGGGAGAAAAAAATGGGCTGCACCATCGCTCCGGAAGAGTGCGTCGTTGTCGGAGACACGCCCAAAGATCTTGATGCGGCAAGGACGAACCACATGAGGTGTATCCTGGTAGGCACCGGGAGATACCCGGTTGAAGAGCTGACATTTTTCAAACCTGATGCCTGCTTATCTGATTTCAAAGATACTAAGAACGCCGTCGAAACATTGATGAAATTATTTAAGTGAGACTCAGAACCCTCCCCCTTCCTCCCCCCTTCGCGGGAGAGGATGAAGGAGAGGGGGGAGACTAGATTTATGGAAGAGAGGACCATATGGAGTATCGGACACTTGGCAAGACAGATCTAAGAATCTCGGAGATCGGCTTCGGATGCGGCAATAACGCTGTCCTCATGGTTCGTGCCAGCCATGAAGAACAGCTCCGGGCGGTTCGGCGCGCCTTGGATCTTGGCATTAACTATTTTGATACAGCCTTTGCTTACGGCTTAGGAAAGTCAGAGGAGAATCTGGGAAAGATCCTAAACGAGCTAGGAGCTTCAGCCGTCGTTTCCACCAAGATCCGGCTTGAGCCCGAGGCTGTGGCCGACCTTAAATCCGCCACCATTCAGGCCGTGGAAAATGGCCTTAAACGTCTGCAAAGAAAATATGTCGATCTGATCCAGTTGCATAACAGAGTCACGCTGGAAAGAAATCCGGGCAAGCGCTTCAGTCTGACTCCCAGGGACGTTGTTGGCCCCGGAGGAGTCCTCGATGGCTTTAAGGAGATGAGAGACAAAGGCAAGGTGCGCCACTTTGGCTTCAGCGGGTTGGGTGATCCGAAGGCCTTGCATGAAGTTATTGACAGTGGAGAGCTTCATTCGGTTCAGGCCTACTACAATCTGCTAAACCCAAGCGGCGGCCAGCCAGTCCCGCAAGGCTTTAGTGCCCTTGACTACGGTGGGCTCATTGACCGGGCTGCTAGTAAAGGTATGGGTGTCGCCATTATTCGCGTATTGGCCGCGGGGGCTCTCACGTCAGATCCCACAGCCGGAGGCGGAAGCAGCCCGGAGCCCCTCTCACCTGGCTCAGACTATGCCTTGGATCTTGAGCGCGCTGAGAAGGTCAAATTCCTGATCGGCGGTGATATCAAAAGCCTTACCCAGGCTGCCATTCGCTTCGCTTTGATGAAGCCAGGGGTGTCCACAGTCCTTGTCGGCTTCTCTAACGCGGCTCACATCGACGAAGCCGTCGCCTGCTCCGGCGCCAGCGGGCTATCTCAAGAGGCGCTGAGCAGTTTAAAACGGCTCTGGGAAACTGATTTTGGTAGAATTAAGTAGTCCGAGAAGAGGGAGTTCATGATTCGAGATCTGGCTCGTACTTTGGTGCGTGAGCAAGGACGGCATTGGCGTCGCCCGCCGTCTGAGGTAGGCAGTCGCCCGATGAAAGACAAGTATACGGCCGTGATCAAATTTTATTCGTTCACCATCAGCCCGGACTGGGTCTCCCCCAGCCGGGCTTTTTTGTCGAAGATTCCCCGTTGGAGTTTTTGCGTCTATCGCAGCCCGTTCGATAGTTAGGCAGCTACAGCCATGCGTGGAAGCACAGATATGTTCCCCTGAATCGCTGCGGACTGTTGATCTCTTGTACAGGAGGATCTCATGGCATCGGAGATTGGGGTTTTGGTCCTACACGGCATTGGTATACAAAAAGCGGATTTCGCGGAAGAGTTTATCGCGGAAATGAATGATCGTCTCAAGGATCTTGGTGTTGCTCCAGACGACGTCAAGTGGGAATCCGGTTACTGGGCTAATCTGCTCAATGACCGAGAGAAGGAGCTATGGGAGGACCTCTCGCGCTCCAACGACCTTGATTGGGTGACAATTCGCCAATTCTTTATCAATGTGTTCGCCGATGCTATAGCCTATCAACGCAAAGCCGGTAAAAAACACGATATGTACCGAGATATTCACAACAGGATCCACGACCACCTGGTTAATCTTCGAACCTCTCTCGGCAATCAAGACAAGCCTCTTGTCATCGTCGCGCATTCGCTGGGAAGCGTCATCATGTCGAACTACATTTGGGACGAACAAACAGGTAAAGGGCTGGGCAAGAACTCCTTTGAGCGCATGGAAATGCTATCGGGCTTGGTAACGTTCGGCTCCAATATTCCCCTATTCACACTCGCCCTACCCGATGTGGTGAGCATTAAATTTCCGCCTCCTCAATTGCCGGGGAATCTCAAAGCAAAGGCCAAGTGGTTGAACTTTTTCGACGCCGACGATGTGTTGGGCTACCCGTTGAAACCACTGAGCCCGTCATATGAGAAAGCCGTAAGTGAGGATTTCGAGATCAATGTCGGTGGTCTGTTCACTTCCTGGAATCCAATCTCCCATACTGAGTACTGGACTGACAATGACTTCACCGAGCCTGTGGCAGAGCTCATTCGCGATGTCGTCCTCGCGGCCTAGCCAGATACGCAGACAGAAGCGTTGTTGAGTTGCCTGATCCCTACGAGGCTCCCGTTATTGGATTCGGAAGACAGTCATCTTCGGTGACCTTTTCTCCGAATATTGGCGCTTGAATCTCATCCTAAGATGCCTTACGGTTGGGGCGTTTACCTAGCCGGCTAAAGGCTGGCTCACTCGATCTGTTGCAATTTGAGAGGGCATGATTAGTTTCCTAGATTGCACGTTAGGGCGTACAAAACCCCTTTTACTTTCTTCAAGGTCAGATTTCGGGGACCGACCCATTCGCCATTACGGCTTAATATCCTGCAGGAACCAGTCCGTGGGGATTTCTTTGCCTAAGCCCTTTGCTTTGGCGGCGCGATAGGCGCAGTAGCCGATTGCAATCAACTGGCAGTCCACACTTCCTAGTCTAAGACTTAGCGTTTCGTAGTTTCTCCCGAACCCACTGCCGCAGCAGAGCCGCCTCCCGAACTCCTTTGGTCTTGGCAACCCGCCTCATTGCCTCGATCTCCTGCCGTCGCAACCGGACCGGAATCATGGTTTCGGGCTTGCGCTCAAATACCCGTTCAGGGACATTCTCCAACTGGTCCTCAAAATCCGTCAGATCATGGGTGTCCCAAAACTGGGCTAGCTCTTCGATGGAGTCAGTTTTGGGGATCTTCACGGTTTGATGTCCTGCAAAAACCAATCCGTGGGGATTTCTTTGCCCAAACCCTTTTCTTTGGCGGCGCGATAGGCGCAGTAGCCAATGGCGGCGAACTGGACTCCGGTTCCAATGTTGTTGAGAAAAAAAGTGATCTGCTTTTCGCTGGTGCGGCCTAGTGCCCTTCCAACAAGAAGATCGCCGATCTCAGGATAGCGGCTCCAATCCCTAGCTTTCTCCCGGCGCACTCCAGGCAGATCCTTCTCCAGGCCCGGCGGCTGAAAGTGTTGGATCCCGCCGAAGCGAGTGTGAATCGCGACCACATCGCTTCTCTCAAGGGCAGCCTCGTCCATCTCAAATTCCCGGATAGCGTTATAGTGCATTCCGGGCTCCAGCCATTCGGCATTCAACACGGGGCGCGACGAGCTGGTGGCGGTACAGATGATGTCGCAGTCGTCCACGGCCTCTCTGGCGCTGTCCACGGCTTCAGTTGGGATCTCGGTTTCCCTTTCCATCTGAGCGGCGAAGGCTTTGCGGTGGTCCGGATTTGGGCTGTATATCTTGACCCGTTTGATCGGGCGAACCGAGGTGAGAAAGCGGAAGTGGGAACGGGCCTGTCCGCCGGAGCCGATCAGAGCGAGGGCTTCTGAATTAGGGCGTGATAGCACCTTCGCTCCGAGGGTGCTGGTGACTCCTACGCGGGTCTGCTGGATGAAACCGTCCGGCATGATCGCCAAAAGCTCTCCGGTCTCCACGCTGAATAGCTGGACCAGACCGAGAAACTGTCCTTTCCCGGCGAGGGGAAGTTTTTCTAGGCGGACGGAGTTGCCCACGGGCTTGTTTTGGACAATATCGGACGTGATCCGGAGAGCCAGAACACCGAATTTTCTCACTCCGCCGTCAACCGATTTAAAGCTGTAGCTGCTCTCTGGAAGAGAATGGGGGAGGTAAGAGTGGCTGGTGGGGCGGTTGACCGCCTGGCTTGTCGCCAACTCGCGGTATGTTTCTTCCATAACATCAAGGCAGTCCTTCACGCTAAGCGCCTGCTGGATCTCGTCATTGCTCAAGATAAGCGTCATGAAACCTCCTTAACTTTTCTTACGCTGACACGGTTTCTTGTTACCTTAAGACGTGGGAAATGTCCATCTCCCTTAACCCGAAACTCGAAACCCGAAACTCAAAACTCGCAACTTTTCAGGTTGACGGGAAAGTTCCTATTGGATAGTCTCCGCGAAAAGCTTTGAGGAGGATAGCGTGATCACTGTCGAAGGAGAACCTGTCGAAGTCATCGACGCACACTCCCACATGGGAGAGAGAAGGAAGCTTGCCATCCACCAGATTCCCCCGATCATGAAATTCATGGCGGAGGACATGCTAGCCTCAATGGACGGCGCCGGAGTAGATGCGGTTGTCACTTTCGCCATCGGGGTGGGCGAGCCGTCGGATTACAGGGAGACCAACCAATACATCGCCAACGCTATGAGGCAGCACCCAGGACGTATTCACGGCTTTATGAGGCTGAGTCCTGGGAACGGCCCAAAGGATACGCTCAAGGTGTTGGAGGAAGGGGTCAAGCTCGGGCTCAAGGGGATCAAGATTCATCCTCTGATCGAAAATTGCCCTGCCAACGACAAAGAGAAGGTTTATCCTCTCATGGAGGCGGCACAGCATCATGGGCTCGTGGTTCTCTTTCACTGCGGTCTGGGGGAAAATGCCAGCCCAAAACGGCTCGGAGAGGTGGCCAGGGATTTCCGCAAGCTTCCCATTATCATGGGCCATTCGGGGTTGGTGGAGGGCATCAGAGAGGTGATCGAGATCGCAAAGAAGTATGACAATGTCCACATGGACAGCTCGGGCGTGGGGTGGCTGCCCTTCTTCTGTGAGTCTATCTCGTGGGCCGGGCCTGACCGGGTCCTATACGGCTCAGATCATCCGTTCAACCCGATGGAGTGGGAGGTTGAAAAGATCGTCAAGCACGCGCAGCGCCATCTAAAGCTCAAGATCGAAGATCTCCGACTGATTATGGCTGGTAACATCAAGAGACTGCTAAAAATAATGGAGTAATGGAGCGATTGAGTGATGGTTGCTGGACAGATGAAGGATGCTCATCCAGATCGCAATCTACTGCGCCATACCAGCCGGTGTGGAAGCGTTCAAAATCGCCAGCAAGGTGCTCGATGAGATGAAACAGTCAGGCGAGCTTGTGACGACTTAGGTGCTATCGCGCTCAGAAAGCATCCTCGTAGTGGCTCTCGGGCTTTTAATCCTTGACAGATTGGCGAAAAACTTTCCCTTCACCACTCGACATGGAGCCGTTGAACTCACTATTTGCAACCCCTCATTTTGACTTTTCGGGAATTACCGAAATGTCGAAGGTTACATCTTCGCCTTCAGCCTTGGAAAGAATCTCCTTGTCACAACAGCGATGTTTCACCTAAAATTCCACCTCACCCATGGAAGAAAGAAGGTATCGAGAATCGCGCTTATGCAGGTTGTTAGGTAATCCTGTAGTTTACCGGATTGTTCTCCTCTTGGCGCAGCGAGGTCAACAAACTCCTTCAAGGCTTGCAAAAATGACGGGACGCTCTGTGCCGACCATCAGCGGTCATCTTGCCAAATTGCGTACAGCAGATGTCGTCCGCTATGAGACCGCAGGCGGCCGGACTCGCTACTGGCTAAAGCATTTGGAAGAAATGAAGGCAGTTCTTAGAGTGCTGTCTAGAGCCGTGAAAGTCTCCACGAGGTTGAGGTGAGTGGTTTTGGCCTTTCGGGAATTCCCGAAAGGCCGAAGAGACGTCGCATAGATCTTTTTAAATAGCATGTCTTACACTCACCTAGCGGACGTCAAGGCAACTCTTGATGGTGCTTGACCATCAAAGTTCATCGGTCTAAGCTCTGCCTACCGATTGCTAATTTTCCTGATCTAGCGAGTGGGAAGCCCGCATGAAATGTCCACGGTGTCAGCAGGAGAATCCTCCGCAGGCGAAATTTTGCCTCGAGTGCGGAGCCCGTCTGTCGCCAATTTGTGCCAAGTGTAGCACCGAGCTTCCGGCCGAAGCAAAGTTTTGTCTCCATTGTGGCCAACCGGTCAGCGCAGGGCTCGCTGTACAGCCCCGATTCATCTCCCCTGAGGCCTACACCCCGAAGCACCTCGCCGAGAAGATCCTTACCTCCAAGGGCGCCCTTGAAGGCGAGCGGAAGCAAGTTACGGTGCTGTTCGCCGACATAAAGGGCTCCATGGAGTTGCTTGCTGACCGTGACCCTGAGGAGGCGCGGAAGCTGCTTGATCCGGTCCTCGAGCACATGATGGAGGCCGTTCACCGCTACGAGGGGACCGTGAACCAAGTGATGGGCGACGGGATCATGGCTCTCTTTGGCGCGCCTCTGGCCCATGAGGATCATGCAGTGCGGGCCTGCTATGCGGCGCTTAGGATGCAGGAGTCGGTGAAACGCTATGCCGAGGGGGTGAGGCGGA
>JBOHVJ010000588.1:0-2001 GCA_050735075.1 Binatia bacterium
GGCCTTACGATTCCGCCGAACGTGCTGGTGAGGGCGGACAAGGTTATCAAGTGATTTTAGATTTTAGATTATGGCACGGAAAGACCGATGCTTGTAGGTCCTGATGCATAGGGACCGGATTGGAGAAATCCCATGAAAGTGAAGAACCCGTGTTGGTGGTCCGCGATTTTGCTTATCACTGCATCCCTTTTGGGCGTTTGCGCCCGCCTGCCTGGCTGCGGGCAGGCGCACGCGGGCCTGTCTGCCGTAGCACAGGCAGGGCAGAAGGATTTACCAAGGCTGACGGTTGGGTACACCCCGATTTCTGGCGCGGCGCTCCCATTCTTCATAGCCGTGGAAGAAAAAATCTTTCAAAAATACGGCTTCGAGGTGGCCCCCATATTTATGGGGGGTTCGCCGCTTATTAATTCGGCGATTCTTGCTGGGGAATTCCCCATTGGCTTCACGGGAGGGGGCGCGGTCATCTCGAGCCGTCTCGGCGGGAGTGATCTGATCGTGATCGGGTCGCCGTTGCCAGTCCTGACCATTGACGGCTGGGCAAAGCCTGAGATCAAAGCTGTGACCGATCTTAAAGGCAAGATAATCTCCGTGACCCGAATCGGCGCTTCCAGCTACTACGCAGGGCTATCTATGTTGGAGTCTGCCGGCCTCAAGACCAGCGATGTAGCTTTTGTCCAAAGCGGAGGCGTCGGGGAGTCGATGGCGGCGCTTCTCACCGGGAGAGTGGATGCGTCCATGATCGGATACCCGTTCGGCATAAGGGCTCAGAAAGCTGGATTCCATATGCTCTTTCGGCCGTCCGAAACCGAATATGGTCTGTTTCCTACTGCTGTGATTGCTGCTCGGGAATCTTGGTTTAAGGATTTAAGGAACCGCAAAGTCGCCGTCGACTTCTTGAGAGCCTTGCACGAAGGGTTGCTCCTCTCTAAGACGAATTCTGAGGTGAGTAAGAAGGCGCTGGGAAAATATACCAGAGTCCATGATGAAGCGGCCTTGCAAGGCACCTTTGAGTTTTACCGGCCTCATTTTTCATCCAACCTCAGGGTTATAGAGAAGGCGATGGCAAATGCTTTGAAATTCCTCGATCACCCCAAGGCCAAACAGGCCGATCCGAAGCAAACGTATACTAACAGTCTAGTAGAAGAAGCGTTGAAGTAGGAGGCTAGAGTTCAATGAAAGCCGCAGTTCTTTATGAAGCAAGGCAGCCGCTCAAAATAGAAGAGCTTGAAGTGCCCAGGGTAGGCGCCGATGAGGTGTTGATCAGAGTGACGGCCTGTGGTGTGTGCCATACCGATCTCAAGGTAGTGGAAGGCCGGAGTCCCTTCAGACCGCCGACGATCTTGGGCCATGAGGTCTCCGGGACCATAGAGGAAGTGGGAGAGCAACAGCGAGGTTCCTTCAGGCCTGGAGACCGAGTCATCGTCGGCATGAGATACAAGTGCGGCAAGTGTCGCTACTGTCTCGCCGGCAGGGAAAATCTCTGCCAGAACCGCCCCGCGCCGCCGCCGTTTAGAAAGAAGGATGGCACGGCTGTGACTCGCTGGAACGTGGGAGGTTTTTCGCAGCATCTCTCCGTCCCCGGATACATGGTGTTCGCTCTTCCTGAAGGGTTGTCTTTAGAGGAGTCTAGCGTTATCGGCTGCCGGGTCACTACAGCCTATAATGCGGTCAAGCACAGCGGGGAGCTTGAACCCGGAGACTCGACCCTGGTTATCGGCTGCGGCGGTATCGGGCTCAATACCATCCAGTTCCTTCGTTGTTTTGGCGCCTATCCCATCATCGCCGTGGACATCATCAATGACAAGCTCGAAGCGGCAAAAAAATTCGGCGCTACTCATACGGTCAATGCCAGCAATGATGATCCCGTGGAGGCGGTGAGGTCTCTCACCGATGGCGGTGTCGATAAATCCTTTGAGGCGATTGGAAACCCGAAGACGGCGGATCAGATCATTCGTGCTACGAGACCTGGCGGGACAGCCGTGATCATCGGAGGGTTGGGAC
>JBOHVJ010000589.1:0-2038 GCA_050735075.1 Binatia bacterium
CCGCCTGCGCGACTTATCCGCCGACGGACTATTTGAACAAGGTGCAAAAGGCGCTCGCCATCGGCGGCCCGACCTTCATCCACACCTACGATCCATGTCCAAAGGGTTGGGACTATCATCCGCGCTACTCGAACGAGCTAGGCGAGTTGGGAATCAAATGCGGCATCTATCCGCTCTACGAAATCGTAGAGGGGAACATCATTTACACCTACGACGCGCGCAAGACCGGCAAGGGAAGAATCCCCGTGAAAGATTTTCTCACCAAGCAGGGCCGCTTCGATCACCTTAAAGAAGAGCACTTCACCCACATTCAGAAGATGGTGGACACGATGTGGGATGAGTGGCAACTGCCTGGCGTCGCGCCGATCAAGGGAACACTGAAGGCCAAAATCTAAAGCCACCAACGAAAATCGAAGGAAAAGAGGCTCTTTCGGGAGCCTCTTTTTTTTGCCCTCAAATCATTTTTCCCTCCATCTTTCTATCCTCCTCCCCCGTGTCAGAAAAGTCTTGTCAGGACACCCCTCTCTCGCATAAAATCGCTAGAAATTTCAAGGCATAGAAGGGCGAGGCAGTCCAACAACAACGAGATTAAAGGATGGCCTGGGCTAACAGAGGCCAAGATTCGAGACACCACCGCAAGAACTACTACTTTATTACAAGGTAAAGTGATAAAGAATAATCCTTAAATCTACCACTAGATCGGACTTATTTTTACAGCGGTTGGGAGGAGAGAATATGGACGATTTAATTGCCAAATTAAACGAAAAACTAGACTCCGCTGTTAAAAAGTTGCGCGCCGGAAGCTATGACGATCATGATATCTTGCCGGCTTTACTATGGGTCCTGCTCGAATATAACCGATCTCACCGTGACGATCTAGAAAAGCTGCAGGAGGGAACTTACAAGACATCCGCGGAAATCAACGGCTTAGGCAAAAACCTCCAGGAAGAATGCGAGAAGCTTCGGCACAACACATCGGAAGATTTAATAAAAATAGGGGACGGTCTAAGGGCAAGAATCAGTACCTTAGCTCAGACCCTCCAGGAAG
Organism: Binatia bacterium; assembly: GCA_050735075.1. Lineage (GTDB taxonomy): Bacteria > Desulfobacterota > Binatia > UBA9968 > UBA9968 > JAHFAO01. Next base: position 1,049 of record JBOHVJ010000589.1, read on the forward strand.
AATGCGAGAAGCTTCGGTCCCAACTAGGAAGCGTAGCCGACAGCATGGGAGCGGTCCTGAAATCATCGAATGAGAACGTAAACCAAATGCTGCGGCAAAACGCCACACAGCTGCACAAACTGGTAGAGACAAAGATAGAGAGCCTGAGCGAGGCGCATCAATCCGGAGTTCGTCGGACTGACGGTAAGCTCAAGTGGATTCTAATAGGTAGTATTTTTCAGCTTGTCTTTATTCTAATAGTCATATTCCTCCTTTTTGGTAAGTGAATCTATGACTGATCCACTGGAAATTTTGAGAGACCAGCGTAAGCATCTCATCCAGCGGCTGATTAGCCACAGCCCGATGTTAAGATTCTTACCTGGAGCATACAGGGAGGATATTTGCACACTGTTTAGGGGTATAACACCAAACATACCGAGTTTGATAAATGCTCCGAGATCAAAAGCCAACTCTAGTACTACGGCTGAAGGAATGCTGGAATCTTTACTGGCCGCAAATCCAAACCCGGCGGCAATTTTAAACGTTAACCGATCTGTAATTACCAAATGTCGCAAAATCTGGCAGCAAGCAGATGAGTATAGGCATGCTACGGGGCAACATAGCCTTTACATAGGTTATCCTCTTATCTTTACACCTACCGAAGCTGGCAAGTTTCTCGTGGCACCACTTTTTTTATGGTCGATCAATCTCACTGTGTCTAGTAACCAGGTAACTTTTGAAAGGCTAGAAGACGAAGAGCTCGAACCGGTGGATGCGCGGTTTAACCGAATTTTCCAGGCTTGGCTGTCCCATGAGAAGGGTATAAAACTTGACTGGGATAACGGGGAAAAGGAAATCGATTTAGAGAATCTACAAATAGTAATCATGCAAGTACTTGCACCCTGGAGCGGTTGCAGCAAGGCTTTCACGACTAAGAAAATTGAGCCGTTACCTGATAAAAAGCTTTTTGAGTATTGGGTTAAAGAAAACCAACAACCTTTAGTGCTTGGC
>JBOHVJ010000590.1:0-5011 GCA_050735075.1 Binatia bacterium
TTCTACAACCCTGGCAGCCGGGTTCCCGCCGAGGCAGCGAAGTTGGGGCGGGAGGAAGCGAAGCGCCTTGGGCTTAAGTTCATCGAACGGCATGTTAGCTCTGCAGAGGAACTGCGCAAGGCTCTGCAGGGGCTCAAGGCCGGGGAGGCGGACGCTTATTTCTACACTCCGGACTCGATGGTCCTGGGCCAGGCTCAACTGATCATCGAGACGGCAAACGCCAAGAAGTTGCCGACTATGTTCCACGAGCAGAGTCTCGTCGCCAAGGGGGCCCTTGCAAGCTACGGTCAGAACTACCGTGAGATCGGCCGCCTTTCGGCGAAGTATGTCCAGCGGGTACTGACCGGCACTCACCCTCGAGATCTGCGGGTCGAGACGGTCGACGATGTCGAGCTGGTCATCAACCTAAAGACAGCCAAGGCCCTTGGCCTTTCGATCCCGCCGGAGGTGCTGGTGCGGGCAAATAAAGTCATAAAATGACACTACCCATGGAGCGCCGAAGTAGTATAATGCCCCGATCAGAGGGCTAATGTTATGAAGCTATTACAAAAATTTCTCGAATTACCATTCGTCCAGATCTTCCTGGGGCGCAGGCGTGGCCGCCTGGTACGCCAATACTTCTTCGTCTCAGTGCTCTTGGTAGGCGGCGGGCTGATCACGAGCGGCGCCTTGGAGATCTACTTCGGCTATCAGGAGAGCCGGGAGCAGCTCGGCCTCCTACAACAAGAGATCACAACAGGAGCTGCCTTCAAGATCGAACGGTTCATTCAAGAGATCCATAGCACGATGAGAGCAGCCACCAGGAGCCGTGAGATTGCCCCCAAGGGACTGGCGCCTGAATACAGGTTTGAACTGGAGAAGCTCCTCTTAATAGCGCCCTCGATCACTGAGGCGGTAACGCTCGACGCCGATGGGGTCATACGTCTTCAGGCCTCACGCCTCCGCACTGTCCTTCCTGAGGTCAAACGGGATCTCTCCGTTTCAGCGGCCTTCCATGAGGCCAAGAAGGCCAAATCCTACTTTGGTCCGGTCTATTTCGTGCGCGGCTCTGAACCTTATATGACCATCGCCGTTCCGATCGAGCGCTTTGCCGCCGATGTCATCGGCATCCTCCAAGCCGAGGTGAACCTCAAATATATCGGCGAAGTGGTCTCGGCCATAAGAGTCGGAAGGGGTGGCTACTCCTATCTCGTAACCCGCTCGGGCGATCTCGTTGCCCACCCGGATATTAGTCTAGTCTTACAGCGGCGCAACCTGGCTAAACTCAATCAGGTAAAAGAGGCCTTCCAGCCCACCCCAGGCGTACCCAAGCAGAAAGCGGTGCTGACAGAGAACGTACACGGGCAAAAAGTCTTTAGCACCCATGCTCTCGTCCCGGGCCAGGACTGGGCAGTGTTCATCGAGCGCCCGGCGAAAGAGTTTTATGAGCCCCTCTATGCCTCCATCTTACGGACTTCTGGCCTGCTCTTGATCGGGCTCGGCGGGGCACTTCTAGCAAGCCTCTTTGTCGCGCGCCGGATCATCGGCCCGCTTCAGACCCTGCGCCGAGGGGTAGAGCAGATCGGCAGCGGCGATCTCACCTCTCGGCTCGAACTTAAGACCGGCGATGAGATCGAGATTTTAGCAGATGAGTTCAACAAAATGACTTCACAGCTCCAGGAGTCTTATGCCAACCTGGAGCAGAAAGTAGAAGACCGAACGCGGGAGCTCAGCGAATCGCTGGAACAGCAGACCGCGACTGGGGAGATTCTGCGTGTGATCGCCAGCTCGCCGACCGACATCCAGCCAGTCCTTGACGCCGTGGCGGAGAGTGCTGCGCGGCTGTGTGACGCAAGTGACGCAGTCATCCATCGCCTGGATGGTGATGTCCTTCGGCTGGTTGCCCATTACGGGGTCATCCCGGCAATGGACCCCTTAGAGGAAACACCTATCAGCCGAGCTACAGTGCCTGTCCGGGCCATCGTGGATCGCCAAACCATACACGTTCATGACCTTGCGACAGAGGTCGAAACAAAGTTCCCGGGATCCAAGGTTTTCCAGGAACGCTTTGGCACTCGGACTATCCTTGCCACCCCATTACTGCGCGAAGGTATGCCCATCGGGTCGCTTGTGATTCGCCGAACTGAAGTTCGCCCCTTTTCCGAAAAGCAGATCGCCCTTCTCAAAACTTTCGCCGACCAGGCGGTGATCGCCATCGAAAACGTCCGCTTGTTCCAGGAGTTGCAGGCACGCACCAGTGAGCTGGCACGATCAGTCGGAGAACTGAAAGCATTGGGCGAGGTCGGTCAGGCAGTCAGCTCCACTCTGGATCTGGAGACAGTGCTCACCACCATTGTCACCCATGCCGTCCAGCTCACTGGAACCCACGGTGGCATCATCTACGAGTACAATGAGGCCAAGGAAGAGTTTTATCTAAGGGCTACGCATCACCTAGAAAAGGAATATGTCGAGGCGCTTCGAGAGGGCCCGATTCACCTTGGCGAAGGGGCGGTGGGGCAAGCCGCCGCCATCAGGGCGCCAATCCAAATTCCGGACACCTCGGATGAGCAGGCATATAAAGTCACACGGCTTCGCCCCTTCTTGGCGCGCTTCGGCTATCGATCCCTCCTTGCAGTACCGCTCCTCCGCGAACAGCAGATCATCGGTGGTTTAGTAATCTTGAGAAAGGAGTTGGGCAACTTTTCGACGGCGGTCGTAAATCTCCTGCAAACCTTCGCCTCCCAGTCGGTCCTCGCCATCGAGAATGCGCAGCTATTCCGCGAGATCGAAGACAAAGGCGTGCAGCTCGAGACCGCCAATCGTCACAAATCCCAATTCCTCGCCAACGTAAGCCACGAGCTGCGCACGCCTCTGAACGCCATCATCGGCTTCACCCGCGTGGTTCTCCGCAGAGCCGAGGGGTTACTCCCTGAATTGCAAAAAGAGAATCTACAAAAGGTTCTCATCAGCTCCGAGCACCTCCTCAACCTCATCAATGGCCTTCTCGACTTAGCCAAAATCGAGGCCGGTCGTATGGACATCTTTGTGGAGTCTTTCAAGTTGGATGAGGTTATCCATGTGGCAACATCCACTGTGGAACCGATGCTGAAGGACGGGCGGGTCCGCTTAATCAGGGAGATCGCTCCTGACATCCCGCCTCTAAAATCGGATCGAGACAAGCTGAAACAGATCATTCTCAATCTCCTTAGCAATGCGGCGAAGTTTACGGAGAAGGGCGAGATTAAGATCTCGGCCTGCCGGCAGAACGGATCCTTGAAGCTGGTTGTCTCGGACACTGGAATTGGCATGAAAAAAGAGGCGCTGGATTACATCTTTGAGGAGTTCCGCCAGGTGGACATGTCAACTACGAGGAGATACGGCGGCACCGGTTTAGGACTGGCGATTGTCAAAAGGCTTGCGAATCTTTTGGGCGGAGATATTGAGGTTGAAAGTGAAGTGGGCAAGGGATCGACGTTTACGATCACGATCCCGATAAGCCTAAAGGGCTAGGAGTGAGGGGTGAGGCTGACCCCTCACGTATCTGCTAAGGAGGGTAACTACATGGCACAGAAAAAAATCCTGGTTGTGGATGACGCAGAGTTCAACCGCGACTTGGTCATTCAACTTCTGGGAGACGAATACGAGATGTTGGTCGCTGTCGATGGAGAGGAGGCGGTAAGGAAAACCGAAGAGGAGAAGCCGGATCTGATTCTCATGGATCTTGGAATGCCCGTCATGGATGGGTGGGAGGCAACGAGGAGGATCAAGGCTAACAGCGAGTTGAAACATATTCCCATTATTGCCGTCACTTCCCACGCCATGGTGGGTGACGAAATCCAGGCGCGCGAGGCCGGCTGCGATGATTACATCCCTAAGCCCATTGATGAGAATGAGTTGATCAGAAAGATCAAGAAGTTCATCTAGTTCCCTCACCCCTGCCCTCTCCCTGGCGAGGGAGAGGGAGTCCATGTTCCCTCTCCCCACCGCGGGAGAGGTGATGGACGGAGGCAGGTCACATGAATAATGACAAAGATAGCGGCTGGAACCGAAGAGAGTTTCTGGGCAGAGTGGGCCTTGCAGGGACTGCGGGTTTTCTTGGACTGCAACCGGAGTCGTTCGCTGCCGAGCCGCCAGCCGAGACGACAAAGATCAGGCTGGCTTATCACTCGCGAAGCCTCTGTCACGCTCCTCTGTACGTGGCAGAGGATTCGTTGCGTGGCGAGGGGTTCACTGATGTGCAGTATGTCAAGACAGCCGCTGTCGAGAAGGCCCTTGCCTCCGGGGAAGTGGATGTTGTCACGCACTTCTGCGGGCCGCTTGCCGTCCAAGTGGACAACGGCGACCAAATTGTACTCTTGTCCGGACTTCATCCAGGTTGCGTCGAGCTGGTCGGAACAGACCAGATACGCACGATCCGCGACCTGAAAGGAAAGACCATCGCCGTGACCGACCTGGGAGGTGGCCGCCATGCCTTCCTCGCCGTCATGGCGGCGCATGTGGGCCTGGATCCCCGCAAGGATATCAATATCGTTGCACATCCTGCGGCCGAAGCGATGCGCCTCCTCGCAGAAGGAAAGATCGACGGATTCCTGGCGGCTCCGCCAGACGCGCAGCAGTTGCGGGCGAAGAAGATCGGTCATGTGGTAATCAACAGCATGATGGACAAACCGTGGTCACAGTACTTTTGCTGCATGGTGGCGGTGAACCAGCAGTTCATCCGGAAGCATCCGGTCGCTGCTAGAAGGGCACTGCGTGCGATCTTGAAAGCGGTCGATGTCTGCGCCCGCGAGCCCGAGCGAGTTGCCCGATTCCTGGTGGATAAGGGCTACGCGAAGCAGTACGACCACGCCCTCCAGGCAATGAAGGAGATGGGCATGGGTTACAGCAAATGGCGGGAGTACGACCCTGAAGATACAGTGCGTTTCTATGCCCTTCGCCTCCACGAGGTCGGGATGATCAAGTCGAGCCCACAGAAGATCATAGCCCAGGGCACAGATTGGAGATTTCTCAGAGAGCTGAAGAAGGAGATGAA
>JBOHVJ010000591.1:0-5903 GCA_050735075.1 Binatia bacterium
TCCCTATGCCTTCGGCTTTTTCGAGCGGGGCTTAAACAGGGCCGCCGCGAAGGTTCGGGATGCCGACCTGGTGGTGCTCTTGGGTCGCAAACAAGACTTTACTATCGGCTTCTGCCGTCCGCCGAGCGTCGCCGCCGATGCCAAAATCATTCAGATTGACCCTTCCCCCACGGAGATCGGACGCAACCGAGGAGTCGCCATCGGCATGGTCGGCGATGTTACCAGTGTTCTGGAACAGTTAACCAAGGAGGCGGCCTCCCATACCTGGGAGGAGCTCCCCTGGTTGGACGAGCTCCGGGCCGTTCGTGCTGCCCAGGCCAAATGGGCAGAGGGTCTGGCGCGCCCCGAATTTCCGATGCACCCCATGCTTGTTCACAAGACGCTGAAATCCATGCTGCGACCCGACGACTGTCTCGTGTTCGACGGGGGCGACTTCTGCCACTTTGGACGCTCCCTTCTGCCAGCTCTGCAGCCGAAGCGCTGGCTCTATATCTCCAGTCTCGGAATGTTGGGCTCCTCGCTGCCCACCGCTTTGGCGGCTAAGCTGGCTTACCCCGACTCTCGGGTGATCATGCTTACCGGGGATGGAGCTTTCGGCTTTAATGGGATGGAATTTGACACGGCAGTGCGCCACAAGCTGAATATCGTGGCACTATTAGGTAACGACTCTGCCTGGGGGATCGATCGGCAAATCCAGCTTGGCTTGTACGGTCGCCCAGTGGTCACCGAACTGCTCCAAACTCATTACGAAAAGGTGGTCCAGGGTCTAGGGGGCTTCGGCGAGTTCGTAGAACGGCCCGAGGATCTGGAACCAGCGTTGCAGCGCGCTTTCGCCTCGCGGCGCCCTGCGCTTCTAAACGTCGCGGTTCAGCGCGCCATCAGCCCTCGGGCCGAAGCCGCCATCGCCCGCCGGAAGGCAGCCCCGCGCAAGTAATACAAACGCCTTTAGAACTGTTACATTGAGACTGTTTCGCGGGGAGCGAGACTGGAGGCCGTGGACGTAGGAGTAGGGCGGTTCTGGCAGGCCCTGACCGTAGGAGAAAGTACCCTTAGGGGTCGGCGCGGGTGGTCCTTGAGGCACTGGCCCATCGGCCGCGGCCGGAAGGCTTGTTCCCAGCGAATGTCAACTTACTTAATACGTTTGTATTAGTTTACGGCGAAGTGGAGCCATCTTCCAAGTCTCCGTCTGAGGCAGGTGGTATAGCTCGGTGAGCAATAGACGTCGCAGAGGGCAATCCCGTGCCGGCTACACCCATCTCTCTTAATCGCCTTGCAGCAGGGAGAAGACCGCTCTCCAACGACCCGACAGCCTTATTATAGTGTACGACCGTCTGATCTAGACGGATTCCTAAGTCACTCAGGTTAGTAAGGAAAGTCCTCAGGTACTTATATAAGTATTTACCTTGAGATACAATTTGGTGTGCGTTCTCTGCGACTTGGTGCTGCTGCCACCCATAGGCAACAGCCTTGAGGAGCGCTAATAATGTGAGCGGCGTGGTGAGTAGAACCCCCTGCTGTATGGCGTACTCCAGCAACTCTGGGTCGCGCTCTAAAGCAACGCAAAGGCAGGCGTCATTGGGTACGAACATAACCACGACCTCGGCAGTACGCTTGAACTGCTGCCGGTAGCCGTGCTCTCCCAACTCCTGGATCCGCTTCCGCATGGCTTGAGGATGCGCATCGAGCTTCGCCTTGCGTAGCTGGTCGTCGGCAGCTTCCATCGCCTCTAGATAAGCCTGCATAGACGTTTTTGCATCCACAGGCAGGACAACCCCGTTCGGCAGGTGCACAATCATATCCGGGCGTCGCGCGTCCCCGGCTTGATCATTGAAGTCCACATGCTCCATCATTCCTGCCATCTCCACGACGCGGCGAAGCTGTACCTCCTTCCAGGTGCCGCGGACTCCAGGCGCCTTCAAGGCTTGCACAAGGGTAGTAGTGCTCACTTGAAGCTGCTCGTGAGTTTGTCCAAGCTGCGACAACTGCTCCTGTAATCTTTGGTAGGCCCCCTCGCGCTTTGTCTCCATCTCCCGAACCTGGCCGTCCAGGGTCTCCAGGGTCTTTTCTAGGGGCTGGACCAACGTTTGAAATTCTGTCTTTTGAACATTCCAATCCCCACGGGCCTGATTGAAAACATTATCCATCTGGATGCGGGCGCGCTTTAAAAATTCATCGAAATTACTTTCAAGTGCCTGAGAGGCCAATCCTTGAAAGGTTTCACGTAAGTGTTTCTCTGCGCGCTCTAGCCACTGTCCCGGGTCTTCGCCGGCCTTCGGTTCTTTCTCCATTCTGGCAATTTGCTCTTTAAGTCCGAGGTTTTCCTCCCTTAGCTCCGTAACCTCGCGTTCCAGCTCAGGCAGCCTCTTTGCATCTTGTTCGGTGCGGGCTTTAGAGTCCAAGGCAGTTCGCAGCATGGCACTGACGCTTTCAAAGCGCTGGCGCATGTCTCTGAATTCTCTTTCAGCCGCATGGATGCGTTTCTCAACCACAACACGACGGGCACGATAAAAAAAATAAGTAATCAATGCTCCCAGTGCTGCCGGGGCCACAAGGATAAGCAGTGCGATTAGCCACGTCTCCATTTTCCACCTCTCTAACTAAGGGCCGCCGAAGGAAACGGAACCAGGCAGCGAGCCCCGCCATCAACAATAGTCTTGAAAAGCGAGCGACGTCAAGAGGAAAATGGCTCCCTGATACACAAAAATCTTTGACCCCAATCTCGGTTATGTTAATCTCGATTTGTGGGATCTAAGCTCTTTACCTGTGGCTGCCTCCAGACTTTGGAAGACGCCTGCCTTACCGGCTTAAGACACATACAAACCAACCCGCTGTCTCCGGTCATCGTCCTCGTGCCGGGAAATTTGCTTGGCCTCCATCTGCGGCGCAGCTTGGCTTTGAAAGATGGAAGCCCGGGCCATGCCAACATTCGCTTCATGACCTTAGTGGATCTTGCCCGCGAGTTCTGCTCCGGCTGGTTCCTCAGGAGGGGACTCCAGCAGCCCGCCCCCTTGTTAGAGCAGCTTCTCCTCGACCAAGTGGTCTCCTCGATTGTCCCTGACGGCGGATACTTTGCCGCGGCCAGAGGGCAAGATTTTTTTTGCCGCAGTCTCTATTCCACGCTCACGGACCTCAAAGAGGCCTGCATCAGTACACAGGAGTTGAACCGTTGGGCCGATACTTTCTCAGACCCAAAGGAAGGAGGCCATAAACTCAAAGAGCTGGCTCAAATCTATCACGGCTATAGAAGTCGCTTCGAAGCACTGGCCTTTATCGATCGCAATGATCTTATGGACCGTGCCGCTGATTTCGTTGACCCTTCGGCTGATTTTACCCTACTCATCTACGGCTTCTATGACTTCAATCCCCTCCAGAGGAAGTTTCTTGAAGCGCTTCTTCAAAAAAGGGAGGCGCTGATCTTTTTCCCATGGCGAGAGAGTAATGCTTTTGACTATGCCCTTCCCTCTCTAACCTGGCTTAAGACGCTCGGCTGTGAACACATTCCTTTGAAGCCCGTAAAGGCAGGCCCCATCCAGCGTCTGGCCCTTGCCATATTCGATCCACCCGAGCGAGGCCGCAATCAAGAGGACGTCGAAGCCTTTGTGTCGGTCATCTCCGCTCCGGGAGAGAGAAGAGAGGTCCAAGAAATCGGCAGAGAGTGTCTTCGTTGGGTGGACAAATACGGTTTCAGATTTTCTGACATCGGCATTTTGCTGCGTAACGCCGAACCTTACAGTTCCCTCTTCGCAGATACCTTTTCTCATCTCGGGATTCCCTATGCGCTGCATGGGAGAAGCCCGCTCTGGAAAAATCGAGCTGGTCAGAGTTTTCGGCTTCTTTTAAAGATTATTGCGGAAGATTTTAGCCGCACCAGCGTCATGGAGTTCATCACCTATGCCCCGATCAATTTCGACTGCCTCCTGGATCAGGGGAGCCATGCAAATCCGGCCCTATGGGATCTGTTCTCTATCAAGGCTGGGATCACCCGTGGGCGCCTGGGGTGGCAAGAACGACTCTGGCGTCTTTACCGCCGAATCCAATGGGAGAAAGAAGAACGCAAGAGATCCGAAGGGAATAACTTCGAGACGCCGCCTCTGATCAGCCTTGAGGCATTTATTGCATTTTTGAACCTCTTCTTTAATGCTATGGAAAAAATCCCTCGCCAAGGCCGCTGGAGCGATCTGGCCAAGAGTCTCTCTACGCTGATGCGCGAACTTCTCCTCCCTTCGCCTGAGACCCAAAGGATCATTGAGGAGTTAGTCAGCCTGGGCCATTTCGATCTGCTAGGCGAAGAAGTGACCCTAGAGCGATTTGCCCGCGCCGCGGAGTCCGCGCTCAGCGCCGCTCACGAGAGCACCAACGGTCTTGGCAAGGGAGGAGTCTTCATCGGCGACCTCATGTCGGTTCGCGGACTCTCCTTTAAGGCGGTCATCGTACCGGGCATGGTGGAGAAATTTTTCCCCCACCCTTGGCGGCAGGACCCGATCCTCTTGGATCCTGAGCGTCAGTACATCAGCGAAGGATTGAAGAAGGAGCTGGCCCAGAAAAATAGAGGCTACGATGAGGAAAGACTCCTGTTCACCTTGACCCTCATGGCCGCCAATGAGCGCATCCTCTTCACCTTTCCCCGCTTGGAGCCCCTTACCGGGCGGGAGAGAATCCCCTCCTTCTTCCTCCTCCGTCTCATGGAGACTGTCACAGGCCAACCCGTGAACTTTGCCGACCTTGAAGGATGGAAGGTCATGCGAAGAATTTCACTATCCAGGTTATTTCCAGGAGAAAGCAGCGAGGCCCTGGATCTATTAGAATATGATTTGAGCCAGGCCGATAAGGCGCTAGTGGGCAAAGGTTTGACGCCGCTTGGTTATCTCTCTTCCCTATCGCCCTTTTTCTCCCGCTCTTTCAAGGCGGAGGCGGAGAGGTGGGGCGAGAGGCTCTTTACCGAGTTTGACGGATTCCTCCAGAGCCGCAGGGCTCAAGCCTTTCTCAGGCGACTCTACCCTGAAAAGAATACCGTACTTTCACCTACCAGGCTTGAGCTTTATGCCCGCTGCCCTTACCGCTTTTTCCTCGAGGCGCTTCTGCACCTGGCTCTTCTTGAGGAGCCTGATCGATTTGCCACACTCTCCTCCTTGGATCGAGGATCTCTCATCCATCGCATCCTTTTTCTTTTTCTCAGCCGCGTCAAAGAAGAAGCCCGTTTGCCTCTGAAAAGCCAGGAGCTAAACCACCTAGAGCTGATCTTGACTGAGGTGGCAAATGATGTCCTCAAGGAATTCGAACAGGACAAAGCAACCGGCTTTCCCCTTCTATGGTCGCTGAAAAAGGCTGAGATCATGGAGGACCTCAAAGGCTGGCTCGATACCGAGTGGATGGAAGAGGGAGAATTTCTCCCCACACATCTGGAAGTGCCATTTTCTTGCCCTCTTCCAATCAATGGGAAAGATGGAAAAGAGGAGCTCCGCCTTCAAGGGCACATGGATCGGATTGATCTCGCTCGAGAGGAGGCCCGGGCGCGGGTGATTGACTATAAAACCGGCAAGCTGCGGCTCCTAGAAGACGGCCAATTCAAGGGCGGGGAAGCCCTGCAGCTACCGATCTATCTCTACGCGAGTTCTTCGCTGCTTAAGAATTGCGCCGTTACCGAAGCCAACTATTACTACGTAAGCCGAAAAGCGAAATACCGAAAAGTACCGTTCACAAGGAAGGATTGGGAAAACAAAGTCGGAGCCCTGCAAGGCATTGTGGCCGATTTGCTAAGCGGAATCCGCAACGGCCTCTTTATGGCCCGGCCTTCTTCCTGCGGCGCCTGCCCTTATCCCTGGATCTGCGGCCCTGCAGCAAACGTTCTCTATGATAGGAAACGCCAAGATCCTCAGATAGAATTTTTTGAGCGAGTCAAAGAG
>JBOHVJ010000592.1:0-3569 GCA_050735075.1 Binatia bacterium
CGCTCGGAATGGCAGATTGCAGATCTCAGATTTGCAATCCTGAAGGGCTTGCCTGAGGAAGCTGAAGGCCTGAGGAACACGAGGGGCAGGTTCCCTCCGCCGATTGCAACCACAATTTTCGCAGCAGCTCCCCCCGGTGAGTTTTCAGAGGTATAGAGTAATGCTACAATCCACACCCAGTGGCTCATGAGCTGACAATTAAAATCATCCGGAAAATTGGCGAAGTGCGGCGTGAGGACTGGGACCGGCTTCTCAATCAGGGATCGCCTTTCATGAAATGGGACTGGTTGGATGCCCTGGAACAGACCGGGTGTGTCAATGAAGAGACCGGCTGGCTGCCGCACCATATCATCGTCGAAAGAGAAGGAGAGATCGTCGGCGCCTGCCCCGTGTACCTCAAGTTACACAGCATGGGGGAATTTGTCTTTGACTACGAGTGGGCCGAGTTTGCCCGCCACCTGGGCATTAAATACTATCCCAAGATGCTCGTCGGCATACCCTTCACGCCAGTCACCGGCACGCGCTTTCTGACGGATGGCCGTGAGGATAGGCAGGGATTGATTCAACTGATGGGACAGGCCCTTATCCAGGTCGCCAAGCAAAATAAGATCTCTTCGGTCCATGTCAATTTTTGCCTGGGGGATGAAGGGGAGCACTTGAAACGGCTCGGTTTCATCCCCAGGGTTGGCTTGCAGTTCCATTGGCAGAATCGCGGCTACCAGTCTTTCAACGACTATCTAGGTGCTTTTCGCAGCGACCGGCGCACCAAAATCAAGCGGGAACGGCGAGAGCTTTTGCAGCAAGGCATTACTATTCGTGCAGTCGAAGGTGATGAGTTAACCCCGGCTCATTTGCGCATGGTGTTTCGACTCTACAAGAGTCATGTCGACCAACTCTATTACGGTCGCCAGTATCTCACTCAGGAGTTCTTTGACCAGTTATCTCGCCGGTTCGCCCCCCACATCTGCCTGATTCTCGCTGAACGGGACTCTCGGACCATTGCCGGTACGCTTAATATTCAGGACCATGAGGTCTTGTACGGCCGTTACTGGGGTGCCTTTGAGGAAAAGCGCTATCTGCACTTCAACGTTTGCTACTACTCCGCAATCGAACATTGCATCCGCAAAGGGATGCAGCGATTCGAGGCCGGCGCTGGTGGGAGCTTCAAGCAACTCCGAGGCCTCGAACCCCAACCGACCACGAGCATGCATTACATCGTGGAAGAAAGGTTCAGGCGGGCAGTGGACAAGCACTTACGCCAGGAGAGGGACTTCATATATAAGAAACGAACGACGCTGCTGGAGGGGAGCCAGCTTAAAAAGGAAAGCTCATGAGGAATTCCAGCCCTGGGAGTATCTTTCCGAGCCGATGCAATACAATTGCAAATTGCAAATTTCAAATTGAAAATCTGAGATCTGGAATCTGCGACTCCGAGCGTAGCGAGGACTCGGGGAGAAGTCCTCAAGGCACCGGCCCATTTTCCCTGGTCGGAGAGCTTCTTCCCCGAGGGTATACTATACTTTCCCAACAGTCCGCATTGGACAAAGTTCTATATCCCGCGATATGATTGGTGCGTTCAAGAATAATCTCTCTTGCGTTCACGGCGAGAAGTGCTTAGCAAAAAAAAACTAAACTACAAAAAGGCCGGGGTGGATATTTCCGCTGCCGATCGTTTGGTCCGCCGCATTCAGCCTATCGCTCTAAAGACCGCCCGTCCGGGACTTTTGGCCGGTGTCGGGGGTTTTAGCGGACTCTTTGATCTTCACAGTCGAAAATATCGCCGCCCGGTCCTTGTCTCCTCCACGGATGGGGTCGGGACTAAGCTTAAGATCGCCTTCATGATGGACATCCATGATACCGTGGGCATTGATCTTGTGGCTATGGGGGTCAATGACATCTTGACCCAAGGGGCTGAGCCTCTCTTTTTTCTGGATTATTTCGCTACCGGCAAGCTCAAACCTAAGACTGCCTTGCAAGTCATACGCGGTATCGCCGACGGGTGTCGACTTGCAGGTTGTACTTTGATAGGTGGAGAGACCGCAGAGATGCCCTCTTTTTACAGCGATGGGGAATATGACCTGGCAGGGTTTGCAGTCGGAGTCGTGGAAAGGGAAAGGATCCCCAAGCCAGCATCGATCGTTCCGAGTGACGCCCTTATCGGACTACCTTCTAGCGGCCTCCACAGCAATGGCTACTCGTTGGCACGCAGGGTCCTTTTGGAGATCAAGGGGCTGAGCCTCGAAGATAGGATCTCAGAGTTGGGTCGGACCCTGGGGGAGGAGTTACTGGAGCCCACGCGCATTTATGCCAAGGTCATCCGAACTTTACTGGGCCATCACCGCATAAAAGGGATAGCGCACATCACGGGCGGGGGGGTGCCGGGAAACCTTCCGAGGATTTTCCCAGAAGGACGGCGGGCTTGGATCCAGCGGCGTAGCTGGCTGGTGCCTCCTGTCTTTGAATTAATCCGCAGATTGGGCGGTATCACGCAAACGGAGATGGACCGGACCTTCAATAATGGTCTGGGCATCATCTTGGTTGTCGGCAAGGGAGATGTCGCTGGGGTTGAGCGCTCTCTTAGAAAGATCCGGCAAAAATACTATTTGATCGGCGAGGTTAGGAAAGGAGAAAAGGGAGTCACTTTTACTTAAGTCAGCAATTAGCAATCAGCGATCAGCTTTCAGCCTCGGGTTTAACTGCTAAGAGCTCTCCCAAAAAATCATGGCACGGCAAGTCCCCTTAGGTGTGCTCATCTCCGGCAGCGGCACCAATCTTCAGGCCATCCTTGATGCCGTCGAAGAAAAGAGACTCGATGCCGTCATTCGAGTTGTCATAAGCAACAGGGAGGATGCCTACGGTCTCGTCCGAGCCAGGAAACACCATATCCCGACTGAGGTCGTGGATCACCGAAAATTTACCACCCGGGAGGCCTATGACCAGACCTTAATCGACATCCTTCAAGCCCGACAAGTGGAGCTGGTTATCCTGGCAGGCTTCATGCGTCTTTTGTCTCCTCTTTTTGTGAGGACTTTTTCCAACCGCATCATGAATATCCACCCGGCCTTGCTGCCGGCCTTTCCCGGCCTGCACGTACAGAGAAAGGCGCTCGATCACGGGGTCCGTTTCTCGGGGTGCACGGTCCACTTCGTCAACGAGGAGTGCGATCAGGGTCCCATTATCATTCAAGCCGTGGTGCCTGTCTTTCCTGATGACACTGAGGAGTCCCTCTCCGCCAGGATATTGAAGGAGGAGCATCGCGCTTATCCCAGGGCCATCCAGCTTTATTGCGAAGGGCGGCTCCGTGTGGTTGGGAGGAAGGTTGCGGTCGATGGTCTGGCGAAGGAGGAAAATCAGGTTCTCATCCACCCTCCATTGAAAGGATGAAGAAAGCTAAATATATCGTCTCTGCCTGTCTCCTCGGTGAGCGCTGCCGTTACGACGGAGAGGGTAAAAGGCACGCTGGAGTTGCACGTTTTCTTAAAGGTAAGAAGACCTTCGCCCTTTGTCCCGAGATGCTAGCCGGCTGGGGCAGTCCGCGTCCTCCGGTGCAGTTTCACGGTGGCGGGGCC
>JBOHVJ010000593.1:0-5446 GCA_050735075.1 Binatia bacterium
GTTCTGAAACGCGCCAAGGAACGCGGATTGGGACGAGAACTACCGACAGAGTGGTTTCTGCAGGACATTTCGACCTAGAAGAAATTTAGATGTGGCAACAGCGCGCAGCTTGGAGGAGATCAAAGACGATATCCGAGGTCGGATCGGCCATTGTTGCCTTCAGTAGAGCAGGAAACTAAGCGTTTGATGTTGCGGTGACTTCCCACCAATTTCGATCTAGATCACTGAAAATAAAGCTGGCCGTTCCGTCGCTGATCCGCATGTCTTCAAGATCAGTGATCCCGATTTGTTTGCCAGCAGTGCTGAACTTGCGATGCGCCTCCCCCACCTCCTCTGGTGAGGCAACCTTCAAAGTAAAACGGTTGATAGGAGTAAGGTATTCCCGTTTCAATCCGGGAAGAACCACGATGTACCATGGGGTCGAGGGATGCTTGATATAGCTGGACATCCTGCCGCCACCAACAATTTGCAGGCCAAGAACCTCCTGATAGAAGCGGTCACTTGCCGCTTTATCATCACATTGGAGCGTTCCGTGTGACATCGCCTGTGGAATATACCCCTTGCCGGAAAACCGATCCTCAGTCAAAAATTCTTTCCACGGAGACGCAGCAATGGTGCGACCGTGAGTCGCAGCCCTCGGATTGTAGTATTCAATCTCCAAATCATTCCCTCCGGGCTCTTTAAAATATATGGAATAGGCAAAATGGGCTTCATGAGGTTTGGTCACACTCTTAATACGGTACTTTTCTTTATTCGCCTCAATGTACCTATGGGCTGCTTCGATCTCCTCGTGGTGTGCCACCCGAAAGCCATAGTGATTGTTGTGCGGCTTGTTGGGGGCGTTAGGTCCGCCCTCGTGAACAACGAGCAGCCAGTCCGTGTTTGGATGCTTCACGATGGCTTGGCCGTTTTTGCGCTCCACGACTTCCGAGGCCAAAAGGTCGGTAAAGATAGGCAGAGTCTCATCCAGGGAGCGACATTCATAATGACCATTGATTAGCCCTACCGGCTTAAGCATAGCCTTCTCCTCTACTACCGTTTGTGTATTCCGTCTCGTATTGTACTAAGGCACCCGGGGCCGGGCAATATCCCAGACAATCTCCGCAGCCCGTGCACTCATTCTCAACGACCTCAAACCTGTGATGGATATCCTGCATCTTCGGATGGACCGCGGCTTCCGGACAGACTTCTCGGCAGAGGCCACAAGCGATGCAAATAGCCTGGTCGATCCTTACTTTCATGGCTTCGTCTCACCCGTGGAAGAACCCCCTAGCGCCCGCGTCGGTGTCGGCGCCCATGGCTTCAGGAGAAAGTCGAACACCTCCTCGATAGGCCTTTGATCCTCAGGAGTCAGGGCATAGGCGTCCATTTGGAACTTCCCCTCCATAAAGTGCATCAGCTCTTCTGCCTGCTGGCTCCGCATCTGGTGGCGGATGAGAGGGTCCTCGACCACGTTCAGGGTCGCCGCAATACCCAGGCAGGCCATAGCCTCGTTGAAATAGTGCTGGCCGGCCCGCGCCAGCGGATGGATATGCGGGAACATCGCGGTTAGGCCAAAGTACGCCAGGTTCGGTTGGATGTTCGCCTTCGGATTGCTCATCAGCTCCTCTTCCCGCTTGATCCAACCTCCGCGGAGCATCACATCGGCATGGAGCTGGCCATGTTTCACCTCGTCCCAGATTTGCCGGGCGCGCATGCGTTGGAGATCGATATATTTTTCCTGCTGCGACACAGATACGGAAAGGAGCTGTGTGGACATCTGCTTGATCGACATGAACGGGCCCTCCGCCGAGTATCCCGCCAAGGCCCGGCTGATCTTCCAATCGTTACCACCCGATTTGGTATCCTCCTCTGCGGTCTTCAGCGCTCCGACGACAACTTTTTCCCAAGTGGGGATACAGCGCTCGGTCTGGCGCATACGGAATTCTACGCCCGGACCGTTGAACCCTACGGGGTAAACCCATCGCTCCAGAAAGTCTCCTAGGATAGGATGCATACCACCTCCGTCAGCGGTCTAACCTGCGTTATTCATCCCACTAGGCCCCACAACCGGAAAGGCTTGCCCTTGAGGGCTGCCAACGCTTCCGCATGAATAATCCCGGCCTTGCATTATCTCACAGCGTTTGGCGGCCATCTGAGCTCCTCTCTCCAAACCTCGGGAGGAGGTGGGACAAGAGACCTCCCGGTTCCGGTCTCAACGATAGATCCCTCCGCCGGGCAATACATGAGACAAACGGTACACTTGGGGTAAATACAGCGGTCATCAATCTCCAAGAGATGCTGGGCTCCGGAAGAGACCACCACAGCATTGATATTGATCTCCCGGCATACCACGTAGCACATCCGGCACTCGGTGCACTTATCGTGATCGATTTTTAATGTTGCCATCGATTGCTTCGCCACTTCCGCCGTCTAGTCGACGTCAGCGAATGGCGTCATCTCTCCCCTGCTTTCGTCTTTCATACCCAAGACAAACTTCGCGACCTCTTCAAGAAAAAATGTATAGTCCTGCCTCGCGCGAGCGCACAGGGTCTGCGCGAGCTCCGCATCGACCTCCTTGTTCACGAAGCGTTCCACCTGAAGCCGCCCCATCAGGACGTGGCTCCGAGTCTCAGCCAGTTGGCTTGCAAAGATCGCCCGGACGGATTCGTCAGGTAGCGAACGGGCAAACCGCTCCGTCCAGGAGAGCTCCATAACCTTGGGGCCAAGGTTCAAAGCCGCGATGCGGATGTTTTGCGGATAGTTCGCCATTGCCCGCAAACAAAAGACATAGTAACCGACTCGTGTTGCGGTCTCAAACTTGCAATAGGGATGCTGGAACGCATCGGCTTGAGTGCGCACCCATTTGCGCCTTAGGATCTCGTCCACGTACTGCATCTCGTGGGTCGACTCATCGTGAATTTGCCTGCCAAATAGATAGGCCACTGTAGGTGGATACTCGTTCAGATTAATTCCCATCGCCCAGCCGCCATAGACGTAATACATCATCCGTTTGAGAGCCCACAGGCGGCCGAGCAAGCGAAAATATTGATCCTCGGTGAAACGGCCCCGGATAGCGGCGTCTAGCACGGAGTCGATAGGCGTAACGGCAGCCTCCTCCTCGCTCTGCTTGCGCAGGACCTGCGCGAGAAAAACTCCGGGACCTTCGGCCATCTGAGCCATTTATATTACCTCGACAGGCCCGAAAACATAGGCCAATTTCTGCGCAAATGCAATGACGTTCTCTTTTAAAATGGGGTCTTCTCGGGAAGAAAGCCTTCCGGCCTGAGGCAATACTTGAACTGTTCCAATCGTTCAAAAGATTCAAGCGGCCAAGGCGTTTTAAACGATTTGAACTATTTGAACGACTTGAACCATTGCTGAGGCATTGGCCCATGGCTCCCGCTTAGAAGGCAGGCCACCTCCGCTTTCGCTTGGCACCACGCCTTTTGCATCGGAGCCTGGCGGGAAGGTTTCCGGTAAGGCTAGGCCGTCGCGAGCAGGCGTTCGTGTCCTTTCTTGGAGACGGGAGCCAGTCCGCCAACAATCAGAGACCAGTGCTCACCGCCGTCGTCGCTGCAATACACCTCGCCTCCCGTGGTGGCGGCAAAGACGGAAAACGACTCGCCCCAGTCTTCCAGACACAAAGCCCCAATCTCGTGTTGCATCCGGTCGGGTAGTCCGTTCCCGAGGATCTCCCAAGTGCGGCCGCCGTCGTCGCTGCGGTAGATCCTCCCACCGGCGAACCCCCCATTAGCCCGCCAGCGCGCTGGATTGTGTTCGGCAGCAGAGACAAACATGATATCGGGCTTTCGCGGATGGAGGACGATGCCGTCCGGATAGACGTCTTCCGCCCAATCCGGGCACATCCACTTTTCCCAATGCCGACCTCCATCTCCTGTAACGTACAAGCCGGCTCCGCCAGTTACGTATATCCTTTGGCTATCGCGGGGATCGATCAGTGCTTTGTGGACATCATAAAAATGCTCCACTGAACGGTCCTTATCCCGGTAAAATCCTACTGTATTCAACTCTTTCCACGTCTTTCCAGAATCGCTGCTTTTTAGTAGGGCGCCCTGTTCAATGCAGGCGTAAATCGTAGCGGGGTCACCGGGATCGAACGTGATGAACTTAGTGTGCGCGACGTTAGGTGGAACCGGGAAAGTCCATTGAGGGGTGCTGGGCACCGAACGCAAGGATGGCAGCTCCGTCCACTGAAGCCCCAGGTCGTCGCTGTAAAAGAGGTGCGCCGGCTCCGTGCCCGCATAGACCCGGGCCTTGCCGCCGAGCCGCTCCGAAGCCAGACTGTAAATGTCGTGAAGAGGTAGGCCCCGGTCCCGCCGCTCCCACGTCCTGCCGCCATCCTTACTGGCATGCACAGAACCAAAGAAGGCCCCCGCGAAGACCATGCCGCTTTCGGGCTCTAT
Organism: Binatia bacterium; assembly: GCA_050735075.1. Taxonomy (GTDB): domain Bacteria; phylum Desulfobacterota; class Binatia; order UBA9968; family UBA9968; genus JAHFAO01. The sequence goes on from JBOHVJ010000593.1 coordinate 4,407, forward strand.
GGTGAAGGAACTGATGTGGAGTCCTCTAAGGGCGCGATGAGCTACGCGCCACTTCAGGCCATCGCCGTCGCGCTCGACGATTACGACCCCATCCTTAGTGCCTACAAGAACTTGACGGGACCGTGAAGGTGACGAATAAACGTTAGAGCCACCGTGCGAAAGTGCAATAGCCATTGGTTTCCCTCCTTTTCCTCTAAACGAGCCTTACACTAATCCCCGTATTGATTCCTGTCAACGCCTTTTAGGAAGTCAAAACTTGCTTTATCTCTTCGCCATGTTCACTGTTGCCCCCGAACGGGCGCATTCTTCCTCAAAGACGCGCCTGATTTCCGGGTCTTCGTCCTCGTATTCTATCTGCCAACCGCCCTGGTTCAGAGGGACATCTGACTTTATTTTCCCTGGCACGAGCTTATAGCGGCGGCTGAGCATCTTGAGGGCCAGGTACCGGGCTGGCCGGTTGCCCGAATTGAAGTGCTGATGGAACCAACCCTCTGGAGGAACTACGATCGATCCAGGTCCCCAATTGATTCGCATCTTCTCCTTCCCCTCAGGCCACATAAACGAGTATCCCTGCCCGGAAAGAATCGTGACATGCGCTCCCGGACCGTGGCGGTGGGCCTTTTTATAGATGCCGACCGGGAACTGGGACACATGAGATCCCATGGTACTCTCTGCCAACTCGAAGAAGATCGTGGCGTTTCCTTTTCCCCTCTCATGCCAGGCAATCGGCTCTATATTAATCGCATCGGAGACAAAGTTGGTCTCTAGGACTCTATCTTTATAAAGCTTTCCCCTGCCTCCAAAGTATCCCTCTTCCCCTTTAAACCGGTCGGAAAAGACATATGGATTGTTCATGACAAAGTCTTCACAATGAAAAAGGTTAAAGACCAGAGGGGCATTGGTGACGCCGAGAAGTCGAGCCTCTTGATCTCCTTGCCCGTTAAAATGTTGATACGAGGCATTCAAGGGGACGGCGAAAAGGCTTCCTTTCTGCCACTCAAAGCTCTGTTTGGGGCCGTTCTCTTGCCACACCGTAGTCG
>JBOHVJ010000594.1:0-10232 GCA_050735075.1 Binatia bacterium
GTATATTCTTGACTGCCTTGGAAGCCTCTAGCAGGGTAAGCCACGCACTCGGGTTTTGCTTTGCGGCTAAGCGTTGGAGATTTTTTTCGAGGTGCGGAGGTAGAGGGTCCGCTTTTTTTTCAAGGAATAGTAATTCCCTTAACTCTACAAGTTGATTAAGGCAGTAGAGGCAGGATCTTACGTGTCTCTCAACCCTATCCCATTCCTCGCTTGGCAGCGTATGCTCTATATACTGACCCAAAGCGGCAAGGGAAAGGCATTCCGGTGTTTTATGACTTTCTATATCCTTTAAAAGCTCGGTGCCTACTTTTTCCGGCGGTACTTCCATAAAGTCGTGGTCCTATTAATAATGACTACTTAGACCATACAATTCTTCCATAAACTAGGGACAGCAACTACCCCGGGTTTAATATCCTCTTGAGTCTCTCGATAATCCTGGAATAGCTCGAAGCAACCGTACCATCGGGTATACCTAGTAGCTCTCCTATTTCCCTATCCTTATAGCCTTTCGCCTTCATAAGGAAAATCTGCTGGTGCTCCAACGGCAGGGTCTTCAAATGATTTGCTAATATTTCTATTTGCTCTCTTGCCATGGTCTTTTCTTCGGGATTCGGTGCTCCACTGGCTATTTCAATCTTGGATCTAGCGTCGTCGCCGGACGCAGGGTCTTGATCTATTGATACCTCTCTATTTTGTCCAACCGTCGAACGAAGATATGTTTTCGCCTCGTTAATTGTTATCAGTTTTAGATAGCTCAAAAACTGATATCGATTCGTGCCGCGGAAATCCTTAAGGCCCGCTTTCCATAATTTTATGAAGACGTGCTGCGTGACTTCATCTATTTTTTCCGCTCTTCCTCGGAAGTAAGCTGACAAACAGGCCCTAACAACTTTCCCATACTGGCTGACGAAGAGGTTCCAGGCTTTCTCTTCTCCCTTAACGCAGGCGTCTATGAGGGACAACAATTTTTCGTCTTGGTCGCTCATTAGGTCAAACTTGGGGGATTATACAGCAAATTCACTCCTCAACAAGTTCTTACGTGATTTTAATGAGTTAGGAATTCCGAATGTCGGCCAGAAGAAATCTTCGCTGAAAATCGGAAGAAAAATCGCGACCCGGTAGTCCTACCAGTCAGATAGCAACCAAAAACAGATGAAAGGAGAGTCCTATGAAAAAAATTATGTTCCTAATCGCTCTCAGTGTTTTCTTGACTCACTCTCAAGCGGACGCCGCTTCGGTCACGGGCCACTTTCGAAGAGATGGTACCTATGTCAGCCCACATATAAGGACAAACCCTGATCGTAACCCTTACAATAACTATAACTTCCCAGGAAACTACAACCCTAACACGGGCCGGATCACACCTGGAAACCCAGATGCCTACCTGGACAGGTATTATAACAGAGGCCGTTCATCGGGGGGCTTAGGGGGTTTAGATAATTACGATCTCTATAACCCTTACCGCGCTAGATAACGCAAAAGGGGTCATTTATAGGGCGTGAGAAAGGAGAACGCTCAACATGTAGTACGACATTTGAGTTCGGTCGTTAAGCCCTCCGGCGCCCATAAAATTCCAGGATTCGCCGTATGGGAGAGTAGGTCGCCGCCGGATTTAAATTGAAAAGGCCCGATCTCGAAGAAGGTCGGGCCTTTTGTTTCGGCTAGTTGCGATAGGGTCCTTGATTGGGTTCATCACAAGTGCTACACTCCAACTATTCCAGGGGAGGATCTATGCCGACAAAGAATCCGCGCGTCAACGTTGTCCTTGAGAAACCGCTTTACGACAGCATCTGCCGCCTTGCAGAGAAGGAAGAGATATCGCTTTCCCTGAAAATTCGGGACCTGGTGAGGGAGGCCCTGGAGGCTGAGGAGGATGCGGCATTAGCCAAGTTCGCAGAGGAACGGGATAAAACTTTCCGTCGGTCGCGTGCTCTAACTCATAAACAGGTGTGGGGCTCCTAACGTCGGCATGGGCTGATGCCCTACACTCTAGCCTATCATCCGGAAGTTCGCGCCAAGGATATCCCTTTAATCAGCCGCAATCTAAGAGAGCGCATCGCACGTGCCATTGAAACCCGTCTCACGACCGAGCCCGAACGTTACGGAGAGCCTCTAAGACGCACCCTCAAAGGGTACTGGAAGCTCCGAGTTGGGGATTATCGGGTGATCTTTAAAGTTGTTAAAGACGAGGTCTGGATTTACGGCATCATCCACCGCCGGGAGGTTTACGATAGAATCGCAAGACGGCTGAGTAGTTAACTCGGTCGTTAAGCTCACAGTACAGGTCATTCTGAGGAGCCGCAGGCGACGAAGAATCTCATAACCCAATGTTTTTCTTCAAGTCAGATTCTTCGCGGAGTTTACCCTGAGATTCTTCACTTCGTTCAGAATGACACACGAAGGGGTCAGAATGACCATATGGAAAAGGTTTTTCAACAATCTCTGCAAACTTGCAAAATTGAGTAGGCGAGTGATGGAGCGATCCTTCGGCTATCTTTCAAATGTGAAAGCAAAAGAAAGGCCCCGCCAGTACCATGGGGAAAACTACTGCGCCGGTACTAAACTTTGCCCGTTCCCTTTCGGATCACTCTTACATCTACAGCCGCCACACCCTTTCCCTCCCCGCGGACAATCAAAGGATTAAACTCGAGATCAGAAAGGAAGGAGCGATAGGTAAGAAACAGATCGGAGAGACCGGTGATGGCGCGGACCAAGGCCGGTACATCCCGACGCGGCTGCCCTCGGACCCCTTCAAGCAATGGGTATCCCTTTAACTCCCGTAACATCTCCATGGCTTGTGCCTTATCTACAGGTAGAAGACGGAGAGCGATATCCTTCAGCACCTCGACAAAAATCCCTCCGAGGCCAACCATGAGAAAAGGACCATATTGTGGGTCCATCCGTGCTCCGATGATGACCTCGGTTCCTTCTACCATCTCTTGAACCAGTAGCCTGGCGCTACCCTTAGATCGAGTAAGTAATTGTGTTCCCTGTTTCTCTACCTCCTCAGCGCTGTGCAGTCCCAGAACCACTGCCCCAGCTTCGGTCTTGTGCACGATCTCAGGTGCGAGAAGCTTTAAGGCTACTGGAAAACCGATTTCCTTTGCCTTGAGCCCTGCTTCTGAGGGGTTAGAAACAACTAGCTGACGTGGGAGAGTCAAACCATGAGCTTCAAGTTGCCGTGAGAAGCTCTCTCGCTCAAGATCCTCGGCCTTCCCTGTGGCTGGTGGCAAGTCAGGAATTCCTTTCTGCTTTCGCGCAGCATAAGCGCCCAATCCCTTTAGCGCTCGAAGAGTCATGCTGATCCCTTGCAGGAAAGGCATCCCCGCTTGTTCTTGAAAAGCTCGGCTCTCGTCCGTCAGGCTGTAGGTTGACCGGGCAAAGGCGACAACGGGCTTTTCAATGGTCGTAGCGAGCGCCTTCCAAAGAGTGGCCTCTCGCTTCTCTGGGTGTCGCGGCAGCTCGCCGTGAATACCCAAGAGGTCCACTCCAGGGTCCTCGGCATGGAGCCGAACAATCTCCAGGAACCCTTTTTCATCACCGAACCCGGCCACTCCGCATTCCAGAGGATTTTCCACCACGAGTTCTGCCGGGATGAGGGGCCGAACTGCCTTCTGTGTCGCCTCGCTCAGTTGGGCGAGCTCTATGCCGACCTCTTCGATGTGGTCTAGGAGCAGCCCTTTCATTCCGCCTGAGTTAACGACGATAGCCGCACGTTGGCCGCGAGGAAACTTACCGGGTAGAAAGGCTAGCGCGGTTTCTGTGAGATCCTCAAGTGTCGGGCAGCGGATCAGTCCGAGCCGGTGACAGACCGCATCGAAAACTTCGTCTGAACCCGCCAGAGCCCCGGTGTGGGATATAGCCTGACGCCGCCCTCGCTCCGAGCGGCCAATCTTGACTACAAGAATAGGCTTGTTCTTAGCCAACGCTTGTGCAGCAACGGTGATAAATTCTTGGGGCCGGCGAATACCCTCGATCAGTAGAAGTATCACTCTGGTCTCCGGATCTGCGAGTAAAAAAGAGAGATAATCGACGAGATCGAGATCGACCTCGTTGCCGCTTGAAACTGCATAGGTGAATCCGACGCCGCGCTCACTTGCTCCTTTCACCCAGTTTCCCAACGATCCTCCGCTTTGGAAGATAAGCCCAAAGGGGCCTGGTCGGAGCAGCGGAAACAGCGTTGGAAAACACCACTGACCTTCGGCAACTGAGAGCGTCCCCATGCAGTTCGGCCCGCAGCAGACCATACCGGTGCGGCTGCAAAGCTCTTGCATTGCCTGCACGCGTTCTCTTCCCTCTGGATCATCTCCCTCGCCGAAACCGGCGCTATAGATCGTCGCCGCCTTGGCGCCACGCGCCGTCCCCTCTTCTAATGTTTTCAACACGGCCTTCGTCGGAACAAGCATGAGAAGGTGCTCAGCCGGTTCTGGAAGGGCGGCAAGGTTCGGATAACATTTCTCCTCCCAAAGCTCGGGGTAGTTGGGATTGATCAAATAGATCTTGCCCTTATAGCCGCCTCTCTTAAGGTTCTGAAAGATGAGCGTGGGCCAGCGACCTTTCGGCGAAGCACCGACGATAGCAACGGAGCGCGCATGGAGAAGGTTTCCGGCTGGCCGCAGATCTCTTCTTTCACCCTGCAACGTCATATTAACAATCCTCCGCTATATACAGCTTTCCAGGGGGCTCGGCTACTTTCTTGGTCCTTTAATGGGCAAATAGGTGCCAAGAATCTGGTGGCAAAACAACCGTGGCTGGCTCTCCTACGGCAAAAGCCGGAGCGCCTGGTTGCTTGACACGCAGGGCGACTCCGCCTGCTTCGACTTCGAAGAGGGTCGCATCGCCCACATAGTTTATGCTGAGAATCTTTCCCTTAACCATCGGCTGATGCTGATCGATATGACGCGAAAGGCTCAAATTTTCTGGCCTAACGGCCAGCGTCACCTCACTCCCCGCTTGGCAGGTTGGAGGCATACGGCACCGGAGCCTTCCAAGGGGCGATTCAGCCTCTCCCGGACCTACGATCTTACTGCGGATGAAATTCATCTCGCCCACGAACTCCGCGACAAATAGGCTCGCCGGATGTGCGTACACCTCCTGAGGTGGGCCAACCTGGAGGATCTTGCCCTCATTCATCACGCAGATTCTGTCCCCGAGGCTTAACGCCTCGGCCTGGTCATGGGTCACGTAGAGAGTTGTGACCGCTATCGATTTGGTAATTTTTTTAAGCTCGAGGCGCATCTGGTCGCGCAGACGCGCGTCCAAATTGCTCAGGGGTTCGTCCATCAGCAGTACTTTGGGGTGGGTCACTAAGGCTCTGGCGAGCGCCACCCGCTGCTGTTGTCCCCCGCTAAGATCAGTTACCGGGCGCTCCTCAAGGCCTTCCAGGCGCACCAACCTAAGGACCTCCAGCACGCGCCCCTTGACCTGGCTCTTTGGGATGCGGTGTCGGCCTTCGGTCAATGGCAACACGATGTTATCGAATACGCTGAGATGAGGCCAAACCGCATAGCTCTGGAACACCATGCCGATGTTGCGTCGCTCGGGTGGAACATAGCTTCCCGCTGCAGGCGAGTCCACGACCTGGCCGGCGATCTCGATCTCTCCTCGGTCCGGCTGCTCGAGACCAGCTACGCAGCGAAGGGTCGTGGTTTTTCCACATCCGCTGGGCCCAAGCAGCACCACAAACTCGCCATCCGCTACATCCAGATCAATCCCCTGCACCGCCCGCACCGGCCCACGGTTGGATGGAAATACCTTCTCAAGATCGCGAATTTGGATCACGCCATCTCCGTTCGTCTTTGCTCAGGAACTTGCCAGACTGAATCACCCCGCTGCCAGACCGCTCCGCCGTCCAAACCTCCAGAACAACACGAGGAGCGGCGAAAGCAGTAGTATCATGAAGAGCGTGACCATAGAGGCTTCGGTCATCCCCGCGGTGTTCCAGTAGCTCCATACGACGGCCGGCAAAGTGATGCTGTTTTGACTTGTGAGAAAGACTGCGACCGTCACCTCGCGGTAGACCAGCAACGCCGTCCAGATCCAGACGGACAGCATAGTCGGCCGAATGATGGGAAGCACGACCCGCCAAGCCGTGCGGATGGTCGACAGCCCGGCCACGAGCGCAGCCTCCTCGAGCTCTCTATGGACCTGTAACAGGGAGCCATTCATGGCTCGAGTTGCAAATGCCAGGCGAACGACGAGATATACGAGCGCGATCAACCACACGGTGTCGTAGAGAGGGAATACGTCTCGCAGGACGAACAGCGCCATGAGTAAGGCCCCGATGGCAAACAGCAACTCCGGAAGCGTGTGGGGCAAAAAGGCGCCAAACTCGAGCGCGTAACGAGCGCGACTGCGCGAGCGAACCACGAACCACGAAATACAAAATGAAAAAAACAGGACTACAAAAGGGACAAACAGCATCAAGGTAATGGTGTTGCGCGCCCCCCGTCCCACTAGTTCCCAGTTTATCCTCTGGAAGTTGCTAAAAGACAACTGGCTAATGAGGTCCAGGGATGGCGCGGCCACATAGGGAGAGAAGGCCACGAAAGCAATCATCGTGATCGGCAGAACTTTGGCGATGAACGCGTAGAATCCGATCAAGGCCCAACAGGGGATCGCCCAACGTCCAAGATCGACTGGCTTGGGCCGATAGCCCTTGCCGGTGATGACCTGATAGCGCTGGCCCTGGCGCAGCACCTGTCCGTACCAGAACGTGAGCGCCAGCGCCACGACAATCATGGCAGTGCCAACCGCAGCGGTGATGCCATACCTTGGCACGTACTCCTGCGGGAAGGTTTGGATGAACATGTAGGTGCTGAAGAGGTAGACCCGATTGCCAAGTCCAAGGACAGCGGGGATGTCGAAAGTCGCGATCCCAATCATGAAGATGTAAATGATCGCTGCCAGGATACCAGGCATAGCTAGGGGCAGCGTGACGCGCCGGAGCGTCGCGGCAAAGCCTATCCCTGCGATTCGTGCAGCCTCTTCAAGCAACGGGTCCATGGCGCGGAACATCTGCACAGTCAAGATAAAAGCCAGAGGTGCGAGGCTGAGTCCCTGGACGAAACCCATGCCCAGGGGTGCCCCGATATTGATCGGCCCCGTCTCCAGCCCGAACAGGTCCACCAGCCAACGATTCACAAAGCCGATACGCGGGTGAGCAATAAATGTCCACCCCATGGCGACAAAGATCCCAGGGATGAGCAGACCAAGCGTCATAATGGCGTAAATGAGCGGCTTCCCGCCAATAGTTGTCCGCTCGGCCAGCCAGGCAATAGGAAGACCGATCGCTATCGCAAAGAGCGTGGTTGTGGCGGCAAAGACAAGCGTATTAACCAGCACGCCGTAGACCACTGGATCAGAGAAAACAGCACGATAATTGTCCAGCGTGTAGGTGGCCTGCGCGGTGCCAATAATCCCCGTCTGGAAGCTCACCCACAGGATGACAAAAATCAAGGCGAGCAGGAAGAGCATGGGCAGCAGCGCTACCGGGAGCAGCGGAGATACTCTTGTGCTTCGAGCGCCGGGAAATTTGAAAAGCCTTCGCGCCATCTCGGCCATTTGCTAGCCTCACTTTCCGCGTCACTTGGGAACGCCTTAGGGCAACTGTTCAATCGGTTTAACGACTTGAACGATTTGAACGACTTAAACGATTGGGCGTTCCTGGACGTTAGCGACCGCCTTCCTTGAGAATCTTCACGAACTCCTCCCTGAGACGATTGACCTCCTCGTGCCCGAGCGCAAGTTCTCGCTCGACCGTCTCGATTGCAAGCTTTCCGCGCGCGTCTATTATCCGTTGCACCGGCTTACGCGTTTGAGCTTCTGGGTAGATATGCAGGTCGTGCCTGGCATGCTCCCATTGGAGGGCCTGACCCTCGCGCGTATTCATGAAGTTGATGAAGAGAGTAGCGGCATTGGGATGCTGAGCGTGCACAGGCACCCCCATGTACAGGATATTGATCCGGGCGATCTCTTTGATGGTGGCATGGGCCACCGGCGCCCCGCGCTTTTGGTACCTCAGCGTGTCGTCGTGGCCGCAGTCGAACACCATCATCGTAAACTCGCCGCTGCTGATCCGATCGATATTGCTGCAATCAGTGAGGCCGCCAATCTGCTTGGCGAGCCGCTGGGTGTAATTCTTCATGTACTCGTAACCCAACATGTCCTTAGCCGCAAACTGATATAGCCCAGTCGCAAATGGGGTGGAGGCGATCTTACCCTTCCACTTGGGTTTGAAAACATCCTCCATGCTTGCCGGGATGTCATCGCCCTTCACGAGGTTGGTGTTGTAGGGGATACCTACGATGCGAGAGGCGATCATGACGGCGGTCCCCTCGGGCGCTACCCTGTTGATCTTCGCGTCGGGCGGAGATGGCTGTTCCAGGATCGACCCCCAATCCATCTTCCTGAGCACGCCATTTTTCGTTCCCTCAGAGACATGGTTCGACGTCATCAAGTTGATATCCGTGCTCGAGGCCACGCCGGCCGCCTTTTCCTGGGTGATTTTGTTGAGCATGGTGGGAAAGTTGGGGCCGGGCGTATATTGTAGCTTTACGTTCGTCCCGTACATCTTGTTCATGGCGGCGACCATCGGCCGCAATCCGGCTTCACCGTCCAGTCGGCCCGCCAACCACTGGACCTTCAAGGCCCCTTCCTTCTTCGCTCCTTCAATGATCTTCTGGAGTGCCGGAGATCGCGCTGGAGTCTCGGCTGGCTGCGCGAGGGGTGCGGTCGTAAGTAGAATGAGAGGAACGACAGGGATAAGGAGGCCTCTTAGGCTAAAAACCGTCGGTTTACCGAACATAGTATGATCCTCCTTTTATTTTATTGTCATAGGCTGGGCGATCCTAACAACGACTAATGGGAGTGTCAACTACTGTAATAGTGTGAGTGGCGTTGTTTACACGAGCGTAGCGTTTATGTTAATAGGCTTTTTGCATCGAGGAAGGAGGAAATTCCATGGCGAAACTGGTAACGATTATCGGCATTACCCACAATCCCTTCATGCCGCGGCTCTTCAGTCAACCCCAGCAACCACCGGGTGCAGCCAAGGTTAAGGAACGAATCACGATGATGCGCGAGAAACTAAAACAAGCCAAGCCTGATGTCCTCATCACCATCGGCAATGACCACCTCCACCAGTTTTTCATGGACAACATGCCGGCCTTCATGATCGGCAAGATGGAGAGTTACGGCGGGACCTTTCATGACGAGATGCGCGAGTTCGGCCTGCCCACGTGCAAAATACCCGGCGACCCGGATCTGTCCTCCCACATCCTCGAACGCTCCATGGATGAAGGCGTAGATTTCTCTTACTCTAATGAATTGACTATCGATCACTCCATTATCGTGCCGATGATGTTTGTCCGGCCGGAGATGGATATCCCAATCGTTCCCATACTGACCAACTGCATCGCACCGCCTCTCCCACGGCCAAGGCGCTTCTACGACGTCGGAGTGGCAATCCGCAAAGCGATCGACGCCATCCCAGGCTACAAGAGAGTCGGCGTCCTTGTCAGCGGCCATCTATCACTCGAAGTCGGCGGACCAAAGCAGTTTGAACGGAAACTAACGGACCCGAATTTCGATGCTGCCGCGGTCGGCTGGATCACTAACGGCGACATCAAAGGCGCGGCAGAGGGTTGCGCCCCTGACAGACTCCTGAAAGCTGGGAACATGACAACCGGCTATTTGAACTTTCTCATGATGATGGGCGTGGCGAACGCTGCCAAGCCATCCTACGCAGAAGGACTCGACGCCGGCTTCCCGGCTGTGCCCTTCTTTAGTTGGGATGCGAAGGAAGGAGCTTCGCTATGAGCAAGTACATAATGAACAAATTCATTCATCACGTAAATATGAACGAGTCGGCGGAGAAGGAGTACAAGATCAATCCGCGCGCATTCGTGGAGAAGTGGGAAAAGGGCGAGAAGCTAAAACTCACCGCCGAGGAACGCGAAGCGCTCTGCAACAAAGATTACGGAAAACTCTACGCCTTAGGCGCGCATCCGTTCACCCTCTGGAGCTTCACGGAGGCGGTCTGGGTGCACGAGAAACCCAGAGAGGAACTAGTCAAAGACTACAAGGAAAAGACCGCTAAGATCGGTTATCCTGACTTCACCACGTAATGCGCACGAAATCGTCGTATATTCGTTAATGCAATTTCCCTCTCCCGTTCGCGGGAGAGGGCGAGGGTGAGGGCAAACTTGAGGCGCACCACCCTCACCTTTAAT
>JBOHVJ010000595.1:0-7283 GCA_050735075.1 Binatia bacterium
TTAGCGCTGCCACAACCCGCATTCCTACCCAACTCCCTGTTCCCCTCTCCGCTGCCTTTTCCCTTTACAATCCGCATAGCCAGAGCTAAAGTCGGCTCAGCGGTTTAGTCCAACACGTTTTATCCCCCAATGCCACGTCGGGGATTCTGTCGAGACTCATCACTGCTAGGCATCAGGGATAAAACGCTATACGATAGTCGTAGTGAAGAGGCTTAGCAAAGTTATGCCCTTTTTTCGCTTGACAGGTCGATTATCAATGGCATAAACTGCACAAGATTTTGAACTTTAACGGTTATTGTAGGTCTGGAGGAGGTTTGAGATGAGAAAGGCGAAATTCGCAGCGTGGCTTGTTGTAGGGTTCTTCCTGAGCGGCTGTGCGCAGATGACCTACAAGCAGAAGGCTGCCCTCGTTGGTGCGGGCGTCTGCGGTACTGCAGGAGCCCTTATAGCGGGAGTCACATCGCACCAGAGCGGTCATAATAGACTAAGCGAAGGTCAGGCGATCCCCATCGGTGCAGTCGGGGGAGCCCTGCTTTGCGGCGCACTCGCTTATCTAATAGCCGAAGAGCCGAAGCCGCCACCGCCGCCACCACCTCCGCCACCAAAGCCTACACCACCACCACCTCCACCGCCACCTCCGCCGCCACCTCCGCCACCACCTCCACCGCCGCCTCCACCGCCAAAGCCTGTGCCGCCTAAGGTGGAAAAGACAATTATCTTGGATAATGTCCTTTTCGACTTTGATAAGACAGCAATCAAGCCGGACGGAGCCAAGATCCTGGATCGCCTCGTCACCTTTATGAAGGAGAATCCTGAGAAGAGGGCAGACTTTGAGGGGCATACTGACTCGATCGGGACGGAAAAGTATAATCAAGGGCTTTCTGAAAGACGTGCCCGGGCGACACAGGAGTACGTAGTAAAGAAGGGCGTTGATCCAGCAAAAACCACTACCCGTGGTTTCGGTGAGACAAAGCCCATCGCCGATAACAAGACCAAAGAGGGTAGGGAGAAGAACCGCAGAGTGGAAGTCAAAGTCCGCTAGGCAAAATCTATAGGCGGGAGAAGGGAAAGCGGAGGGAGTCCTTTCGACCTCCAATGAAGATTCGGTTTGTTAGGGCTCTTTTAGCCACCCTTCTCTTGCTCTCGCTCTTGCCGTGGGCGTCCAACGGCCAAGACTTTAAAAAGTGGGAAGCTGAGATCGCCGAATATAAGCGGTGGCTGGATCAGCTCGGTTCAAACGGCTACCGCTTTTGGATGAAGCTAGATAGCAAAAGCCGGCCGCACAGACTCTACGTCGGAGAGGGTTTCCACAAAGCAAGCCATAAGGAGAAAGAAGAGTTTGTGGAGATCTTCTCCCACTATCTCGCCGGTCACCCAGAGAAGCTCATGCTCATCGATATCTTTGATGAGGCTACAGGGAAACCCATAGGGGAGTTGGGCTGGGGTGGATTTAAGCTTTATCCTAAATAGCCGCAACGACCGGAGACAGGTGACCGGTCTCCCGTCTTCGGTCCTCCGTCTGACTAGGCTGCGCACGAAAAATTTTCACGGGCCTTTCCCAACGTACTTATTCGTCCAGAGAACGCCTTCTGCGGATGAAGGGGCTTTGGCCGGCTCTTTGATAATCCCAGCGCCGGTAGAAAAATTGATAACCTTTTGCCATCCTTCTGCCGTCATGTCTCCCCACTGGGGCATGGCATCCGCGACCATAGAATAGGACAGATCAAAGACCGCATCATTCAACTTTTGGGGATTGGAGAAGCGATGAGCGCGCAGGGCCGCTTTGGCTGCTTGAGGATTTGTGCGGAAAAGAGCGCCTCCCCGGGAGATGGCACGAGCAACTGCTGTGGCAGTTTTAGGGTTCTGCTCCGCATAATCAGGCCGCACCATCAAGACTTCATAGGGATAGTTGGTTAATTCAGGAACCTCGCCTCGCCCCAGCGGGATCAGGACATAACCTTTACCAGCGGCCTCGGTTGCTTCTCCGGACGGTGGAGAGAGTGCGATCGCATCCACCACGTTGTTCATCAGCGCCGAGGGTAATTCCGTACCGCCCAGGTAGGCGAACTTGAGCTTTTCTGGACTGCCTTTTATCTTTCCGACGAGAAACTTGAAGATCTGCTCCGAGACTGCTCCGGGACTTGTAGCACCGATGGTTCCCAGTTGGCTCAGCGCTTTCAACCGGTCATTTAAAGGGCTTTCGCGGGTAAGCTTCAACTTTTCTACGAGGACTTTACGGAGAGCGACACTCAGAGTTAGGTTTCGGTTGTGCGCCTGTATTGCCATCAGAGGCGCTCCCTCAAGCCGCGCCAGGATCAACCCCTCTGAGGAGGAAGCGCAGAAGTTTACCGACCGCCCAACCACCGCAGACTGGCAAGGTGACCCGCCTCCGGCGACTGTAACCTTGGCACGTACCCCTTCTTCTTCAAAGTATTTGAGCTGTTCTGCCACCCAGAGAGCCGCAAACGCAAAGTTGGAGACGGCCGTGGCAATAGTGACCTCAGGCAACTCCTTCTGAGCCCGGGCTTGAAAAGGCATTGCGCAGACGAAGGCCAAAACCATTAGGCTAATGAGGACGGTTCTTACCTCTCTATGCATTCTGAAATTCGTGGACATTTTCTTACCTCCTCTCTACGTTAACGTTCGGGTCGTTTAAGCCGTTTAAATCGTTCAAGTCGTTCCACGATCTCTCTTTGGAGTCGAATTCAATAGATGAAAGCTGCTTCGGTGGTAACCCGATGCTACCCTTGGATTCGTACGTGGTCTGTCTGGGTTTGCCACTGAAGAACTCTCCTCTCAATCAGATCGGCTATTTTGTTCATCGCGATCACCAAAAGCATGAGGACAATAATCCCGGCAAAAACGTCAGCCGTCTTGAAAACTCCGGCTGCCGCGCGAATAAAGAAACCGATTCCTTCGGTTGCCGCAATAAATTCTCCGACGATGGCCCCTATTACGGAGAAGGGGATGCTGGTCTTAAACCCTGTCAGGATGTATGGAGATACCGCCGGGAGGATAACCTTAAAGGTGAGTTTCCATCCCCTTGCCCCCATGAGTCTCGCCAGGTCGACGTATTCCTGGTCCATCTGTTTCATGCCAGCATAGGTATTGAAGAAATTCAGAAAGAAGGTGAGCAGGAAGACAACCCCGACTTTTGACCAGATGCCGATGCCCAACCAGACAATGAAGAGGGGCGCAAGAGCCGTTCTGGGAACCCCATATAGGGTAATAATGATGGGTTCAAAGACCTCAGCCAGGGTGGGACTTCGTCCGAACAGATAGCCGAGGGCAATACCTGAAATGGCCCCCAGAGGAAACCCGATGCCGATTTCTTGAAAGGTGACCCAGGAATTTTGTATCAAGTCACCGGTTTGGATGTTAGCAATAAAAGATAGGAAAATCCTACTTGGACTACTGATCAAAAAGGGTTCGACCCATCTTCCCGAAGCGATCTCCCACAGGAGGAAAAATCCGCCGATCACTCCCGCCCGCAGAAGGTAAATCCCCAACCTCCGCCTGCGGTAACTGCTCGCCTCTGAGATGCCATCTGCATCCGCCATCGTTGATTTGCTCTTACGCACCATTGATCCCTTTATAAGCTTGCTCTTCTTGAGTCAAGCTCTCCCTGTTGTCGGATCATCCTTAATGTTGAGTTCATGGCGGAAGATTTCCCACAGGCGCCCGTAGATCTCGCTAAATCCAGCCTGTCGATGAATTTCAAAGATGTTTCGGGGGCGATCCATGGGGACCTTGAGGATATCCTTGATTCGGCCGGGACGGTGAGTAATGACCACCACCCGATCAGCGAGGGCCACCGCTTCCACCAGGTCATGGGTTACGAAAACGATTGTCTGCCGCTTTTTTTCCCAGATCTTCAAAAGCTCATCCTGGAGGACCATTCGAGTCTGAGCGTCGAGGGGACCGAAGGGCTCATCCATAAGGATGACTGGGGGATCATAAACCAGGGCTCGGATGATGGAAGCCCGTTTGCTCATCCCCCCGGACAACTGTGAGGGATAGTGCTTTTCAAACCCATCGAGCCCCGCAAGGCTGATGAAGTGGCGCACCCGACTTTCGCGCTCTTCTCGAGAATAGAATCGGGGATTCAGGCCAAAGGCCACATTTTCTTCCAAAGTCAACCAGGGAAAGAGTTTGCTTTCCTGGGGGACATAGCCAACTTTGGTATTAAGCCCGCGGACCTCGGAACCCTGGTAAAGAATTCGACCTGAAGAGAGCGGACTAAGGCCAGCGATCATTTTTATGAGAGTGGATTTTCCACATCCGCTCGGGCCGACTACTGTAACAAACTCTCCGTAGGGAACGCCTAACGTGATGTCCTCTAAGGCGACCACCTTTCCCTGTTTTTGCGTTTGGAAGACCTTGGAGACGTTTTCAACCTGGATGACCTGGTTGTCTTCCGATCGCGCTACCTCTTCATGTCCATGGGCGTGGTAAGACTCATCCATTAGATTGTTTCCCCCCATAACAACGGCGGCATTTTCCCATCATAGGATTAGGGCTGTCAACCGAGAAATTTAACTATTGGATTTTTATAGGGCCTGCTGTGTATAATCCTCCCCTATCATGAGTGAACGTCCCATCAAGACCGGGCAGATCCTTACCGGTCCGCTCTTTAACGAGCCAATGCGGGTAGAGACGGTCCGCGCCAGCGGGTCCGACACCTGGGTGGTGGGCCTGGTCGGCATTCAATCGGAGCGTTTCCGCAATGTAACTCTGACGGCTCGTGACCTTGCATCGCTCACAATTCAGGACACCACGAGCACGTATGACGGAGACGGAAAGCTTCTCCGCCTCGGATTGCAAGCCTACACTCTTGGAATCGCGTACGAATTTGATCCTTACTTTGGCCTCTCTATTTCTCGTGTAGATCCATTACCGCATCAGCTCGAAGCTGTTTACGACTACCTGCTTAAGGTTGCCAGAGTTCGCTTTCTCCTCGCCGATGACGCGGGGGCAGGGAAAACCATAATGGCGGGTCTTCTGCTCCGGGAGTTAAAGCTTAGGGGACTTGCGGAACGCGTTTTGATTGTCTGTCCATCAAACCTGACTTTCCAATGGCAGCGCGAGCTTAAGGAGAAGTTCGACGAGAAGTGCCTGGTGCTTAAGGGCAACAATATCCGCGATCAATTTGGGGTCAACCAGTGGCTGGAACAAAACCAGATCATCACCTCGCTGGATCTGGCAAAACGTGAGGAAATTTTACCAGGCTTGCGTCAGGTTCACTGGGACTTGGTCATCGTCGATGAAGCCCATCATATGTCAGCGTCTGATTCTGAGCACAAGACGCAGCGTTACCGGCTCGGCGAGATGCTCCGTGACACTAGCGATCACCTGCTCTTGCTCACAGCGACGCCCCATCGCGGAGATCCGGAGAATTTTTCTTTCTTCCTCCAGTTGCTGGACGCGGACGCCTATGCTGACGTCAAGTCCATTCGCCAGGCTATGGAAAGGCGGCGCGCTCCTTTTTACCTCCGGCGGACCAAGGAAGCGATGGTCTACTTCCCGGAGCGCCGGTCTGACGGTACATGGGCCGCCAGGAAAATCTTTACCAAACGTATCCCTCATACCGTGGACTTTAACATTGACGGCGCTGAATTGGATCTCTATCGAGACATCAGCCGTTTCGTAAAGCGCCAGAGCGCCAAGGCTGCTGCACAAGAAGACGACCCGCGCGCTAGAGCGATCGGATTCCTGATGTCCCTGTATCAGCGCAGGCTGGCCTCAAGCACGTACGCCCTTCGTCACTCGCTGGAGAACCGCGCCCGCCGGCTCGAGGAAGGACTGAAGCGCGCCCAAGAACTGGTGCGCCTGGCTCCACCAGAGCTTCCTGACCCGGAGGAATTCGAGGAGATGGAGGAAAGCGAACGCGAGCGCTTAGAGGAGATGCTGGATGCTATCACTCTGGCTGGTAACGCGGATCAGGTCCGGGAAGAAATTAAAGAGCTAAATCTATTCGCCGCCCAAGCACAGGCCGTGGAGGACTCCGGCGCAGAGGAGAAGCTTTCCCGTTTAAAGGACCTTCTCCAACAGGAAGGTTTTTTCGACCATCCTGAAGAGAGGCTTCTCCTCTTTACCGAGTTCAAGGACACTCTCGACTATCTCGTCGGTAGGCTGAAGGCGTGGGGCTTTCGGATTGGATATATCCACGGCGGTATGAAACCGGGGTCGCGCGAAGAGCCGGGCACTCGCCTCTACGCGGAGCAGCAGTTCAAGGACGGAGAGATTCAGATACTTGTCGCTACTGAAGCGGCCGGCGAGGGGATCAATCTCCAGTGCTGTCATATCCTATTCAACTACGACATCCCCTGGAATCCCAACCGTCTGGAGCAGCGGATGGGTCGTATCCACCGATACGGGCAGCCATTTGACTGCCTCATTTTCAATTTCGTCGCTACAAATACCATTGAAGGTAAAGTGCTCCAACGTCTTCATGAAAAGCTCCAGGAAATCCGCAATGCTCTGGATGACGATGCGGTCTTTAACGTCGTCGGAGAGATTCTTCCGGCAGCGCATATTGAGAGAGTGCTTCGTGACTACTATGCAGGACGCTTGGGAGAGGCCGACTTAGAGGATCGCCTGCTTAAGAACGTTGATGAGAAGCAGTTCCGGGCCATATGTCAAAACGCGCTCGAAGGGCTCGCTGCGAAAAAGCTCAATCTCGAAATGCTCATCGAGCGCCGGGCGAGAGCTCAAGAGCGCCGGGTAGTGCCTGAGACAATAGCCCGCTTTATCCGTGAGTCAGCGGAGCGTGTCTCTTTTCCTCTTAAGCAAGTACCGACACTACCTCACACTTTTGAGCCTGGAAGAACCCCTTCGGCTCTCAAACGCTATGAGGCTCAACCGGACTGGAAACTCCCCGCGCTGGCCGTTAAGTATCCGCGTCTATCGGCGGACCGTGATACGGCTGAGAAGAATAATCTGGAATGGGTTACCCCCGGCCACCCGCTCTTCGAGGCCCTCCGGCGACACGCTTTAAACCTGGCACAGGAGACATTCGGGAAGGGGGCTTGCTTTTATTCTCTCCAGCATGATGCTCCTTCACGACTCGATTTCTACCGGGCACGGGTTGTGGATGGTCTTGGGCAGGTGATTCATGAACGGCTCTTCGCCGTGGAACTAGCAGGAAATAACCCGCCGCGTCTTCAAGAACCCAATCTCCTGGGAAATTTTACTCCAGCGGAGCCGCCTGGTACTCTTCCTCCGGTTGCGGCTAGCCCTGAAGCCACAGAATGGCTCAATCAGCATGCCCTGACGCCCTTTTT
>JBOHVJ010000596.1:0-22548 GCA_050735075.1 Binatia bacterium
CGCCACGACTCCACTGTTTAGCGCCCTGTTTGCGATCCTCTTTTTAGACGAGCGCATGACCTGGCCGATCTTTTTCGCCACTCTGCTTATCATCATCGGCATTACCGTCCTCTCCCATGGTTCGACCAGGCTCACCACGGGCCGTGGCGGCTCCATGCAACGGATACGATTCCTCTACGTCCTCTATCCGTTGCTGGCCTCTCTGCTAGCCGGCTTCTCGCAGATCCTGCGGAAATTCGGTTTGGGGGCTGTTCCCCATCCCTTTCTCGCCGCGGCAGTCACCGCGACTTCATCCCTGGGTATTTCTCTTCTGACCGTGTGGGCCGCCGGAAGGAGAAAGCAGATCCTCGTCCTCAACAAGGAATGTCTATACTTCTATTTGGCGGCGGGAATAGCGGTCAGCTTGGGAATGGTCTCGATCTATTATGCCTTGGATCGGGGCCAGGTGACGGTCGGGCCAGGGATAAGGGGTCGGGAGTCTTTTCACGACTCACAGCATGACCTCGGAGCGCTGTCTACCTGCCTGTGCGGACACGCAGACAGGTCTCCCAGCGGCCATAAAGGCAGATGCCACTGATTGACCACCGCACAATATTCGGCAACGAGGGATTCAGGGCCAAATCTTGGATTTTGTATTCGGTCGTTAAGCGCTCCTGCGCCGGTGCTACTATAGGGTCGCGCTATGGGAGAGAGGGCCAGAGGGTCAGGTCTATTGAATCTTAGATTTGGCCACCCACTCATGTGAGCTGAGCCAAGGATTAGCGGAGTCCATTCTCCATATTTTACTCGCGAGGCTATATAACGTTTAAGCCTTTCTTCTTTACCGATTTACCCAGGGCTATCAGGAACATGACGCTCTTCCCGGCGGCATGGGGCGAAAAAAACTCCGTCACGTCGTCATCGAAGAAAGTGAGTCCCGAGGCCCCCAGACGCTGGGCATAAGCCGAAAGGTAGAGCTTCCCGCCGATAATGCTGGCCTCAAGTTGGGCTGCGCGATAACCGCGGTTGCCGAACCGCTCTAGAACAGGTTTGAGATCCGCCAGGAGAAAGACATCCACGCTGGCATCGGCCGGGATCTCCTGGCCGAGGCCAAGGTATCCTGCCTCGCGGCGAAAATTACCTCTCTTAAGCAGCTCAAGTGCGTGCCTTTCCCGACTAAGGAAGTAGGCACCAGGGGGGAGATCTTCCACTGCATGCACAATGAGATAGAGGTCGTTAAGCGATACTTCTCCCTGATTGAGGAAATCGGCCGGTATCCCACGTGTTGCCCCGTCAAGCATCGTGGAGAGCTGCGTAAAGGTGATCGCTTCGTGGGAGAACTGCCGGGTGGAGCCACGCCGCAGGATGACCTCCTCAATCGTATCCTCTGGGATCTCATGGTCACCCAATGGCCGGAGCGGAAAGAGTCGCCCTTCTGAGTTGGGCTGCAAGGTCGAAGCCTTAGGCCCAGCTGACGCCTCGAGCGGAGGTTGCCCGCGCCAGACTACCACCTCCTCTTCGCTCTCCAAAGAGGAAGCCTCATGCATGGCCCGGATGGCTGGATAATCGATCTCTCTCTTGGATAGCGGCTCGGTCTCAAGCGTCAGCGGCTCAATCTCCGGAGAGGGTCCGGGCGCCATAGCCGGGACATCCCCCAGCGGTACGAGAGTGAGCGCACCCTCGCGCTCGGTGTCAAGGCTCAGGAGCCGGTTCACCGCAGCGTCTTCGAAGCCGACAACTACCCGCGCCGCTACGTTACGGGCGGCTGCGGCCGCTAACAGGTTAGCCAGAATGGTGCCGTTGTCCCAGTAACAGTGCCGATAGGTCCTGGTCTGGTATTTCCAGGCGTTGCGCCAGTAAGTCGAGGCGCAGATGACAGTGGCCGGTGCGCTGACTATCGTAGGCTCTCCCCCGCTTGCACGGACAAGGATACCTCGATAATCTCCCGCACGCAGCCTCCTCAGGGCAAAGTCATGGGGCCCGAAATGATAGACGCCAGCCGCCAAATCCGGCAGGTCGCCACAGACAAGGTACAAATCAATGTGATAGAGCGCTCCGGTGCAGGCCGCGGCCCGATAGAGAATCTCTCCTCCAGGGTAGCTCCTGCGTTTGGTGATGCCTGCAGAGAGGTAGAGAATTTGCGCCAGGGTTTCACTATTGGGAACGTTGTGAGTGACTAGCTGGGTGCCCGTCGACGAGATGGCCGAAAGCGCCGCCACACCCGAAGCTGAGAGGTGTTGTGGCAGTGGGATAGGATCGAGAGTGGAATAGATCTTAAAGGGAATCGGCTGGTTCTCCCAGTCCAGATAGTGGGGGTTCGTACGGATGCTCTGGTAGGAATGCTTGGTTCCGTTATGATAGGCCCATGCCGCTTCGAGCTCCCGGTTTTTCATGGAGATCCTCCGCCCTTTTCTGCCTCAGCCTTCAGGCGCCCCGTGGAGAACGGAGTCTCCGAGTCAGAAGGGGAACAGACCCTATGTCCCGAAGGTATAGCGCAACCGGATCACTGCTCTTCTCTATCTCCTCCGTCTCGATCTCGGTCTCCTGCTCACCTACCTGATCGACCTCCTCCTGCGAAAGGAGATCCTCAGGATCCTCGAGCTCCTCGATTGCCATATCATGAAGCTCGTTCACCTGACCCGGTGAATCCTCGGTAACCACGTCAGGGATTTCTTCATACTTAAACGCTCTTTCTATAGCTTTTCTCTTCTGTCCTCCGTTCGGGGTGCAGCTCCTCAGATCTCCACTTCGACATCGTCTCCTTCGACTCGGGCATTATACCGGGCAACCCCTTTGGGGGCCGGAGGACTTAAGACCTCGCCAGAGGTTACATCATAGACAGCCCCGTGCCAGGGACAGGTCACCTTATTACCCTCAAGGACCCCCTCTGAAAGCGGCCCACCACGATGGGTACAGGTGTCATCGATAGCATAGAAAGAACCCTCCACATTAAAGAGGGCGATCTTCTTGCCGCTTACTTCGACCATCTTCCCCTGTCCCGGAGCCACCTCATCGGTTTTAGCTACCTTCACAAATCCTGCCATAACTCACCTCCTACTTAAATTTTTGGTTGATCACCTGATGCCCATTGGCCCAAGCAATGCTGACAGCAGTGTCTCCGACAGTGCTGATACCTTTCCTTCAAGAACTTCCCTGCTCACATAACTCCCAACTGAACCTTGGCCGCATCGGACATCATGCTAGGGTCCCAAGGGGGATCCCAAACCAGTTCGACATCGACTTCCTTGATGCCTGGGATGCTTAGAATCTTACTTTGAACGTCAACCTTGAGCGACTCGCCCATGCCGCAACCTGGCGCTGTCAGCGTCATTTTTACCTCCACCTTGTTCCTGCCGTCGGGCAAGGGCATGATTAAACAAGAATATACGAGGCCGAGGTCAGCGATGTTGACGGGAATTTCGGGATCGAAGCACGTTTTCAACTGATCCCGGACTAATTTCTCGAGGTCCGTAGGCCCCTCCGCCGTGCTGGACCCCCCAGCCTGCGCCGCCGTGACCGCCTCCTTGCCAATGGCGTCCGCGTCCTTGCCCGAGATGCGCACCAGATATCCCTGGTCTGTGGTCACCGTGTAACTGCCTCCGAGCGACTGTGTTACCGTCACCTGGGTACCCGCTGACAGACTAACCTTCTGGCCGCTGGGAATCTGGATTGCTTCGCAATCGCGGCTAAGGATTATCGGTTCGTTAGTTTTCATTTTTGTCTCTCCTCCTCTTTGTTCAGTGTTCGGTTCCCTTCTCGACAGCTCACTTCGTAGAGATCGCTGCCCCATTCCCATTCAGCGCGGCATGCAATGTATGCCATGTCTTAGCCGACACTGCCCTCAAGGCTCACGCCCAGAAGCTTCTGCGCCTCGACGGCAAACTCCATCGGCAGCTCGCGAAAGACCTGCTTGCAAAAGCCACTGACGATCATCGTGACCGCATCTTCGGGCGACACGCCACGCTGCCGGCAGTAAAACAGTTGGTCCTCCCCGATCTTGGAGGTCGAGGCCTCGTGCTCTACCTGGGCGCTGGAATTCATGACCTCCAGATAGGGAAACGTATGCGCGCCGCACTTATCGCCCAACAGCAGCGAGTCGCACTGCGAATAATTCCGCGCGCCCGTAGCGCCCTTCATGATCTTCACCAGCCCCCGGTAGGAGTTCTGCCCGTGTCCTGCGGATATCCCTTTCGAGATGATCGTGCTCTTGGTGTTTTTCCCGATGTGGATCATCTTGGTGCCGGTATCCGCCTGCTGGTAGTTGTTCGTGAGAGCAACCGAGTAAAACTCGCCGACCGAATTGTCTCCCTGCAGGATGCAGCTCGGATATTTCCAGGTGATCGCTGAGCCCGTCTCCACCTGCGTCCATGAGATCTTTGAGTTCTTACCAAGGCACTTACCGCGCTTGGTAACAAAATTGTAGATACCGCCCTTGCCTTCCTTGTCGCCCGGATACCAGTTCTGGACAGTCGAGTACTTGATCTGGGCGTTATCCAGGGCGATCAGCTCCACGACCGCCGCATGCAACTGATTCGTGTCGCGTATCGGCGCAGTGCATCCCTCCAGGTAGCTCACGTAGCTGCCTTCATCGGCAATGATGAGGGTCCGCTCAAACTGGCCGGTTTCGGCGGCGTTGATGCGAAAGTAGGTCGATAGCTCCATCGGGCAGCGCACCCCCTTCGGGATGTAACAGAACGATCCGTCACTGAAAACGGCGGAGTTCAGCGTCGCGAAGAAGTTGTCGCTGTAGGGCACCACCGAGCCGAGATATTTTTTCACCAGCACTGGATGCTCCCGCACCGCCTCGGAAAAGGAACAAAAAATAATCCCCAACTCCGCCAGCTTTTCCTTGAACGTCGTCGCCACCGAGACGCTGTCAAAGACCGCATCCACCGCGACCCCGGTGAGCCACTTTTGCTCCGACAGAGGAATGCCGAGCTTCTCATAAGTTTCGAGCAGCTTGGGATCTACCTCTTCGAGGCTCTTCGGCCCCTCAGCTTCAGTCTTTGGCGCCGAGTAGTAGATGAGGTCCTGGTAGTCGATCGGCGGATAGTAAATGTTGGCCCATTTTGGCTCTGCCTGCGACTTTTCCAGCTTCACCCAGTGCCGGTAGGCTTTCAGACGCCACTCCAGCATGAAGTTTGGCTCGTTCTTCTTGGCCGAAATCAAGCGGACGATCTCCTCGTTGAGTCCGCGGGGCACGGTGTCGGTCTCGATCTCGGTCACAAACCCGTACTTATACTCCCGGCTGACCAACTCCTCCGTCGTATATGTGCTAGCGTTCATGGCTTCAGCTCTCCGTTTTTTGTGACCCGGTGAGAGGCCAAATTGCCAAGCTCACCAGTCGCCGCTATGCGCATCTCCTCATCCACAATCTTGAAAAGAATTATCGCGCCGCCCCGTCCTTTCCCCACTTCCTCGCTGAAGGTTGGCTCTACTGCCCCAGAGGCACGCTCATCGCCGAGACACCTTTAGTTCCTCACTTGGTGTGCCGCAAATTCGAGATCCTTGAGATGATGAGTCCGTTTCTGAAACCAGGTGTTCTTGGGCCACTCCCAAATATTATGAGGAAGATCCTTGCCGTGGTAGAAACAGCCGTTCGCTTTACTCTGCAACAAGATTAGCTGCCAGTAGCTCATTCTTTCTTCATGAAGCTGATCTCTGGTGAGGAGCCCTTTCAACCGCTCCGCAACAACGCTCAAGGAATCTTGCGTTAAGGAGCCAGTCAACGATACCTGCTTTTCAAGATAATTGACTTTCATTTACTTATCCTCCTAATGTCTCTCGCGTTTCTTCCTTGTGCTTCTGTCTTTCATGCTAAGATATCCGGCGTTCATCCGCCGCCCGAATAGAGTTCTATCTGCTTCTCTTCCAGTCGTTGTTTTTCGGCAGCATCCATGACGTACACGCCGTTCACCGAATCGATTTCCTTCGGTTCATAGAAATATTTGGAAAGCTCCGCCCCCTCGTCGAATTCGTACATCTTGATGGCATCCCAGGGACAGATTTTTTTATCGAGTCGATCGTCGGATTCCGTGCCGATCAGCTCAAGCTGAAATTTCTTCGGCATCTTGTTCCCTTCGACCGGCCTTTTGGCACCGTCGTAGTATCGGCCGGCATACTCGCGGAAGATTTCCCCGGTTTCCTTATGCCGATGAATCTTGGTTAAATCGTCACTGAAGCACATCTGGCAGCCGATGCATTTATCGTTGTCCACCCAGACGCGATAGGGCTTCAGTCCGCCGGCGGGGGTTTCCTCGTAGAGTAAATTAATGCAGTTTTCTACCGGACAGTGTAGCTCGCACAGCGGCGAGCCGGCGCAGCTGCTGCAATTTTCGTCCATGACCGCAAGGAGCGCGGTCCCTTTGCGCTTTTTTTTCTCTTCAGGTTGTGCCGTCAGCTCCGTCATGGTTCCCCCGAGTCCGCAGACACTTCAGCGGACTTCCAAAATCCCTTGCCCACTCACGCGCTAAAAGAGGTGCCGCATCCACATGTCCCTTTGACGTTGGGGTTGTTAAACACGAACCCCGATTGCGCCAACCCGTCTTTGTAATCGAGCTCGGTGCCGTTCAGATGGAGGATGCTCTTCGGACCAAGCAAGATGCGCGCGCCGTTTTTCTCAAAAACCTGGTCTTCGCTTCCGGGAAAATCGATATCCATTTTGTACTCGAAGCCTGAACAGCCGCCCTCGACGACTTTGATGCGCAGCCCATGTCCCTCTTTCGCCCCGCCAAGAAGCTTGCGGATCTTTTCCGCGGCGCGATCCGTGATGGTAATGTCTCCAACCATATTGGATATCCTCCGTTTGCTTAGCCTGCAGACACCGGCTCAGCCTTGCTATCCTTAACGAGCCATTTCTCGTGCATGATCTTGTCCTGGATCCTCAGAAGCCCTTCGGTCAGGGCCTCGGGGCGGGGCGGACATCCGGGAACATAGACATCCACGGGGATGATCTTATCTACACCCTTACAGACCGAGTAAGCGAGCTGAAAGAGCCCACCACAATTGGCACAGCTGCCCATGGAGATGACGTACTTTGGATCGGGCATCTGGTCGTAGAGAAGCTTGGTCCGTTTGGCCATTTTATAGGTGAGCGTCCCAGCCACGATCATCAGATCCGACTGGCGAGGCGAAGCACGCGGAACGGCGCCGAAGCGATCCACATCGGCGCGTGGCCCTCCTGTCTGCATCAGCTCAATGGCACAGCAGGCCAGGCCGAACAGCATGTACCACTGTGAAGAGGCTCGCCCCCAGTTGAGGAGGTCATCTACTTTGGTTGTAAAAGCGGTTTCAGGTAAACTGTTAGTGAATGACATTGAGGTCTCCTATTTCCGAATTGTTTGCTAAAATCTCACTGCCACAAGACATCTCCATCGATGATTTCGATCTCGTTGGGGGATACATTCAAGCTGAGACCGTTATCCCAATGGACATTTATTAGGTGACGACCGTGCCTTTTCATTTCGTACAGGATGGTCCCTTCAGTACAAGCCCTAACCACCCCTTGGTAGCTTTGAACATCGTGGGCGGCACGGCATCTTATACCCTCTATGCTTGTGTCGATCATTGCTGAAACTCCTTAATTGATAGACGTTTCAGATCCGCCATTTAACTAAAAAAATCAGCCGTGAAGGCTAATAAGCCGCTCCCTTAGGCCCTGCTGATCCACGATGTCACCGATGCAAACCCTATCAAGGTAACTTGCCAGAAGGTTCTGGGCCTTTTCCCAAACCGAGATCTGGGTACACACTGAGCAATACGGACAATACTCTTCGCCCTTCTCCAGACAATGCATGAGCACTAGCGGCCCCTCGATACTCTCGTAGACCTCTTTGATGCTGATGTCCTTAGCGCCTTTCGCCAGGCTGAACCCCCCTTTGGATCATCCTCTAGCGATTTAAGAAAGAAAGCGTGAGCCGATTAGAAGGGTCATCTCAAGGGCTACTTGGAGCAGAGGGGTGAGTACCTGAAAATAAGGGAGCTTTCCCTCGGTCTTCCCTAGGATCTCTTCCGCCGTGGTGTCGCAGGGCCCCGCCCGGAAAGCGAAGCGCACGCATAGCCTTTTGCTCGATTTGGCGGATCCGCTCGCGAGTCAGAGAGAACCTCTCCCCTAACTCTTCCAGGGTATAATCGCGTGCCTCGCCAATCCCAAAACGCAGACGGACCACCATCTCCTGTCTCGGCGGCAGGATCGCAAGAGCCTTATTCAACTCCGCACGTATGTCCTCCCGAATGGCCTCTTCTAAGGGCCTTGGAGCACTTTTGTCCTCGACGAAATCGGCCAGGGAGCTTTCCCCTTCATCCCCGATGGGCGTTTGCAGAGAGTACGGCTCTCCTACGATTCTGGTAATCCTACGGACCTCTTTCAGGGTTAAGCCCATCTCGGCGGCGATCTCCTCAGGAAGCGGCTCCCGGCCTAGCTTCTGAAGAAGATAGTGAGATGTGCGGATCAACCTGTTCTTGTCCTCAATCACATGGACGGGGACACGGATCGTACTCCCTAAATTGTGGATGGCCCGAGTGATGGCCTGGCGAATCCACCAAGTCGCATAAGTGGAAAACCTATATCCCAGTCGGTAATCGAATTTCTCCACGGCCTCCATGAGACCGATGTTTCCCTCCTGGATAAGGTCTAAAAACTGAAGGCCACGGTTGACAGACTTCTTGGCAATAGTGATAACCAGACGCAGATTGCTCTCTGTCAATGCCTTCTTGGCCTGCTTCGCCTGAACCTCTCCCTCGAGGATAGACTGCACCTGTTGCTTGAGCTCGCCGGCCGGCATCTCCGTCTGTGCTTCGATTCCTCGAATCTCGGAGAGGATCGTCTCGCGCTCTTTCCCTTTAGGGGTGCCTTGAATTTTCTGTTCCAACTCGATCAAGCGGCCATAAGACCCCTTTAGCCTCTCCGCAATTTCCCCGATCTGAGACTTTGAAAGACGGAGATCTTTCAATCCCTGGACAATCTCTCTCTTTCTTCTGGAAAGATTTTCCTCCAGATCTCTTCGTCTTTGCGCAAGCCGCTTCCTCTTCAGCTCCGAGGCGATCTGGTCATAAAGCTCACCCAGCCGCCGGAGCTTTTGGATCTTCTTGAGAAATCGTTTTCGCCGGGCATGCTCATGGGCCAACCCCTCAACCTCTTCCCTGTTCATAACGATATCCGACAGGTTTAATTGACCGCTTTCAACCTTCTCGCCCAGCTCAAGGACATAGCGCAAAGCAACAAAGGATGAGAGCACTGCTTGGTAAACCTGCTCCTCCCCCTCTTCCTTCGCTCTGGCTAGTTCTACCTCGCCCTCTCGCGTGAGAAGAGGAACCGACCCTATCTCTCGAAGGTACAGCGCAACTGGATCACCGCTCTTCTCGCTCTTCTCAGTATCCAATTCCGCCTCTTCTTCATCGGGCTTCTCCGGCGGAAGGATATCCTGCGGCCCCTCCAGCTCCTCGATTACCGTATCATGAAGCTGATTCAAATCTTCCGGAAAATCACCTTCGGGAACCCTATCGTTGGTTTCTTCGTACTGCAACGCTCTTTCCATTACTCCTCTCTTCTCCACTGGTCAGCTTTGATCCTAAACCGTTCCTTTATAAACAATCACAACATACCGAGCTGTAGCCTTGCTGCCTCGGACATCTTGCTCGGATCCCAGGGGGGATCCCAGACAACATCCACCGTGACATCCGTCACGCCAGGAACCCCCTTCACCTTAGCTTGTACCTCTCCGGGCAACGATTGCGCCGCCGGACAATTAGGGGAGGTGAGGGTCATCTGGATTTCGACTGCGCCCGAGGCACCCACCTTGACCCCGTAGATTAGTCCCAGTTCGTAGATGTTGACTGGGATCTCTGGGTCAAAACAGGTGTGTAGGGCATCGATGACCTGTGCCTCAATAACAAGCGCATTAAGGGGTGGTGTATCCATGGGAGAGAGCAGACGGGTCACCAATTTTCCATTAGCCGTCAGCCTTGCCCGTACAACTCGAGCAAAAGGCTTCGGTCACGGAATTTTCTTCCCGAACTTCCCCGCTTATATCAGGCCAAGCTGGAGCTTGGCCGCTTCGGACATCAGGCTTTGGTCCCACGGGGGATCCCAAACCAATTCGACATCGACTTCCTTAACGCCAGGTACGCTTTGGATTTTACTTTGAACGTCCGCTTTGAGTGCCCCGCCCATGCCGCATCCCGGCGCCGTCAAGGTCATTTTTATCTCGATCCTGTTCCCACTGTCTGGCAGCGACGTGATTAAACAAGAATAGATGAGGCCTAGGTCAGCGATGTTGACGGGAATCTCAGGATCGTAGCAGGTCCTCAACTGATCCCAGACCAATTTCTCGACCTCAGCAGGATCCACCGCCGCCGACATCCCAGCCTGCGATGTCGCGATGGTCTCTTGGCCGACGGCATCGGCGTCCTTACCCGCAATTCGCACCATATATCCCCGGTCCGTCACCACGGTATAAGAGCCACCGAGCGATTGGGTTATCCTCACCTGGCTGCCTGCCGGAAGCGTAACTTTCTCGCCACTGGGAATCTGGAGCGCTTCGCAATCGCGGCTTAGCGTTATCGGTTCGTTGGTTCTCATAGGTTTGTCTCTCCTTCTTTCTTTTCAGAGTTCGGATCCTCCTCGACGATTTACTCCGTCGAGACCGCGATCCCGTCAGCTTCCAGGGCCGCGTGAAGTGTATGCCATGACAGGCTTGCGCATTTCACGCGGGCGGGAAAATTACACACCCCTGAAAGGACTGCCAGTTTTCCAAGTTCCGGTGAATCGACTTTTGGTTCTAACTCCCCGGTGAGCATTTTATGGACCCTATCAAAAAGAACTTCCGCCTCGGCCTTCGTCTTTCCTTTCAAGCTGGCGGTCATCATCGAAGCAGAGGCCTTGGAAATCGCGCAGCCTGAGCCTTGAAAGCTGATCTCCTTAATCACATCTCCCTCCAACTGGATGTAGACAGTGACCTGGTCGCCGCAAAGCGGGTTGTAACCTTCCGCCCTTCGATTCGCGTCTTCCAGCTTCCGAAAGTTGCGCGGACTCTTATTATGGTCGAGGATGACCTCCTGATAGAGTTCGCTGAGATCCGACATTAACCGAACACCTCAATGACCTTATAAAGGGCCCTGACGAGGGCATCCACTTCCGCTCCCGTGTTATAGAAGGCAAAAGATGCCCTCGCGGTAGCCGGCACTCCAAAGCGCTGCATCACCGGCATGGCGCAGTGATGGCCCGCCCGGATAGCAACCCCCTCCCGGTCCAGCACAGTCCCTACGTCGTGGGCGTGGACGCCATCAAGCACAAAAGAGATCACACTCGCTTTCTCTTTCGCCGTTCCAATAATTCTCAAACCCTTAACCCTGGAGAGCGCTTCGGTCGCATAAGCCAGCAGATCCCGTTCGTAAGCGGCTACAGCCTCCAGGCCAACCTCACTAAAATAGTCGATCGCCGCCCCTAACCCTATCACGCCTGCGACGTGAGGCGTTCCGGCCTCAAATTTGTAGGGCAAGACGTTGTAGTGGGTCTTCTCGAAGGTGACCAAGCTGATCATATCGCCGCCGCCTTGATACGGCGGCATGACCTCAAGCAGGCCCTCCTTGCCATAGAGGATTCCGATGCCGGTAGGGCCGAAAAGCTTGTGGCCGGAGAACACATAAAAGTCGCAACCAAGATCCTGCACGTCCACCTTCAGATGAGGAACCGCTTGTGCCCCATCGAGGAGAACCGGAACGCGCCGCCGGTGCGCCAACTCGACGATATGTTTGACCGGGTTAATGGTGCCGAGCGCATTCGATATGTGAGCCAAGGAAACAAATTTCGTTCTCTCGTTAAGGAGTCTCTTATACTCGTCAACCAGCAACTCACCATCATGGTTGATGGGAATGACGCGGAGAATAGCGCCAACTTGCTCGCACAGGATCTGCCACGGGACGATGTTGGAGTGATGCTCCATCGCGGAGATAATGATCTCGTCCCCCTTCTTGATGAAGGTCCTGCCGTAGCTCTGCGCAACAAGGTTGATGCCCTCTGTCGTGCCTCGAACGAAAATGATTTCCTTGGTGTTTGAGGCGTTGAGAAAATCCCTCACCTTGGCGCGGGCGCCCTCATAGGAGGCTGTAGCTTGTTCGCTTAGGGAGTGAATTCCCCGATGGACATTTGAGTTCTCCGTTAAGTAATATCTGTTCAAGGCATCGATCACGACCTGCGGCTTCTGAGTCGTTGCTGCGTTGTCGAGGTAGACGAGCGGCTTCCCGTGGACCAGTCGCTTCAAAATGGGGAAGTCTTCCCTGATTCTCTCTACCTCGAATGAGGATCGGGATCTTCCCCAAGTGTCCCGAGCGGTTACTTCATGGGCGGTTTTCATAGTGTTTCCTTGGCTTGCGAGTTTTTTTGGAATTTTGTCGCCAACAGATGGTCAAGTTGACCACGGATCGGCTCAAGCTTGATCCGGCCGATGATATCGCTCGCGAACGCATAGGTAAGGAGGCTGCGGGCAGCCTCCAGGCCGACGCCGCGGGAGCGCAGGTAAAAGATTGCATCCTGGTCGAGCTGACCGATAGTCGATCCGTGAGTGCATTTCACGTCGTCGGCGTAGATTTCCAACTGCGGCTTGGTGTTGATCAATGCATCCTCGGAGAGCAGCAGATTCTTGTTGGTCTGCTTGGCGTCGGTTTTCTGAGCGGGCTTGTGCACGTAGATCTTCCCGTTGAAGACCCCCCGCGACTTCCCGTCGAGAACGCCCTTGTAGAGCTCACGGCTGCTGCAGTGCGGCTTCACATGGTCGATCCTCGTGTGGTTATCCACATGCTGCCGACCGGTCACCATGTAGAGACCGTTGAGTGTGCACTCGATACCCTCTCCCTCCAGCGCCACGTTAACATCGTTCCGAACGAGAGCGCCTCCCAGCGCGATGGAATGGGACGAGAAATTGCTGCTGCGGTCCAGATGAGCCTGCAGGGTCGCGATGTGGAAGGCCTCCACGCTCTCCCGCTGCAGTTTGTAATGGTCGATCACGGCGTTCTCGCCAAGGACGATCTCAGTAACCGCGTTGGTGAAATAGACGTTGTTCTCCAGACCAACATAGCTCTCCACAATCGTCGCCTGGGTGTCGTGGCCCATCACCACCAGGTTCCGGGGGTATGACACCGTCGCCTTCCCGTGCACGGTTGAGACGAATAGGACATAGATCGGCTCACCGACGACCCGGCCCTGAGGGACGTACACGAACGCCCCGTCCTCCATGAAGGCTGTGTTAAGGGCAACCATTGCCTGATCCTGATAGCTAGCGTATCGCGCGAGGTGTGGTTCCACCCCTGTCGCATCCGCGTTCAATGCCGCTACGAGACTACCTAACCTAACACCCTCAGGCAGTGGCCGGAGAGATGAAAGCTCCTGCGAGTAATGACCGTTCACGAACACGAGCCGGTTGCATGTTAACTCTCCGAAGGTCGCGCGAAGAACCGTATCGGCCGTTAACCCGTTAATCTCAAAGTTAGCAGGTTTGAAAGGAACCTTCACGATTGGCGCCACATTGGTATATTTCCACTCTTCATCCCGCGTGGTGGGGAACCCCAATTCAGCGAAACGGGAGATCGCCTCCTTACGGATCCTATGGATCCACGACTGCCCGTTGCTGCCCAGCTCCTTCTCGAACCCAGCGAACTGCGTTCGGTAGAAGTCCTTTGCTTCAGTGATATCGTTCACGGCTGAGACACTTCTCTTGGAGGCTCATTGGCTGAGTGCTCCGAGCTGACCCTCGATCCAGCCATAACCTTTTTCTTCGAGCTCCAGAGCCAGTTGCCTGTCGCCCGACTTGACAATACGGCCGTCAAAGAGCACATGGACGTAGTCGGGGACGATGTAGTTCAATAGTCTCTGGTAATGGGTGATGACGATCATGGCGCGGTCCTCGCTCCGGAGAGTGTTGACGCCGTTGGCCACGATTCTTAAGGCATCGATGTCCAATCCGGAGTCCGTCTCATCCAGGATAGCAAGCTTCGGATCCAGCACTGCCATCTGAAAGATCTCGTTGCGCTTCTTCTCGCCCCCAGAGAACCCCTCGTTAATCGGGCGATTAAGGAGGCCCTGATCCATCTCGACCAGTTTCATCTTCTCCTTGACCAAAGCCAGGAAGTCCATGGCATCCAGCTCTTCGAGACTGCGCTGCTTGCGGATGGCATTGAGCGCTGCCTTCAGGAAGTAGGTCGTGCTTACTCCGGGGATTTCGACCGGGTACTGAAAGGCCAGGAAGATCCCCTCGCGGGCCCGGTCTTCCGGGGCCATTTCCAGAAGATTTTTCCCTTCATAGATCACCTCACCGGCCGTCACTTCGTAGGTCTCCCGTCCGGAGAGAACGTGAGCGAGCGTGCTCTTGCCGGAGCCGTTCGGACCCATAACGGCGTGGATCTCACCGGCATTCACCATAAGATCGATTCCCCGCAGAATTTCGTTGTTCGCGGCTTTCGCATGTAAGTTCTTAATTTTCAGCATCGTCCATCCCCTTCGATCCATAAAAAAAATCAGCCGTGAAGGCTAGCAAGCCGTCCCCTTAGACCTTGCTGATCTGAGATATCACCGACAGAAACCCCAGCGAGGAAATTGGCCAGAAGGCTCTGGGCCCTCTCCCAAATCGATCTCTGAGTGCATACGGAGCAATACGCGCAATAATCTTCACCTTTCTCGAGGCACTCCATAAGGACAATGGGTCTCTCAACAGTCTCATAGACCTCTTTGACGCTAATATCCTTGGCAGACTTCGCTAGACTGAACCCGCCCTTCGAGCCGATGTGAGACTGAACAAGCCCCCCGGCAACAAGATCCTTCATGATCTTGGATAGATAGTGTGAGGGGATATCTTGTTTCCTTTCAATTTCCGTTCGACTGATAATCTTGCCCGCTGGCTGTGCAGCAAGATAAGAAAGGGCGCGGACCGCATAATCAACGCGGCGCCCCACATTCATCAAGGAACTCCTCTCTGATGTCGCTTTTGACCTTTTCATGACCAGCTAAAACAATATAGACTCATTAGGTCCATTTTGTCAAGAGAGGCAAAGGAGACCTCTGAAAAACCCATCCCTCACCCTTCGACGGAGCTCAGGGTGAACGGATAAGTATACGAAACTGCGCTTAGTAGCCGTTCGTGCTGAGCCTTCGACACGCCAGCCGTTCGTCCTGAGCTTAGTCGAAGGATACGGCTGGCGTACTCAGGACAGGCTAGTCGAAGCACGGACGGGGGACTTTTTGAGAGGTCTCCAAAAAATTTCCTCGTGCCTGGCGTTTTTCTAACCCCTTCCTCTGGGTTTTCCGCTATGCTAAGAAAAGCTCATGTCTATACTCCAAGTAGCAAGACTGGGAAACCCGGTTCTGCGCAGAGTCGCTGATGAAGTAGCCCTTGATCAAATCAGTTCTGCTGAGATGCAGAAATTTATCGACGATATGATCGAAACCATGAAGGAATATGACGGAGTTGGCCTCGCCGCCGTGCAGGTGCACGAACCCAAACAGGTCGCCGTCCTGGAGGTGGCCGACAATCCTCGCTACCCGCAAAAACCAAGGGTTCCCCTTTCTGTGTTAATTAACCCAAAAATCACTCCCCTCTCCGAAGAGATGGAGGAGGACTGGGAAGGATGTCTAAGCATCAATGAGTTACGAGGTAAAGTTCCACGCTATAAAAGTATTCGGGTGCAAGCCCGAGACAGGAATGGCAAGGAGTTGAACTTCGTAGCCTCAGGTTTTCACGCCCGGGTCATCCAACATGAATGGGACCACCTTAACGGCAAGGTCTTTGTCGATCGGATGCGAGACCTATCCACCCTTACTCATCTCCAGGAGTATGCCCGCTACTGGACGGAGAAATAGGAGCAACCGT
Source organism: Binatia bacterium (assembly GCA_050735075.1). Taxonomy (GTDB): domain Bacteria; phylum Desulfobacterota; class Binatia; order UBA9968; family UBA9968; genus JAHFAO01. The sequence goes on from JBOHVJ010000596.1 coordinate 15,837, forward strand.
TGTTTTTCTGGATATGAACAGATAGAGTCGCGCCATGACACTCCCTCACTTACAGACGTCGCTCGATGCCCTACTATCAGGAGTGACTCCTCCCATCGGACTGATTCTGGATCGAGCCCTGGCTGGAGAGGATATTACCGTCGAAGAGGGAACTCAGCTTTTTGATGCTTCTGGCGCCGATCTCCTCATCATGACCGCAGTGGCGGACTATTTGCGCAAAAAGACCGTTGGGGACGTGGTCACCTACGTGGTCAATCGCAACATCAACTTTACCAATGTATGCGTCAAATCCTGTGGCTTTTGCGCTTTCAGCCGTGGCCATCTCGCAGAGGAAGGCTATTTCCTACCGCTGCAAGAGGTCATCCAACGCGCCCAGGAGGCGTGGGAGTTGGGCGCCACCGAGGTGTGCGTTCAGGCAGGTTTGGCCCCTGGCATGGACGGCTGGTTGTATGTGAATCTCTGCCAGGCCCTTAAAGAAGCGTTCCCGGAGCTGCACATCCACGGTTTTTCCCCTGAGGAAGTGCTCTATGGCTCCACGCTCACCGGCGTCACTGTACGAGATTACCTCTCGGCACTTAGAGATGCCGGTGTGGGCAGTTTGCCAGGAACCTCCGCGGAAATTTTGGTGGACGAAGTCAGAGACAAGATTTCGCCGGGCCGGATCACCACGGCAAAATGGGTGGAGCTGATTGAGACCGCCCATGAGTTGGGCATTCCGACCACCTCCACGATCATGTACGGCCACATTGAAAATTCCCATCACAAGGCTGTCCACCTAGGGGTCTTGCGCGACATCCAAAAGCGAACCGGGGGGATAACCGAGTTCGTGCCTCTGAGCTTCGTTTTTGAAGAAGCGCCCATGTATCATCGTAAACGTATCGCCGGCTTGCGCAACGGGGCAACCGGGGCTGAAGTTATGAAGATCTATGCGGTCTCGCGTATGATGCTCAACAACTGGATTCCAAATTTGCAAGTCTCCTGGGTAAAAGAAGGTCCCAAACTGTCCCAGATCGCCCTGATGGCAGGTGCGAATGACTTCGGCGGGACGCTTATCAATGAGAGCATCTCAACTGCAGCCGGCGCCGGTTACGGCCAATTGATGAAGCCCTCCCAGTTCCGCCATCTGATTCGCGAGATGGGGCGCATTCCAGGTGAACGATCCACCACCTACAAAAAGATTAGGGTTTTTGAAAGCGAGGAAAGCCCTGTAGATCTGTTGGATCAGGTGCAAAACCCCGAGGAGAGATTCGGTTCTTATCAAAAGCTCATCCATCTGAAGGATTATCGTTTCAAAGATTTCTATCATGCCCGGAAAAATTCCTAGGACGCAGACTTATCAGGGTGCTGAAAACTGGCTTCCATGCTTCGACAGGCTCAGCATGAACGAAAAATCATCAATGAATTTACGACTTCCTCCGTTCGCCCCTTCGATAAACTCAGGGCAGGCTCTGAGCCCTTCGACTCAGCCGTTCGTCCTGGCTTTGTCGAAGGATGAACGACTGGCTCAGGACAGGCTTGTTGAAGGGTGAACGGAAGATTTTCAACAGACTCTCAACTAACCCCCAAACCCTTCCCGACGATTTAGAATGGATGGAAATCCGGCCCAATTCGAGGTGATTGGAAGCCGGCTCGGGTTTCGCGTCGATGCAGAGAGCCAAGAGAGACTCACCCTTGTCTGGCAGGCTACCCGTTTCCCTGCCTTTCTCTGTTTGGGAATTGCGCTCGGCCTGCTTTTCCTCTCGGTCCCGATCCTGGAGGCAATCCGTCAAAGGGGATTCGAAGGGCCAGCCGGCTCCCTATGGTACTTCCCCATGATGAATTTGATCCTGCTGGGCATCTCCCTTTTCCTCTTTTCCCTAAAGAGGACGATCCTCTTCGATCAGAAGGAACAGCAAGTTGTACTGCAAAAGCGCAGTATCCTTCGCAGCGCCCGGCTTCGCGTGGGTTATGAGGAAGTCAAAGCCTTGAGACTCGGGATGGATCAGGTTTACAGCGGCTTTGCCCTCGCAGGCTCCACTGCAGCCCAGAAATATCCGGTCCCCTCCTTGCGCCTCATTCTCGAAAACAATGAGACCGTTCTTCTAGACCGAGGAGGAATGAGGAGACTGGAAAGCCTCGGAAAACGTCTGAGCGGTTTCTTGGGAAAACCCCTACATACAGAGTCGCTCCCATCCTAAGAAGATGATGCTTTATCCGGATGGAGCAGGAGCATGGGAGAAAAACTGGGCCGTCTGAGAAAGCCGAAAAGGGGCATCATCCCGCCGAGGAACTGAATGAGCCGAAGGGCGCTTCTCGCCCTGATCATGATCAACTGCACATCTCCGTTGAGCATGTAACTCCTAATCGCCTTTCTCAAACTACCTGTATAAACATCCGCGGCTACCTCTGCCCCCTTTCTCCGTAACGCCTCATCGGCAGGAAAAACTCTTTGTTCCGCCAATGACTTCTGCGACTCCCGGGAGTACCTCTCCATGATTTTTTTGCCCGCCAACATCGCCTCTCTTGGAGACTCCGTTGTCACCCAGTGATCTTTCAACCAGAGCGATGGCTCCACCGGATAAGGAATCAGGAATACTACCTTCATTCCCGGTTTGACCATATTCTCAAGGTGAGGGATGATCTGCTCCAGGCGGTCATTCCTTTTTAGCGGCACCAAAATATCTCCTACCATGATCTTACCCTCCTTTAATTGTAAATTGTATTTCCTCTTAGAGACCCAACAGAGGATCTCTCTTTCCCTTATCTAAGCAACGGCACCCGGATGGAGCAGGAGCATGGCAGAAAAATCATGCTGCTTTAATCCGAAAAGAGACATCGTCTTGTGGAGGAACCTGAAGTGCCAATGGGCGCCTTCGGTCCTCATCATGATCAACTCGACATCTCCCTTACGCCTGTATTCCTCCACCACTTTTCTCAAACGACCCCTATAAACGTCCACGACTATTTCCACACCTCTTCCGCGAAGAGCCTCCTGGACAAGAAAAACCTGATAGTTGTCTAATCGCGTTTGCTCATCCTCCAAAGAGTAGCTCTCCGACATTCTTCCCTTCCAGGACAAGGCTTCTTCTGCAAGCTCCCCTGTCACCCAGGGATCTCGCGACCACTCCAAACCTCCCACCACTGGAGAATGAATGAGGAAAACGACTGTCATTCCAGGTTTGGCAATCTTCTCAATGTAAGGGATGACCTGCCCGAGGCGGTCATTCTTTTTTAGCGGAACCAAAATCTGTCGTGCCATGGTCTTTTCCTCCTTTTCGTTCAGCACTTGCCCTTTGACAGAGCAAGCAGCGTGCCAATCTGTGAGGATTCCGCTGATTTAAACTAAGCTGCCGAACTAGCGGCAGAATTTTTGGTGGCGAATGTAATTAGCCTATGAGAGAAAGGGAGAAAGGACCTCTGCTTTGTCCACGCTGTTTAGAGACAGCGAAGCTGGCATGGTCCTAAGCCACGAAATGATCAGCGCTTTTATGAATTGTGAACGCTGTTGACAGGCTGTTAACTTGGTTGACAGCTAACTGTTACCGTGTTAAATCAACACCACCCTCTAGCGACCAGTCAAAAAAGCTAACCCTAATCCGGGGAGGACCATGGATTCGAGCAATCAACCATTTGCTAGCGAGCAAAACCATCTGGGAGAGAAACTCTTCCCCATTCTCAAAATCTGCCAGAAAATGAATTCGGAAAGGGACCTTGCGGCCCTTTTGGACTTGATTGCTAAGGAAGCCACTAAACTCATGGAGGCGGATCGGGCGAGTCTTTTTCTGCTCGATCGGGAAAAGGGCGAGCTTTGGTCGAAGGTTGCACTCGGCAGTGAGGAGATCCTACGGTTTGATGCCCGCTTTGGCATTGCGGGAGCCGTGGCCCTTACCGGTCAGACAATCAATGTGGAGGATGCCCATCAAGACCCGCGCTTTTATAAGGAGATCGATCTTCACACGGGTTATCGCACGCGGAGTCTTCTCGCCGTGCCGCTTCGAAACCACGAAGGGAAGATCATCGGGACGTTTGAAGTGTTGAATAAAAAGACGGGGACCTTTGGCGAAGAAGATGAAGAGATTCTGAAGGCCCTAGCCTCGGCGGCGGCAATTGCTGTTGAAACCGCGCAAATTATGGAGGAGATGAGGCGGCATCGGGATCAACTCCAAGAGCAGAACGCCCAGTTATGGAAGGAAGTTGAGGGAAGATTTGCCACCCAAAACATCATCGGTACGAGCGAAAAGATTCAAGCCATCTTAAGGCTGGTTGAACAGATCAGTGATAGTTCCGTCAATGTCTTGGTTACAGGGGAGAGTGGTACGGGGAAGGAACTGGCGGCCAAGGCGGTTCATTACAAGAGCCTGCGCGCCCGGCATCCATTTGTGGCTCTGAATTGCGCCGCTCTACCGGAGACTCTGCTGGAGAGCGAGCTGTTTGGCATCGAGAAAGGAGTGGCGACGGGAGTAGAGCGACGGATGGGAAAGTTCGAGGCTGCGCATGGCGGGACATTGTTTCTGGACGAGGTCGGCGACCTGGCTCTTACGGCGCAAGCCAAACTGCTGCGTGTCCTCCAAGAGAGGGTCATCGAACACGTGGGCGGAAGGAAAGTGATTCCAGTAGATGTGAGAATTGTATCGGCGACGAATAAGAATCTGGAAGCAGAGATTAAAAAGGGGACCTTTCGGGAAGATCTCTACTATCGCCTAAAAGTGATCCACATCCAGATGCCGTCGCTGCGGGAGATCAGGGAGGACATCCCGCTCTTGGCGAACTATTTCCTGGCCAATTATTGTCGAGAAATGAAGAAGGAACCCATGGACTTGGCTCCCCAAGTACTGAGTGGCTTCATGAATTACCCCTGGCCGGGGAACGTGAGGGAACTGGAAAACGAGGTGAAACGGCTGGTGCTTTCAGTCCCTAGAAAAACAATTACGGAAGAGGATCTATCTGAAGCTGTCCAAAGAAGTAGAGACGCAGGCTCTCCTTCGCTGTCGCGGCCAAAGCTCCCCTTGAAAGAGACGGTGTCTGAATTAGAAAAGCGTATGATCCTGGAGGCGTTACAAGAATATCGGCACAATCAACAGCACGCTGCAAGGGCGTTGGGATTGAGCCGCCAAGGGTTGATCAAAAAAATGAAGAGATACGGCGTTAGAGTTCGTGATTCGTGATCGTGGCTCGTGCTCGCTATTCGTCAACCCTAATCACGGATTCTGCTCGTGAAAACAGCAATATGAAATCAGTAGAGGAGCTCGACGTATTTAAGCTAGCTCACGACCTCACGCTAAGAGTGTATAGGATAACGGCAGACTTTCCTAAAGAGGAAACCTTCGGCCTGATCTCGCAAATGAGGCGTGCTGCAACTTCCATCGGCATGAACCTAGCCGAAGGTTCGATGAGGCTGAACAGCCGTGAGTACCGCCAATATGTCGGTATTGCCAGGGGCTCGGCAGGGGAAGTTTGCTATCAGCTTCTTCTTGCTAAGGATCTAGGTTATCTTCCGAGTGATGTTTACGAGGAGATTCGTGAGGGTTTCAACAGAGTAGGTCAAATGCTAACACGCCTCGGCCAATCCCTCGATCACGACTAACCGCCACGATCTTCGAACACGGACACGAGCACGAGCACCATTAACGACTAGCCAGTTCCTCGTCGATCACTCGCACGAAAGCCTCGAGAGGCTGGGCCCCTGGCAGCGGTCGCCCGTTGATGAAGAAGGCTGGCGTGCCATTAACCCCCAGGCGGGTACCCTCGTCGAGGTCCCGCTGCACCGCAGCTTTGTGGACACCCGCCGAAAGACAGCGGTCGAACTTCGTGACGTCAAGCCCGACTTGCTCCGCGTACCGCCGCAAGTCATCGGGAGCGGCTTGGGGAAAGTGGGCGAATAGCATGTCGTGGTATTCCCAAAACTTTCCCTGGTCTTGGGCGCACCGCGCGGCCTCTGCGGCAGGCCGGGCCAGGGGATGAAGCGCATCCAGCGGGAAGTCCCGGTATACGAGCTTCACCTTCCCGGGATAGCGCTCCAGAAGCTGCTTCAGCGTCGCTTGCACTCGGCTGCAGAACGGGCACTGAAACTCGGAGAATTCCACGAGCGTCACGGGCGCGTCCGCCGCGCCGCGGAAGGGCGCGCCCTCGATCGACACCTCAAGGCGAATCACGGGGGGAGGCTGGAGATGGACAACTATCTTAGCCTGCGAGCGGAGCGATTCCAAGAAGAGCGCTCGCCGAGCGCCCAGCTTCTGCTGTTGCAGGAAGGTCCGAATTTTCTGACGGATGTCAGCCTCGTCCCCCTGCAAGCGGGCCTTGTTTTTTTGATAGAAGTCTTCAATCTCCTTCTCGGTGACCAACCCTACCTTCGCTGTCACCTCTGCATCCAGCAGCGCCGGGACAGAGACGCCGCGTCTTGCCGCCTCTTTGGCGAGGAGCCGTTCAGCGATCATCGCTTCGAGCCTCTGGCGCTTGAGGTTGTAGATCTGCTCCTGGAGTTGAGCGAGTGGAGCGCCGATAGCCTTTTCTACCTGCTCGGCGGTAATCACCTCCCCGTCTACCTCCACCAGCGGCTCGGTCGCCGTGGTCTGAGCGCGAACGGAGGGCACACCAAGCGCCACTGCGAGGATCAGGCCGCAACAAACTGTTGAAAAAGTGGTTCGCATGCTTCGACCCTTCGACTTAGCTCAGGGCAGGCTCCCTCGACAGAGCCTTTAGTCCCGAGCCCTTCGATGAACTCAGGACAGGCTTG
>JBOHVJ010000597.1:0-10368 GCA_050735075.1 Binatia bacterium
CTCCATTGATGAAAATATGGTGCGGCGGGGGTCCGCTCCTCAGTGGGCGCCGATGGGGTTCACTCCAAATGGTTCAAGTTGTTCAAATAGTTCAAATCGTTTAAAACGGCTTGAACCTTTTGAACGATTGGAACGGTTCTATTTCCTCAGGCCGGAAGGTTTTTTCCTCAGAACCACCCTCTTTGACGAATAGCTCTATGGGCCTTGACACGTATCATAGAGTGCGTTAGTGTTGCGTCTAAATAACGTCTGGACACCTTATTCAGAGTGGTGGAGGGATCGGCCCTTCGAAGCCACAGCAACCGGTTCCATAATATGGAACGCTGGTGCTAATTCCCACCCCGCCTCAGGCGGGGGAAGATAAGGTGAGGGAAACCTCTCCTTATCGATGGGAAGAGGTTTTTTTTTGGCCTAGACTTGGCTAGCTGGTGGACCAATGACTATTCGTCTCACAACGGAGCAGATTGAGCGCTACAGCCGTCAAATCATGATTCCCGACCTTGGAGGCAGAGGACAAATCCGTTTGCGCCAAGGGAAGGTCCTGGTCGTTGGGGCAGGAGGCTTGGGATGTCCCGCGGCGTTCTACCTGGCGTCAGCGGGGGTTGGAGCTCTAGGCCTTGTGGATAGCGACCGAGTGGAGCTTTCCAACCTGCAGCGGCAGATTCTCCACTCCACATTGGATTTGGGCCGAGAAAAGGTGGAGTCAGCGAAAGAAAAGCTCGATCGACTCAACCCGGAAGTGGAGATCCACACCTATTCCGTGCGCTTAGATGAGAAAAACGCGGCGGAGATGCTCGCCCCCTATGATTTCATCATTGACGGAAGCGACAATTTCGCCACCAAGTTCCTGGTCAACGACGTGGCGGTCGGCTTGGGTAAACCCTTTTCCCACGCCGGGATCGTGCGCCTCCAGGGCCAGACTATGACCGTGATCCCTGGCAAGAGCGCCTGTTATCGCTGCCTCTTTAAGAATCCTCCACCTCCGGGCGAGATCCTGAACTGCCAGCAGGCAGGCATTCTCGGTGCCATCGCAGGGACCATAGGTTCGATTCAGGCTACGGAGGCCATTAAATACTTTGTCGGAATGGAAGAAGAGCTGCTGGTGGACCGTTTGCTGACGTATGATGCTAAAACGGTCAGGTTCCGTATCATTGAGGTGCGGCGAGATCCCCAGTGTAGCGCCTGCGGAGAGAAAAGGTTGAATTCATTAATCGTATAATCGTTACTCGTATACTCGTGGGAATAACTAATGATCGAATAACAAGCGAGGAAAAAAGAGGGAGAAAAACCAATGAGTTTCGTCAAAGGACTGAAATGTAGAGAATGCGGGCAAGACTACCCCAAAGAGCCTCTGCATGTATGTGAGACCTGCTTTGGGCCTTTAGAGCTTGTCTATGATTACGAGCAAATTAAAAGAACCATTAGTCGGGAAAAAATCCTCTCGCGGCCGAACAATCTCTGGCGCTATCGAGAACTGCTGCCAATCGATGGAGAGCCGCAGGCCGGACTGCATTCGGGCTTCACTCCCCTCATCCGTGCCCACAGGCTAGGAGAGGCCCTGGGGGTCAAGGAGCTCTACCTCAAAGACGACTCGGTGAACCACCCCACTTTTTCCTATAAGGACCGGGTCGTTTCAGTTGCCATATCCAAAGCCATCGAATTTGGTTTTGACACGGTCTCGTGCGCCTCCACAGGAAACCTCGCCAACGCAGTGGCTGCCCATGCGGCCAAGGCTGGACTCAACTGTTATGTGTTTATCCCGGACGGACTGGAACAAGGAAAGATCATCGGCTCAGCCATCTATGGCCCGCGCACTATTTCGATCAAAGGAAATTACGACGACGTCAACCGACTCTGCAGCGAGATTGCAGACAAGTACGGGTGGGCCTTCGTCAACGTCAACCTTAGGCCCTATTACGCGGAGGGAGCCAAGACCCACGGGTTCGAGATCGCTGAACAATTAGGGTGGAGGCTGCCGCGCCATATTGTGGTTGCCTCCGCAGGGGGAACCATTCTGCCCAAGATCGCTAAGGCGTTTAAGGAATTAAAACAGGTAGGATTGATTGAGGACGGCAACTGTAAGATCTACGCGGCGCAGGCAGCCGGCTCTGCTCCCATAATCCATGCGCTTAAGAAGGGAACCGATCTCATTAGCCCGGTAAAACCCAATACCATCGCCAGCTCGATTGCCATCGGCAACCCTGCCGATGGGTTCTATGTGCTTAAGGCAGTGCGCGAATCAGGAGGTTGGGGGGAGAGCGTCACCGACGAGGAGATCCTCGACGGGATTAGACTTCTCGCGCGAACTGAAGGAATCTTCACCGAGCCAGCAGGCGGCACCGAAGTCGCGGTGACCAAAAAGCTCATCCAACAAGGAAGGATTCCCCGAGACGAATCCATCGTTATCAGCATCACCGGCAATGGGTATAAAACTCTTGAGGTGGTTGCGCAGAGCGTTGAGAGACCATTCAGCATCCACGCAAACCTTAATAACTTTGATGAACTATATCACCAACTCACCCAACCATCCCCCGGGAAGGCCGTAGCCGGCGAAGGCTGACTCAAAAAGAATTCAGCAGTCAGAATGCCCCTTCTATCTCTTGGATTCTGGCTTCTGGTATTTCATCTTGAAAGGTTCACCCGGAAAGTCTATGTTAGAAAGAGGTAAGATTCTGAATTCAGGCGCTTTAAAAAAGGAGGGTCGATCATGACGGTGCGTGTCCGTGTCCCTACACCGCTTCGCAAATTCACCAATGGTGCCGATGAGGTCAATGCCCGCGGAAACAATGTCCGGGCCCTGGTAGAGGATCTGGAACAAAACTTTCCAGGGATCAAGGAACGAATCTGCGATGAGACCGGGAAGATTCGCAGGTTTGTGAACGTATACGTTAACGGGGACGACATACGCTTTCTGCAAAACCTGGAAACCTCTCTCAAGGAGGGAGACAACATATCGATCGTCCCGGCTATCGCAGGAGGGCTGTGACACCTTCTGCCTGCTTTTATGGTGAAGTCGACTATCGCTCGATGGGGTGTTGCCGAAGGGTCCAGGGAAGCCAAGAAAGTAGATTCGGTTCTGGATCTGATCGGAGAGACTCCCCTCTTGGAGATCCGAAAGCTAACTCAAGGTCTTTCCCCAGGAGTTCGTGTTTTTGCCAAGTTGGAAGGTTTCAATCCGGGGGGCTCGGTCAAGGATCGAGCGGCCTTGAAGATGATTCAAGATGGAATTAGGTCGGGAAGACTGAAAGAGGGAAAGACTATTATTGACTCCACCTCAGGCAATACCGGCATCGCTCTGGCCATGATTGGAAAGGTCCTGGGGTACCCCGTCGAGTTGGTCATACCTTCCAATGTGAGTGCTGAACGTAAACGTGTCATTGAGGCCTTTGGCGCTAAGGTTGTCTTCAGCGATCCCTTAGAAGGGTCGGATGGGGCGATACGTCTCTGCCGCAAAATTTTGGCAGAAAACCCAGGAAAATATTTTAAGCCCGACCAGTACTTCAACCCCATGAACTCCCAAGCCCACTACGAAACAACGGGTCCGGAGATCTACCGCCAAACCCAAGGCGAGATCACCCACTTCATCGCAGGGATCGGTACTGGAGGGACCATCATGGGTACGGGCCGTTTCCTCAAAGAGAGGAACACGAAGATCAGGGTCATTGCCGTCGAGCCGGAAGATGCCCTTCACGGACTGGAAGGGCTAAAACACATGGCGGGCTCCATCGTCCCGGGGATTTATCACGAGGAAGAGTTGGATGAGAAGATTCCTGTCTCTACAGAGGACGCCTATGCGATGGTTTATCGGCTCAGTCAGGAAGAAGGAGTCCTGGTAGGGCAGTCCTCCGGGGCAGCGATGCATGTCACCACCCAGGTGGCCAGGAAGCTCAGTTTCGGTATCCTTGTGACCATTTTCCCCGATTTTGGTGACAAGTACCTAACCACGAATTTGTGGGTGGGTTGGCGCGACAGGATCTCGATTGGGGATCTGAAATTTTCAATCTGAATTGCTGAAAGATGAAACCCCAAAGAGAGAAAGTTTGTGAGCGGGTCTATCTGACCTTTCCCAAGGAGTTACTCAGGGAACCCGTCGTTTGCTGGATGGCAAAGAAATTTGACATCTTGTTTACTATCGGGGGATCGACCATCACGGCAGAGATGGGCTTAGTGGCGCTCGAGATCGACGGCGAACGGGAAGAGGTAGACAGGGCCCTGCACTGGCTAAGAGAAAAAGGCGTGCTCGTCGAGCCTATCGAAAAAAACGTGATCGAGTAACCTGAACCCTCACTGCGCGACGGCCGAGATCGAGAGGATCAGAACCCCACCCTCATGAGGCGGACCACCCAAAAGAAAATTGCCACGATTTTGTAGCCACACTGTGGTATCCAGGAGGGGTTTATCCCCCTGGAGAAGACGCACCTTTAAGGAGAGCCGCTGATTACGATATTCGTGCGGCATAACCACGAGAGAACGTCCACCAGGAATCTCGAAGACAACATTGGTCTGCCACGGTACCTTTTTGGTCTCTTCCTTGATTGAGCGATAGGAGCTATATTTTATCACCTCGAGCTGCTTCTTTATCTTTGAGAGCTTTGGATCGAAATCCTCACTCTCATTGCTGGCAAGGATAGTCCCGATCTGCACCTGGACCGCTTGCTGGCCTTTCTGAGCTGCACCCAGATCGGTGGACAAGAACGCCAGCCAAAGACTAAAAAGAAGGCTTAGAGGGGCTAGGTTCTCCGGAAGATTCATCCTCTTCTTCCTGACTCTCGAATAGCCAGATTACGGTTGTCTTGGTTTCGGACTCGCGGAACAACGCCACGTTGAAGCCGTGGCTATCGATGGACTCTACCCTGGTTAGATTATTCGCGCTGGCGCCCTCCGGAAAGAACCGCTCCAGGGAAAGACTACCCAAGAGAAGAACAATCACCACCGGGATCGCCCAAGCCAGCCTCTGTGGGTAGAGAGCGGGACGGGCCCAATCCAGGAGTCTCACGTGCCAGGGCCTCTTCTCTAAGATCCGCTCTCTCACCCCATGCCAAAAAGGATCAAAGTCAACCTTAGAGGCCCTCCGTTCAAGAAAGCTCTTCAAGGAGGTCTGGAGACGCTCCAATTGTGTTTTCTCCCCAAGACACAAAGGGCATTCCTGCAGATGACCTCGGATCTCCCCAGCCTCGGAATGACTCATTTCGCCATCCAACCATGCCCCCAGTGATCTTTTTACAACTTCACAATCCATGCTCATAGTAACGGTCCCAGTTTCTCTTGTAGTTTCTTCCGCGCGTAATGAAGGCGACTCATGACTGTTCCCTCTGAACAACCCAATGCCCGACCGATATCTTTATAGGATAGACCTTCAATAGCCCTCAATACAATGACGGCTTTGTGATCGGGAGTCAACTCATTAAGCGCCTCAAGGAGCTTTTCACCGAGCTCCCTACCCTGAAAATCACAATAGGGATCACTGCCTACCTCTCCGCGTCCGTCCATGACTTCCTCTATGGTTTCCCTGAACTCCATAGGATTACGCTTCTGACGTCTCTTAAAATCAATGGCCAGGTTGACCGCGATCCGGTAAAGCCATGTATAAAAGGTCGATCCGCCCCTGAAACCCTTGATCTTCTTGTAAGCCCGAAAAAATGTCTCCTGGGCAACCTCCATGGCATCTTCGCGATGATTCAATATTCCCAGCGCTACCATGAATACCTTCTGATAATACCTTCCTGCCAGCACCTGGAAGGCGGCGATTTCTCCCCCCTGGCACTTTTGGACAAGCTCCCAGTCGCTAGACTCCACGATGGCCTGTTCCTTTGACGATTCAGAATATGCTTTATTCAAATAGGATAGACTTAATACTAAAAGCTTGAATTTTTCGCTAATTCACATAAAATAATGAAGCTTTCCGTCACCTTCGGACCGGAGCTTTGATGTTGCCCTTCCAACGCGAATAATCCAATGCTGGTTCAATGCCCCAATTGCCACACTACTTATAAGGTCTCCGACGGTCTCATCACAACAGCCAACCCTACTTTCCGCTGCTCCCGCTGCAAACACATTTTTGTCCTAGGACCAAGACATGAAGTCAGTACGGTTCAGAAGACGGCACCCTCTCCATCTGCCACCCCAGAACAAAAAGAGCTGGAAAACACGGAGATGAGTTTTTCCTTCCCTGATGAGATAACGGCAGCAGAAGAAAAAGACAATGGAGAACCCCCTGTTCCCCACGCGGCTGCAAAGCAGGAATCACCATCGGTCAATGAAGACAGAGCATCGCCTCCGGCCAAAGAGCGAGACGATAATTGGTCCCTAGCTCTCAGCAGCCCATCCGCCAACGAACCCTTGAGCATTCCCAAAGAGAGCCGACCTCCTCTCATCGATACCTCGATCGAAGCAATTCCTAAGTTCGAGATGGATTGGCACAATCCCTCTTCGTTGCTCGAGAAAAAGGAACCTTCCCTTGCCCTTCCCCTCTCCACCCTACCATACCTCATACTGTTTGCGACCTTTTTGCTAATCTATTCCATGCTCACACTCGTGCACCAAACACAACCTAAGACCATGGAAACTTTCATAAAAGCTGTTCCGTTGCTGGGGTCCTTGGTTTTCAAAAACAACCATCTGCGCAAGGCAATCTCTATCCAATCTCTCCGCCCTGGCTTTCAGACGATTCTGGGCAATCGAGAGGTCTTTGTGGTCTCAGGTATGGCCATCAATCGCAACCCCGTCAGTGTGCGTGAAGTAAGAGTAGAGGGACATCTCTATAACGCGGAGGGAAAGGAAATAGAACGCCAATCCATGTGGGTTGGGAACGCTATCTCGGCAAAAATCATTCGGGGTATGACAGCTCAGGATATCTCTGATCTCCAAAAGCTCAAACCCCTAAGGAGATTTGAGATTCCTCCAGAAGAATCGGTTCCCTTCACTATCGTATTTCTCAAGCCAACCAGCACTAAGATCGGGGACTTCAGCTGGCGGGTCTTATCAGCGGAGGGGGGAGCTTAAGACAATTCAGACAGAGATTCGAGACTTGAGTCCTTATTTGTCTCTGTCTCCTTTCTCTGTCTCTTTCTTTTCTTTGGGCGTGACATCGATTTCGTCGGGCTCCTTTATCGATTTCCGAAAGCTCCGTATCCCTTTACCGAGGCCTTCACCGAGCTCAGGGAGCTTGCGACTAAAGAGAACCAGGACGATGAGAAGAATAATTAGGAGTTCCCATATCCCCAGGCCGAACATAAATCCTCCCTTTCGAAATACTAGCCTACCTCTGGCTTGCTTTGCAACCATGCTTGCCTGGCAAGCTAACATTGGCTAAGATAGAAACGTGGATGCTCGACGCAGTTCGCTGATCCCGTTCCTTCTCATTTCCCTAGCTCTCCACCTCTTTCTCTTCTTTCCCTGGCCCGAACCGTCGGAGCAAGAGAAGCTCACGGAGCAGATTCCCGTTACCCTACTTCCATCACCTACGGCAAAGAAGGCAGAAACTCCGCAGAAGACCAGGGGAGTCAGCAATCGACGCACTAAAGGTCCCGCTCAGGTGGCAAAGAAATCCTCCCCCCAAGCTGAAGAGATAAGAAAAAGTCCACGGGAGCCATATGAGAAAGAAAATAGGAGGGAAGAACCTATCCAGCGAGCACGGGAAAAAGAGATCGCCATTCGTAGTCCCCTTCCTACATTGAAAGACCTGCTGCCACCTGTGGGCTGGTCTTCCTCGGGCAACAAGGAAGGGGCTGTGCCCTTGAACACCCAAGAGCCCAAGTATGTCTCTTACTTTACGAGCATCAAGCGGGCTATCGAGCTTGTATGGGAGTATCCAGAGCCTGCACTACGCTACGGATTACAGGGGAAGCTCGTCTTGGAATTCACGATCCTAGGAAACGGCAACTTGGAAGGCACACGCCTTATTCGCTCCTCTGGTTTTTCCGTACTGGATCAAGAAGCGATACGAGCGGTGAGGGCCGCTTCCCCGTTCCACCCCATTCCTCCCTGGATCAGGTCGACCCGTCTCGACGTCATCGCCAGCTTTGAATATCACGATAACCGGCTGAAATACGGCTTTACGCCGTAGGCATGAAACAGGGGAATGACGGCAGACCGAAGACCGGAGACGGTCCGCAGTCATCCGTCCCCGGTCATCCTATTCCTTTGGCTCCCACCTCAGCACAGGTCTCCTTGCCGCCCGTGCCTCATCAAGTCGGCCGACAGGCGTTGAGTGAGGAGCACTCTTTACCAGGGTTGGATTCTCTTTGGCCTCACGGGCGATGGAGATCATGGCGTTGGCGAAGGCATCCAGAGTTTCCCGGCTCTCAGTCTCGGTCGGCTCGATCATGAGCGCCCCGGAAACGACCAGGGGAAAATAGATGGTAGGAGGATGAAAGCCATAGTCCAATAAACGTTTGGCAATATCCAGCGTGTGGACACCATGTTTCTGCTGGAGGCGATCGGTAAAGACACATTCATGCATGCAAGGTTCCGGATAGGGAAGATGAAAAGTGTTCTCAAGCCTCTTCCTCAGATAGTTGGCATTGAGAAGCGCCATCCGACTGGTCTCCTCCAGTCCGTCGGAGCCTAACGAGATGATATAGGTATAGGCTCGCACTAGAATACCGAAATTGCCGAAGAAGGAACGGACCCGACCCACGGATCGGGGAAAGTCCTCCCGCAACTCAAAACTTTCATCTCGTTTTTTAAGAATTCTGGGTATCGGTAGATAGTCCTGGAGAAACCCCTTAATCCCAACGGGACCAGCACCGGGACCGCCTCCCCCATGGGGGGTGGAAAAGGTCTTATGGAGGTTGATGTGAAGGACATCCACTCCCATATCCCCCGGCTTGGCTATCCCCATCAGGGCATTAAGGTTAGCCCCGTCCAGATAGAGTAGCCCGCCCTTCTTATGAACCGCCTCGGCAATCGCCTGAATGTTTTTCTCAAAGATGCCCAGGGTATTCGGGTTCGTGATCATCAGGGCCGCCACATCCTCGTTCATAACCTCTTCTACTTTCCCTGCTTCAATCATTCCCCGACTATTGGAAGAGATCTGGACAACCTCATAGCCACATAGGGTCGAGCTTGCAGGGTTGGTACCGTGAGCCGTGTCCGGTACAATGATCTTTCTGCGGGGATTTCCCTGCCCTTCCAGGTAGGCGCGGATCATCATGAGCCCCGTCAGTTCTCCTTGCGCCCCTGCCGATGGCTGCAGCGTTATGTGATCCATACCACTGATCTCTGCCAGCATCCCCTCAAGATCATAAAGTAACTTGAGGGCCCCCTGAATGAATTCGCAAGGGGTCCATGGATGCAAGAGCGAAAAGCCAGGGAACCGCGCTACCACCTCGTTGACCTTTGGGTTGTACTTCATGGTGCAGGAACCGAGGGGGTAGAACTGGTCCTCGATAGCGTAGTTCAGATGCGAGAGACGGGTGAAATGACGCAGCACTTCGAGCTCCCCCAGCTCGGGAAAGCCAGGGATGTCACTTCGAAGCAGCTCAGGAGGAAGCCGTTCCGACCCTTTTAGCTTCTCGTCGGGCCAGAAAAAACCACTCCTCCCCGGTGAGCCGCTCTCAAAAATTAGCGGGGGGACAGAGCCGTGACGATCAGCCCCTGGAGAACGTTCTGACAAGCTGCTCGATCTCCTCTTCCTCGTTCATTTCGGTCACGCAGACCAGTAGGCTATCTTCGAGCTCCGGATACCAGCGGGCCAAGGGAATGCCGGGGATAATTTTCTTCGCAGTGAAGCGGGAAAGGCCCTGGTCCAATCCACTCGCCTTAAGTACGAATTCATTAAAAAAAGGGCCTGTAAAGGCGGGCATGAGTCCTGCCTCTGCTACAAGCCGGTCTTTGACGTCGTGGGCACGGCCTAGATTGATCTCGGCAAGGCGGCGCATTCCACCTTTTCCGAGCGTCGTCATAAAGACCGTCGCCGCCAGGACGCAAAGGCTCTGGCTTGTGCAGATATTGGATGTCGCCTTTTCGCGCCGGATATGCTGCTCGCGAGTAGAGAGCGTCAAAACATAGCCGCGGCGCCCATCACCGTCGACTGTCTCTCCAACCAGCCTGCCCGGCATACTGCGAACGAATCTCTTCTGACAGCTAAAGAATCCGAAACCCGGGCCTCCAAGCGCCATTGGGACTCCCAGGCTTTGCCCTTCACCCACAGCGATATCAGCACCCCAAGCCCCAGGGGGCTTCAAAAGTGCCAGGGAGAGAGGTTCGGTCGTTACCGTAATGAGAAGGGCCCCAGAACGAGCGCAGGCTTCTTGAATGGGATCAAGGTTCTCAATAACCCCGAAGAAATTAGGATAACCCACCACGACACATATGGACTCTTCATCCATCGCACCAACAAGGAACCCCACGTCGGCCCCCCCGCTC
>JBOHVJ010000598.1:0-11279 GCA_050735075.1 Binatia bacterium
GTTGGCCGAGCTGAGGAAAGCGCCAAAGTCCTCGGTGTACCCGATCAAGTCGGCAACAGCTTTCTCCTGCTTGGCCTTATCCTTGGTTGCCACACCAGTGGTGTAGTCCACGACAAAGCCTATATGCTTGCGCCAAAGGGGCAGGAATGCCTTCTCGGCATCAGCGCCATAGGCTGAACCAATCGCCCTAGCAATATCCATAGAGTTGGCGTCCAAGCCACCTACTGCGCCTTTGAACGCTGCCTCGCGACCTCCTAGGGCGTGGCTGGTCGCGACGGCGGCGATAAGGACGTGCTCACCGAGCAAAGCGTTAAGGCCGGTCCGCAGGTCGGCTGCCTTGGAAGCAGGGTGGCTGGCAGACATCCCTGTAGGTTCACGACTTGACTTGGACATCATTGGCCCGCAGGCGACCGCCAGGAAAGCGGCGGTCACGGCAACTGTAGTTGAACGTAAGAAACTAGTTTTCATTTTTCTCCTCCTCTAAGAATTAATCTTGATCATTGTTACCCTAAACCTTGGATTAGAGGACGCGGATCTGGCCTTGCATGGACTGGTGGCGGCTACAGAAGTATGGGTACGTCCCAGGCTCGCTAAAGGTGAAGCTAAAGGTGGAACCCTTACCAGATAGGCGGTAGTTGAACCGACCGTCGGGGCGGTCGGGAGTGCCCGATGTTACCGGGTGCGTGATGTCATCCTGGTTGACCCACGTAACCGTGGTGTCTGTCTTCACCTCAAGCTGAGACGGTTGGAACTGGAAGAGTCGGATCGTAACGGTAGAGCCAGGCTGGGAATGTGGGCCCACATTCTCTCCGGGGGCAAGGGCCGCAACCTCCACCATAAGGTTGTGTCCCAAGACCGGAGAGATTCCCACCGACGCTACTACTGCTAGGACGCCGATGCTTCGCCAAAGCCGCTTCATCGCATCTCCTCCTTTTAGGATTTGTTGAAGGTCACAATGACTCTTCACCTCTATTTACGAATGTCGCCTGGCTTTTGGATTTCCCGGTCTCAAAAAAGTACAATTTCACCTTGAAGCCCCTTTGAGTTGCCAGCGCCCTTGGGTCCATGATAGGGGAGGCGCATGGGTAAGGAGCTTGGGGACGACCCGGTCTATCTCATCCGGCAGATAGCACGCGGTGATCGTGACGCATTCGGACAATTTTATGACCGATATGCCTCGCTGGTATTTACTTTCGCCATGCGGCTCCTACGGGAAAGGTTTGACGCGGAGGATCTTCTCCAGGAAGTTTTCGTCCGGGTCTGGCGTGAGGCAGGGAGTTACAACCAGGATCGAGGAAGCCCTGAAGCATGGATCATCACAATTACCCGGAGTCGGGCAATCGATAAACTGCGTTCTAGACGTAGAAGGGAGAGAGGCTTTGTAGCTGTGGAAGATCCCGCATACTCTGGCAAGGGGGAAATTGAAGCGGTGCAGTCCGAGGCGAGGCTCATAGTGAACAGCGCTCTGGCAAGGCTACCGGAGGCCCAGCGGAAGGTATTGGAACTAGCTTATTTGGATGGGCTGACGCAATCGGAGATTGCAGCTCGTCTAGGAGAGCCATTGGGGACCATAAAGACCCGCATGCGTTCAGGTATCGAGCGTCTGCGGGAATTTCTTGGCGGTAAGGCACGTGGTGAGATTTCATGAACCATAACGAATGGCTTGAACAGGCAGAAATCTATGCCTTGGGTGCCCTCGACGGAGAGGAGCTGACTCGATTCGAGGCACACCTTGCTTCAGGATGCCAAATCTGCGAAAGCCATCTCCGAGAGACGAGAGAGGCTCTTACCCTCATTCCTCGGTCACTTACATCACTGAATCCACCAGCCGCTAGCAAGGCCAGGCTGCTTCAGCAGGTCTCCAGCGAGGCAATGATGCCGACCAGGGAGAAACCACAGCTCAGATGGCTCTGGTGGGGTATGGGTGCCAGTGCCCTGGCTGCGGCGAGTTTGCTCATAGTCGTGGTCTGGAATCTTTTCAGCACACAACAAGAGCTTCAAAGACTTCAGGGCCAACTAGCAGCTCTTCAGATCGAGTTGGTAAAGCAAGAAGAGGTCCTGAGATTTCTCTCTGATCCCCAAGTGCGGCTCATCCAACTTGCAGGCCTTGAGCCAAGCCCTAGTGCAGCCGGCCGTCTGCTCTGGAATCCCATAGCCCGCACGGGGCTCCTCCTGACCAGCGGCCTACCCCAGACCCCAGCCGACAAAGCCTACGAGCTTTGGGCGATTATAGGCGACGAGCCCGTCCCCGCAGGGGTCTTCACTGTGGATCTGAGGGGGCGCTCCATATTCCGGCTCCCGCCTCTGATCGAAGGGAAGATATTCGACAAGTTCGCCGTAACGCTTGAGCCCGCAGGTGGTGTCCCAAAACCCACTGGACCTATGCACCTCCTCGGAAGTCTCTAGGGTTTTCCGGCACCTTTATTCCTTGGTATAGTGTTTTCGTCAGCAGGTATTGTTCACGGTGAAGAGGGTGTATAAGGCTTTAACCATTGCCGGTTCGGACTCAGGCGCTGGGGCCGGGATTCAGGCGGATCTTAAGACCTTTGCCGCACTTGGAGTCTACGGCACCTCTGTCATCACGGCCATCACAGCCCAGAATACCGTTGGCGTCACTCAGATCCTGGAGCTCACACCGGATCTGGTCGCAGCCCAGATCGATGCGGTGATCCAGGATATAGGAACTCACGCCCTCAAAACCGGCATGCTCGCCAACTCGGCCATTATAGAGATAGTCTCGGAGAAGATTCGGGAATATCGTCTAGGGAATCTCGTTGTCGATCCAGTCATGGTGGCGAAGGGAGGAGATCTCCTTTTACGCCAGGAAGCGATCGAGACACTACGTTCTCGTCTCATCCCTCTGGCCACGATTGTTACCCCTAACCTTCCTGAAGCAGCACAACTGACCGGCATTCAAGGAACAAAAACCAGAGAGATCAAGGAGGCCGCGAAGCGGATTATCGCCATGGGGGCAAGAAGCGTCGTCATCAAAGGAGGTCACCGAAAAGGTCCGGCCGCCGATCTCTTCTATGACGGAGAGAAGTTTCATGAGCTCAGTGCCCCTCGAGTTCCCACCGCCCACACCCATGGAACCGGCTGCACTTTTTCTGCGGCTATTGCCGCAAGCTTGGCCAAGGGAGAGAAGCTCGAAAAGGCGGTCGTTCACGCTAAGCGATACATCACAATAGCAATTCGTAAGGGGTTCGCCATAGGCTCCGGGCACAGCCCCGTCCACCACTTTTATCATTTTTGGGGAACCAGACAGAGATAGAGACAGAGACCGCCCCGCTCCTATCTCTGTCCCTGTCTCTATCTAGCCTTTGGGGCCGATGATATAGCCTCGCTTAAGGTCACCAAAGATCTGGCATTTTTCTTCTCCCCAAGCCCAAAAGTAGAGAGTCATGTAGGCGCATAGGAGAGCGTCAAGTCTATCTTCCAACCCTTTGAGTTTTCTTCCCCTTAACCTTTTGGGAGTCTCCCTTAGCAACTCTGTGAGTGCCTGGGAGGGAAAAAGAGGGGGGCTCTGTTTTGGCAGAAACTCGGCTATGGCCTGCTGTAATGTTTCAAGCCCCTCCCTTTTTTGTTTCACGCCTCCCTTTTTGTACTTGATGATTTTCTTTCTCCCGAAAATAGCGACCTGAACCAGATGGGGAAAAATCTCCAATTGCCGCATATCCGAGCGAGAGCGAAGAAAAGGATCAGGAAAAAAACCTTTTGCCGCTAATTTTCCAGAAAACATGATGGGCCGGGCACATCTCTCCTGATTTCCAGGATAGACCCCGGCATGAAACCGACCAAAGAGGGAGGCGACAATCTTGTCTGCCGGTCTGGAGGTCTTCGATGGATTCGGTGCGATGATCGGCGCATCGATGCCCAGCCAAGTTGTCTCACCTGCTCGTTCCTTAATCCAGCCTAAGATCTCCTCATCCGAGGTGAGGTGGTCTGTCGCCAAAAGAATGCCCCCTTGCCCGTCAAAGGTGAGATGTGCCAGCCCGCTCGGATTTCTATCCGACCAGGCGAGATCGACACCAATAAAGCTGGCAGAGATGTGTGGCTCGAGCATGGGAGTTCGCTCGCTAACGTGAAGGGTATACGCACAGAACCGGTAAAGGTCAATTCCTTATGATGATTTTGGAACCTTTTAGGAGGGGGCTTGACAGAGCGGGGAGCCAAAGAAATAGACTGAGGTGCTGGTTTTTAACATTGGAAAATGTCTCAGCAAGAAGGATTGTCGGATATGGTTTTGCTCAAGACTTTGATTTTCACGGTTCTGGTGCCCGGCACGGTTACTGTCTTAGTGCCGTACTTGCTACTCACTTCGAGCATGAAGCTGTTCTCCGTAGGAATTGGTATCTTCCGGCTTCTTGGGTTGGTTCCGATCCTGCTGGGCGGCTTGATCTACCTCTGGTGTGCCTGGGACTTTACATTCGTCGGCCGAGGCACACCAGCTCCTCTCGACCCGCCCAAGGAGCTTGTGGTTAGGGGCCTATATCGCCTTGTAAGAAACCCGATGTACGTCGGCGTCTTTCTTGTATTGTTAGGCGAGGTCTTGCTATTTGAATCGGCAATATTGTTCCTTTATGCAGCACTGGTGCTTTTGGTATTTCACTTATTTGTCGTTTATTACGAAGAGCCGGTCCTGCGGCGGAATTTCGGACAGTCATACGAGCGATATCGCAGCAATGTCCCACGCTGGTTGCCAGGCCTGTAATGACTGAGTGGCATGTGACGGAAAATGATCAGCAGGGCAATCTAAAGATCGAGGACTTGGGGAAAGAAGAGACTTTCTATGTCCGGTTTTCGGTCCAGAATTTCCTGCTGGATTTGATACCCTATGAGGGTCTCCAAGGACCTGCGGGCACAACCCTTTTTCAGACTGTATGAAAAATCCTCGCCCATCACCTCTCTCTCCCAAGCCGCCTCTTTCTTCTCACGCTCATCGCGATAGCGGTCTGCCATCGACAGGGATTCACGAAAAGCGTTGAGCAAGCTTTCCACCACCCAGGGATGAGCCTGTGCAATTTCTTCCCGCAAGACTACTGTATGATTGATGGGCAAGGCTCCAATCTGGTGAAAGTAGTCCACCTCGGCCTCGCGGAAGTCGGGGATGAGACGGCGCAGCTTTGGATTAGAGGCGAGAACTTCGTAGGGCTCCAGAAGGGCGTCGATTTCTCCCTGGTCGACCAACTCTACAGCATGCTCGCGTTTATGGGGTGGAGGGATCAAACGGACGCGGACATTCGTGGGCGGAGGCCGCAGCGCTTCCTCTCCGATGTCCGGTTCCGTAACATACCATTCAACCTCCTCAGGCCTGACCCCGTACTGGTTCTGCAGAATTCCTTTTAGCCAAACAGGTGTGGTGGCGTTGTAGCGGTGCACGGTGGCTTTTTTGCCGGACAGCTCGGAGGGGCCCTGGAGAGGCGAGTCGACACGACAAAACATACACCGATGACGGAACCGGCGCGAGGGAAAAACCGGCAAGGCCCGTAGCGGGTGTCCTCTCAGCCGGGCCAAAATAAAAGATGAGAGGGATAACTCACCCCCATCCATCCTTCCCGCAATAATCTCGCGGTGTCGGGCCCCGACATTGTCGTAACCTTCGCCGAAGCGGGATTGCAGATGGAGTTCTACCCCCTTCGGTTGCACCAACCCGTCGAACAAGGCATGAGTGTTCGCAACGACGCTGAGTCCCAAAGTGAGTGATAGAGGTGCCATAAATTAAAGTGCCGCGCTATGCTCCATTTCGGAGATGATCTCTCTTACCGCGCTCATTGGGTCTTTCGCCTCCATAATCGGCCGTCCCACGACGATATAATCAACCCCAGCACGGACCGCCTCCTCGGGGGTCATCACCCTTCTCTGATCGTTACGCTTTCCCTTTTCGGGGCGGATTCCTGGGGAGACGATAATAAAGCGACGACCACAGGCTTGGCGAATTCCAGCTACCTCATGCGGTGAAGCCACAACCCCGTCCATTCCCGCCTCTTGGGTCAAGAGAGCCAGCCGGACCACCTGATCGGCTACCTCTCCATCGACGCCCACTTTTTCAAGATCGCTTTTGCTCAGGCTAGTCAAAACGGTCACCGCCAACATGATGGGTCTCTTAAGATTCTCCTGCCGACAGACTCGGCGCACCTCTCTAACAGTTTGGCGCATCATCTCCAGACTCCCGGAGGCGTGAACGTTGAACATCTTCACTCCCAGACGCGTGGCCTCGACTGCTGCTTTCGCTACGGTGGTGGGGATATCGTGAAACTTGAGATCGAGGAAGACTTCACCACCCAGTTCTTGTATCAGTTTGACTGCGAGAGGTCCAGCGTGGGTGAAAAGCTGCTTCCCGACCTTGAACATTCCCACCTCCCTTGCGAGGAGCTGGACAACCACCTTCACTCTTTCTAAATCATCTACATCAAGAGCCAAAATCAATCGCTCTCGCATGGAAGTGGGGGAGCGAACTAGCTGCAAACTCGATGCCATTTTTTAGACTCTAAGTATCTCTGTAACAGACTCCGCTATTTTTTTATCGGCTTCGCCAACCGGAATCTCCTCAGTTCTCCCCTCGCGCCGCCAGCGCAGCTCCACACAACCTTTCTCCAACCCCTTGGCGCCCACCGTTACCCGCAAGGGGATTCCAATGAGGTCAGCATCCTTGAACTTGACCCCTGGGCGCTCATCCCGATCATCCACGAGAACCTCAATCTCCCGTTTTAAGAGCCCCTTGTAGAGCTTGTCGGTTGCTTCCTTGATGGCCTCTTCCTTGTAATTGATCGGAAGGAGGTGCACATGGAAGGGGGCGATGGAAAGAGGCCAAATAATTCCGTCGGTATCGTGATTTTGCTCGATGGCCGCGGCAAGGAGGCGGCTAATACCGATGCCGTAACAGCCCATTTCAATCGGTCGCTCGCGACCGTCGGCATCGAGGTAGGTTGCGCCCATAGACTCACTGTACTTTTTCCCCAGATAAAATACCTGGCCTACCTCTATCCCCCGGTGACACTCGAGAGAACCTCGATCACATCGAGGACAGAGGTCCCCTGCCTTCACCATCCTGAGGTCAGCAAAGGCGGAGGGCGTGAAATCCCGCTCTTGATCGACCTCCACGAAGTGGAAATTCGCTTCATTGGCACCTGTCACGGCCTCGCGCATCCCCTGGATAGCCTGGTCCGCCACTACCTTGATTCCAAGGCCAATCGGCCCCAAAAACCCTGGGGCAACGTGGGTGGCCTTTTCCACCTCAGCTTCCTCCGCCAAGACCAGCTCCTGACAGTCCAAGACAGATCTAACCTTTAATTCATTGATCTCATGATCCCCGCGCACTAAAACAGCCACCAAGTCTGCGTGGTCCACCCTGTAGACGAGTGTCTTAATAAATTTCTCCGGAGGCAGAGATAGAAAATCAGCCACCTCAGCCACACTTTTCTTCCCCGGGGTAGCCACTTTTGCCAAGGGTGGCGAGTTCTCCTTCAGGTTGCGGCCCAGAGGTCTCTGAGCTCTGACTTCCGCCTTCAGGATATTGGCTGCATAGTCGCAGCTATTGCAGCTCACCAGCGCATCCTCTCCCGATTCGGCCAGCACCTGAAATTCATGGGAGAGGGTCCCACCTATGGCACCTGTGTCAGCCTCCACCGGCCGAAACAGAAGACCGCAGCGGGTAAAGATTCTCTTATAAGTCTGAAACATATTCTCATATTCGCGCCGACAGTCTTCCATATCCGTATGAAAACTGTAGGCATCCTTCATGATGAACTCGCGACCTCGCATCAGACCAAAGCGCGGGCGCACCTCGTCGCGGAATTTGGTCTGGATCTGGTACAGGTTAAAGGGAATCTCACGATAGGAGCGCACTACCCGGCGGACCAAGTCTGTAATGACCTCTTCGTGCGTCGGTCCGAGGCAGAAATCTCTTTCGTGACGATCCTTAAAACGGATAAGCTCTTTGCCGTAAACTTCCCAGCGGCCGCTCTCCTGCCACAGCTCCGCGGGCGAGGCGATCGGGAGCAAAAGCTCCTGTGCCCCGGCTCGATCCATCTCTTCCCTGACAATCCTTTCGATCTTGCGAATCACCTTCAATGCCAAGGGAAGGTAGTCGTAGATTCCCCGGCTCACCTGACGGATCATTCCGGCGCGGACCAAGAGTTTGTGGCTGATGACCTCGGCGTCAGCGGGATCCTCTTTAAGGGTGGGGATAAACGTAGTGCTCCAGCGCACGGTCTTCTCTATGAAGGGAAACCCAGTAGGAAACGAAATGGTTAATCGTCCACAACCGCAGCCTTCTCCGCCTCTTTCTCGATCACGAGCTTCTGTACCTCCTCCATCAAGGCATCTACAATCTGAGCCTCCGGGACCTTACGGATCACTTCCCCCTTTTTGAAAATGAGTCCGATTCCCTTTCCACCGGCAACGCCGATGTCGGCGGCACGCGCCTCGCCCGGGCCATTGACCTCGCATCCCATGACGGCTACATGAATATCCTTATTGCTAAAGGGAATCATGCGCTGCTCCACTTTCTTGGCCAGGCCGACGAGGTCGATATCCGCACGACCGCAGGAGGGACAAGCGACAAAGGTCATTCCATCCTTCCGGAGGCCTAAAGATTTTAGGATCTCAATCCCTACTCGCACCTCCTCGACCGGATCAGCCGAGAGGGAGACTCGGATGGTATCGCCAATCCCCTCGGCCAACAGTGTCCCGATGCCCACCGATGATTTTATGGTGCCCATCGTGGGGGTCCCGGCCTCGGTCACACCTAGGTGAAAAGGATAATCGACCTTGTCAGCCAACATGCGGTAAGCCTCGATCATCATAAGCGGATCGGAAGCCTTGAGGGAGACCTTAATCTCGTTGTAGTCGAGATCTTCCAAAATGCGGATGTGGCGAAGCGCGCTCGCCATCATCCCTTCGGCCGTAGGGCCATCAAACTTCTTCAGCAGATCCTTCTCTAAGGAACCTGCATTGACCCCAATGCGGATAGGTATCTTACGTTCTGAGGCGACCTTAATCACTTCCTCAATACACCAGCGCTCGCCTATATTGCCGGGATTAAGGCGCAGTCCTTCCACCCCCTGTTCCAAGGCGATGAGGGCGAGTTTGTAGTTAAAATGGATGTCAGCAATGAGAGGGATGCGGATCTGTTTTCTGATTTCCCCAAGCCGCTCCGCCGCTTCCCGAACCGGAACCGCGACCCTCACGATGTCACAACCTGCTGCCTCTAACGCCCATATCTGGTCCACCGTGGCATCGACATCGCGGGTGTCCGTCTTGGTCATGGATTGGACTGTAATTGGTGCATCCCCCCCCACTTTGACCTTGCCGACCTGGATCTGTCTTGTCTTCCGCCGCTGCATACTTTCACTATAGTTGACTACCCGAAGGGGTGTCAACTAAACCCGCACCACCACAAAAGGCGCCTCGGAGCTTTTTTCAGCCCACTTCCACCAAGAGCGGTGGGTCTGTCCCGAAATAAGGGAGGCACTGAAACTGAGCGCTCAAAAAAGATGGACTGGTCAGGTTAAGGAGTAAGGGAGAGAAAAGTAGAAGGCCCCATTGCCTCCCGACTTGAGGGGCATGCCTACCGCTCTCAACCTTACTTCTTTCTTGGTAGGGGGATGATCATGGAGACTCGTCGCCGGTACTCCCTATAAGCCTGCCCATATAAGTCCATGAGGTCCCGCTCCTCCAATCGGATCCCGATGAGAATGTATGCCGTGGTTGCGATAGCGAGTAACAAGTGACCGACAGTCATCACAGGCGTCGCCCAGAAGGCGATGAGGAAACCCATCATAATGGGATGGCGCACGTATTGGTAAAGTTCCGGCATCTTAAATCTTGGAGGAGTATATTCCTTGCCGCGCGCATAGAGGGTGACCTGTCGTAAGCCAAAAAGATCGAAGTGATCAATCAAAAATGTAGAATAGAGAGCGACCAGCCAGCCGATCCAAAAAAGAGCTTCCAGAATCCGCTGGCCGGCGGGATCGTCAACTTCCCAAACTACGCCTGGCATTGCCCGCCATTGCCAGAAGAGAAGTAGCAGCAACAGACTGGCAATCAGAACATAGGTGCTGCGTTCAACTGGCTGAGGGATAATCTGGGTCCACCACTTTTTGAACTCCTGCCGCGCCATCGCGCTGTGCTGGAGCCCAAAAAGACCGAGCAAAATGAGGTTCGTGAGTAGCGCCTGCCCAAAAGGCTTTTGGGGACCATCATCAATTGACTTGGAAACCACTATATTGCCGACGAACCCGATGCTGTACAGAAAAGTTCCAAGGAAGACCACATAGGCAACCACCCCGTAGATGAGAGCAAGGGTTCTACCAAGAGAGGGAATTATCTTTGTTCCTTGGATTCCTTCCTCCCAGGAACTGCGTTCTTCTCTTGTTCCTTCTTCTTTCTGTCCCCTTCGGGGATAATGAGTAGGCGTCGATAAGCCCCCTTGCCTAAGCTCTTAGTTGTGAGCCAGGGGTCGTCTTGGAGGACGACATGAATGATACGGCGGTCGGCCGCGCTCAAGGCATCAACGGTGACAGTCTTTCTCTGCCTTTTGGCCTTCTCTCCCAAGCGCAAGGCCATATCTTCTAAGCTCTTTCGGCGCCGCTCACGGTAGTTTTCTGTATCTACGACTAGTTGGGGGCCTTCCCTCTCACTTATGATGCGCGTCATAAGGTACTGCAACGCTTCCAGGGTCTGCCCCTTGCGTCCAATTAGAAGCCCCCCGTTTTCTCCATGAATGTCCAAAATAATCTCTTCTCCAGTCTCTCCCGACTTAATCTCAATTGTGGCGCCTACACCCATCAGGCTGAGGATCTCTGCTAACACCTCTTTCGCCTTCTGGCCCACCGCTGCTGCTTCTTCCTCCGTTATCCCACTTGTCTCAGGGGGCACTTTTTCTAGCCGGTCTTCCTCCACTAGAGACCTTCTCAGCGATGCTCGGATGCGCGCCTTCTGCGCCCCAAAACCTAGAATCCCCCTTGTCCCCTCCGCCAGGATATCTACCGTCACCTTATCCCGCTCCGCGCCTAAAATTCTGAGAGCGTTCTCTATGGCCTCATCAATGGTATCGCCTTCGGTTTCCACATACTCCATGAATCTGGTACCTCCAGAATAGGCCCTCTCTTGTCTCTATCCCTGTCTCTGTCCTTTCTTTTCCTATTGGTCCATGCGGTTGATCAGATATTGCTGCGCAATACTGAGAACGTTATTGACCAGCCAGTAGATGGTTAAGCCCGCTGGGAATGTAACGAACATGGCCGTGAAAATTATGGGCATCATGAGCATCATGCGCC
>JBOHVJ010000599.1:0-7037 GCA_050735075.1 Binatia bacterium
CGGTATCCTTAAAGCTCTTTCTGATCGCCTCTTGCAGTATTTCGACCCGGTCTTTGGGTGTACCGGGAGGCAGGACATAAGGCGAGCCAGCAAGTCTGATAGCGCGAAACAACGCCAGTATCTGGCGCTCCCGGTCGGATTTAACAAAGCTCTCGAGCTCCGGAAGTTGAGGAAAGCGAGGATGTTTTTCCCCTTTGGGAATCTCAATGCCTATGTGGACGTTGATGAGCCCCTTTTCCAGCCAATCCGGGTTTCTGTGCACGAGCCAGGCAGCCGTCTGCGCTCTTGCATCCACCTCTCCTTGCATCAGGGCCAGATCTAGTTCAGTACCGCCGTAGCCGGGCACGAATCTCGGTTCTTTGAGTCCGAGAATCCAACTGAACATGCGCGCGTTGATATAGATGTCGTGGCCAACGGCCTGGCAGCCAACTCTGAGCCCGGAATAGCCGCGGAGTTTTTCTAGGCTATTCAACCCAACCTCCCTCCTAGTCAAAAAGACGTAGTGCGCGGCGCTATTGGGTGATCCAAGATAGATCAATTTGTCGAGATCGTACTGAACTCCAGGCTCGCGGAGGACGGCGTTAGCCACTAAACCCGCCCCCACATTACCGATTGTAAGGCCGTCGGGACGAGCCACTGCGTAAACATGATTTGTCGCCTTTCTCCCTCCACCCCCTGGCATAAACTCGCTCACGATGGTGGGATTTCCCGGGATGTATTTCCTTAGTAACGGGATAACGGCTCGCACCCGATTGTCTCCCAAGGCGCCGGGCTCACGACCTTGAATGATGGTGATTGTCTTACCCTGATAAAAGGGAGCTTGGGAGAAGGCAAAGGTGGGAAAGAGCCAAATCCATAGCGTCCCCAGAGGAAGCAGGGTTTTAAAAAACCGGTCTTTTAATAATGCCATGGCCCACCTCCTGTTTATTCTTTCGAGTTCGAGTTCACCGTTTCACTCTGATTAGGGCAGTATAAAAGGCGTCGATGTAGTCCATAGACAAGCCGGCTATTTTTTCGGCTTTACCATCAGGAAGTCGAGAAGCTCTTTGGCTTTGGGAGTAATCGACAGAACCTGCTTCACGTAGTTCTCGATCTCTTCCCCCGAGACATAAATGGTTTCCAACTTCGATTTTTCGGCTTCAGCCAAAAAATCCGGATCTTTCATCGTGGCAGCGAAACCTTTGCGCAGCAGCTCGATTCGTTCGGTCGGCGTGCCCGGGGGAACGGTGAAAGGACGCTGAAACTCGTGAGTCCCTCCCCAGGTTTTATAGGCAGCAAGATGGCCCTCGTTCTTAATGACTTCCGTGATCAGCGGAAGGTCTTTAACCTCAGGGTCGGGCTCCCGGCGATGGATCAGAAACGGGATCAGCTTCTCATCACCCTTTGCATCGAGCAAAGGCCTGGCGGTGGTCCGTACCGACTCCCAGCCCCAACACCCTCCGTCCACTTCTTTTCTCCGCATCGCCACGAGGATTGTACTGGTTCCTTCATACCCGCTAATCACCTTAAACTTCGTCCCTAACGTCAAGTTCAATAACTGCGGCAGATCATCGTAGGTGGTGCCGGGACCAGGGGACCCCATCTTGAGCTCTCGGTTGGCGGCGAGGATATCCTTCAGTGATTTCAGTCCGGTGTGAGCCATAATGCTACAAGAAGGTGTTACCTTGGTGGGAGCGCCAATCCAGCCAAACTTGCTGCTGTCGAACCGGATGGCTTTGTCGCCAAGGGCCTGTCGAAGTACAAAGCCGCTATTCCAGACGCCGACGAATAGGCCATCCGGCTTTGCGCTGTAGTAGGTATAGTTCGCCGCTATTAGACTCCCGGCGCCAGTCATATTTTCAACGACGATGGTAGGATTTCCGGGAATATGCTTGCCCATGTGCCGCCCGACGGTCCGAGCCGCGAGATCAAAGCCGCCGCCGGGTGCAAGCCCGACGACAAACCTAATCGTTTTGCCCTTGTAAAACTCGTCAGCGCCCAACTTCTGAACGGCACCCACGACCAACGCGAGCCCAACCAGGCTCCCTATTAGCAAATGCATTTTCGTTTTCATCGCACCCTCCTACTGGTTAGCGATTGGTAAACTCGCGGCATGCGTCCGCAAATCTCAGTTCCCCATGAGTTTCTTTACCCGTTCTCTTACCTCCGGTGGTTGGGACATCACCTCTTTGGCTAACTTTTCAAGCTCTTCTCCGGTTGTGGGTTCCACCTCTAGGCCCCTCTTTTTGACGTCCGCCAAAAAGGCGGGATCAGCCATCAATTTCATAAAGGCTTCACGCAAAATCTTGAGCCGTTCGGCGGGTATCCCGGGAGGCAAGAGGTAGGGACGACCGAGTTCTCCGGAGGCAAGAACCACGTTAGCTAAGCGGCGCCCCATCTCCTCGGTCTTGAACTCATCCATCAGCTCGTTGAGGGTCGGGATTTGCGGTAGCCGCTCATCCCGCTTTCTCCCAGTTTGAATCAGCACATGTGCGAATCCTTTGGCTCTCCACGTCCGATAAGGCTCGCCGCTGAACCAGGCCGCGTGGGTAAACGCGCGGCACTGAGCTTCGTTTTTTTCCACCGCCAGATCCATTTCCGGTCCGCCGATATAACCCGAGACAATAACGAATTTCGTCCCGATCGTTTCATTCGAAAGTGTTGGCATATAATGGCCGATCGTGCCTGTGGCCGTGGCGGTGCACTTGGGCGGCTGCGCCGTAGCGCGGCGTACGTCGTAGATCGTCTTAAAAGGGGTATCGGATCGCATATAAATGACATTATCTGAGCGGTCCACGCTGCCGATCCAATTGAATTTAGAGTAGTCAAACCGGACCTCTTTGCGTCCGGCGAGTTGATTGAAATAAATGGCCGGGATGATTGACGCGATGGTCAGACCATCGGGCTTTGCCAAGTTGTAGAGATGGTTTGCCGCGATCAAAGAGCCGGCACCAGGCATATTTTGCACGATGAAGTCTGGATTTCCTGGTATGTGCTTTCCCCAATGTTGGGCTATGAGGCGCGCGTGAGCATCATACTGGCTTCCCGCCGTGGTCCCTGCGATGAAGGTAATCGTCTTTCCCTGATAGAAAGGTGTCTGGGCGTGTAGGCCAGAGTTCCAAACCAGTAAAAAGAAAAGGCCCATGAGAATTCTAATCATCGCACTCTCCTTTCCGTTAACGCATTGCACCTTGGGCTCGAGGTTTCTATGGCATTTTGATCTCCGGGCGGAAATCAGGATGGCTTCCCGCCTAATTCTGTAGAAATGTTTTCATTCGCTGGATAACTTCTGGGGGCTGAACGAGCTCCTTTACCAAGCGCTCTAGCTCGTCGCCGCTGATGGGATTTGGCTCGAACCTTTTTTTCCGGGCCTCGGCTGCGACATCGGCATCATTCATCATCTTCATAAATCCATCGCGAAGAACTCTGATTCGGTCCGCCGGAACTCCGGGGGGAGCAAACAACGAGCGACCCAGGTCGTCAGGAGCGAGGAGCACCTTAGCCAGCCCCCTCGTTGCTTCAGCCGTCTTATGCTTATCCATAAGCTCCCAGATTGTCGGAACCTCGGGCAGTTGTGGATGACGCTTTTGTCCGCCTTGAGCGAGCACGCGGACGAATCCTGTCTTGGCCCAAGTGCGGCTCGGCTCAGTGCCGAAATAGTTCTGAACGGTGCCGCCCCAGCAGTGCATTTCCCCTTTCTCAATAGCCAGGTGAACATCAGCGGCACCCTGGTAACCCGGCACAATGTTCAACTTTAATCCAAAGGTGTCTGCGAGAAGCTTGGGCCAATAATAACTTGCAGTGCCAGCCCCGGTAGCGCCGCACTTGGGTGGCTCTGCCGCCTTGCGAATATCCTCGATGGTCCTGTAGCCGGTGTCTGTGCGGATAAAAAAGATTCGGGCGGTGCTCTCCGGCGAGCCGACATGGGAAAACTTGAGCCAGTCATGCTGAACTTCTTTTCGCCCGGCAAGCTGTTCGATGTATATCGTAGGACTGACGAAGCCGAGGGTTAAACCGTCCGGCTTGGCGACGTTGTAGACATGATTGGCCGCGACCATCGAGCCTCCGCCGGTCATATTTTGCACAATGAAGCTGGGGCTTCCAGGAATGTATTTGCTCCAATGATGAGCCATGAGGCGCGCCCATACATCGTAAGCAGCGCCAGGGGAGAATCCCACGATGATTCTTATCGTTTTGCCTTCATAGAAAGGTGTCTGAGCTTCGAGGTTCGACCCAAACACAAGAGCCAGCAAAAAACTGAAAAGAATTCTTCGCATGACGCTCTCCTTTCCCTTGAGATTTTCTGGCCTCCGTCAAAGTCGAAATCAGGCCACTATAAAAGGAGTCGATATACTCCATCGTTAACTATATCGGCTTACTTTTTCGGCTTCACCATCAGGAAGTCGAGCAGCTCCTTGGCCTTGGGAGTAATCGCCAACATATCGTCCACGTACTTTTCAATCTGTTCCCCTGAGGTGTAAGTCACTTCAAACTTCACTTTTTTAGCCTCAGCTACGAACTCCGGGTCATTCATAGTATCGGCGAAGGCCTTACGCAGGAGCTGGAGACGCTCCTTGGATGTTGCAGGGGGCACAGTAAAGGGCCGCTGAAACTCGTAGGATCCGACCCACGTTTTATAGGCCGCAAGCTTGTCCTGATCCTTTTTTAAGACATCAGCTATTAGCGGGAGGTCTTTTACTTCCGGTTCTTCCCACCTGCGGTGAATGAGATAGGGGATCAATCTTTCATCGCCCTTGGCGTCGAGCATCGGTCTAGCGGTCGTTCTCATTGACTCCCAGGTCCAGCAGCCGCCCTCCACTTCCTTTCTGCGCATGGCCACAAGGATCGTGCCGGTACCCTCGTAACCCGAGACCACGTTGAACTTCGTCCCCAGGGTTAGGTTTAACATCTTCGGCAGGTCCTCGTACGTCGATCCCGGTCCGGTGGCACCCACTTTGATTTCTCGATTTGCGGCCACAATATCATCGAGGGTCTTCAAACCGGTATAGGCCATGATACCGCAGATGGGTGTCCCCTTTGTCGGAGAGCCGATCCAGCCGAACTTGCGGGCGTCGAACCTCATGGCTTTGTCGCCCAGGGCCTGCCGCAGGACAAGGGCGCCATTCCAGATCCCTACAAACAGACCATCGGGCTTGGCGCTATTGTAAGTGTAGTTCGCCGCAATAAGGCTCCCCGCGCCGGTCATGTTTTCGACGACGATGCCAGGAT
Source organism: Binatia bacterium (assembly GCA_050735075.1). GTDB lineage: Bacteria > Desulfobacterota > Binatia > UBA9968 > UBA9968 > JAHFAO01. The sequence continues at coordinate 5,209 of JBOHVJ010000599.1, forward strand.
TTCCGGGAATATGCTTGCCCATGTGTCGTCCGATAGTTCTCGCCGCGAGGTCATACCCTCCGCCGGGCGCTTGTCCCACCACGAAGCGGATCGTCTTGCCTTTGTAGAAGTCCTGGGCTTTTGCCTTACCGGGAACACTAACAAGAACCACAAGCCCGAACATGATAACAACAGCGAACCAGGCTCTCTTATCCATGTTACCCTCCTCTCTTAATCAGACTCTTCCCGGCAAAATTTTTATCCGCTAGAGGCCCACAGTTTTAAAAAACAAAAAAGCCAGCACACCCCTAAGGAGAATTCCTATTTGAACCAGAGAAAAAGTGTCCCTTCAGGGAAGGGGAGGTGGAGGAGATAATCGAACAGGCCATAGAAGAAAGCCCAGGCCAACACAGTTAAGAAAATCGTGATCGGCCATCGCTCTCGTGCGCCAACTTTAAGGTAGAGAAAGGTGACCGCAGCTGCAGCGGTGGCAAAGCCTAAAAGCCAGATGGCGAGGAAATATCCCAAGGTCCAACCTATGATTGAGATCGCGCGACGCCGTATAAGGGCCGGTTCAGGGGACGAGGTGATTTCTGAAGGAGTAGCTTGACTCGCTCCACGACGGAAGGTCGCGAACAGTTCCTGGCCAAAGGCCAAAAGGGCCAAAGCCAGAGTCGGGATACCGATGACCATGGGAAAGAGAGCGGCCCGCTCTTCCATTGGGCGGATCTCGAAAAAAGTCTCGCGCAGCACGTAGATAAAGACCCCGACAAAGAACAGGGCAAAGATGGGACGATACACAGGGCTACTGAGCATCACTATCTGGGGCGCCGGTGCCGGTTGTCCACTGTCCGCCGGCTTTTGACTCCTTTGCCGGAGGATTTGGCGAATCGAGTAGAGGATCGCTCCTACGATGAGAAGGGCGATAATGATGACTCCCGGGTGCAAGAGCCAGCCGGCCCCATAGGCCCTGGTGGAGATCCAGAAGTTTCTCTCCGTGATGGTTCCCAAAACCAGGCCCACGAGCAAGGGCGGCCTCTGCCAATCGAACTGGACCATGAGCCAACCGAGCGCGCCGAAAATCAGCACCATTAACATATCGCCGAAACTATTCTTTGCCGTGAAACCGCCAAGGTAGATGAGCAGGAGAAGAAACGGGATAAGCAAGGCTCCCCTTATATTCGTGATTTTTGCTAGTTGGTTGAGGAAAAGAAAAGAGACTGCCACGGTAATAATATTGGCAACGATAATAACCCAGACGAAGGAGAATGTAAGGGTTAGATGCTTGGCTGGATTCAGCATGTCAGGGCCCGGGACGATCCCTTGGATGAGGAAGGCCCCGAACAGGATCGCTGTGGAGACGCTGCTCGGGATGCCAAAGGCAACCGTGGTGACCAGATCCCCTCCTCGGGTCGAGTTGTTGGCTGCCCCGGGGCCAAGCACTCCTTCGACAGCGCCCTTCCCGAAGCGCTCCTTGTCAGGAGAGCTCTGAACTGCATAGGCGTATGCCACCCACTGGGCCGTGCCGCCCCCTACTCCTGGAAGTATGCCAACATACGCACCGAGTGCGCTGCACTTGAGAACCAACCACCAGTGGCGGAAGGTATCCTTTACCCCTTCCATGACGCCGCCCAGTTTTCCCACTTGCTCCCGAGCGATGCTCGTTCCCTGAACCGCCAAATCGATAATTTCCGGGATGGCAAAGAGTCCTATAGTCACGGCAACGAGGTCGATGCCGTCCCACAAGAAGAGCGCAGGCCCCTGTCCCAGGATCCCCTCAAAGGTAAAGCGTGGCACACCCCGGATAGGGTCCAAGCCGATGGTGGAAATCATTAGCCCAAGGCCTCCGG
>JBOHVJ010000600.1:0-1790 GCA_050735075.1 Binatia bacterium
CGGTTCCGTGAGGGGCGTCGAAGTTTCCCCACGGCAGAATAGTGTGGCACCCCCCGTATCGAAAGAGGGAGGAAACAGAGAATACAAAGCATGCCTATAAGGAGGTATTTCGATGTCTACTCGACAAAAGGGAATATTCATCAGCGGGGCGTTCTTTTTTCTAGCCGTGTCGGTTGATAAAGGGCTCACTCAGGCTGGAGAGGTCACCATAGGACCGGAAAATAAGATTCCGCCGTATTATAAGGCGGGCGGACGTTGTTCCCCGGGCCGGGGATACAATGCCAGCGCTGAGGCGCCCAATTATCCGTCAACCTATCCCAAGATGAATCTCAGGGTTTTCAATAGAGAAGTCATTGGATTCCTGTTTGAGTTGGACGCCAAAGAGGGCTGGAAGCCCTGGTACGATCAGCCGGAGGGAAAACCCACGACTCATGAAGGAGGCCCTCCTCATTACACCCAGACGATCTACATCAAAAAAGGGCCAACCGCTGAAGAGTGTAAGGCCGCCAAGGGGCCCTACGGACAGTGAGGGAGATTAGATGAAGCGGGCAATTATTTTCCTTGTGTTGATGGTCTTAAGTGGAGAATTTTTTCTCGTAGCCTGTTCCAGGGAGAAAAAGGGCAAAGAGGCCGGTGGCCAAATGGCGGGACATGGAATGCCAACCCAGTGGAAGTTTACTCTACCTCAAGGAGATGCCGGTGCAGGGCGGAAAATTTTCGTCGAAGTGGAATGCTATAAATGTCATGAAGTCAAGGGAGAACAGTTTCCTGCTATAGCGAAGGCTGAAAAGGGTGTCGGGCCGGAGCTGTCCCAAATGGCGGGCATGCACCCGGTTGAGTTTTTTGCCGAGTCTATTATGAACCCTAACGCGGTGATGGATCCGGACGCTAGACAGAGAGGCTATCTGGGAGATGATGGGAAGTCTAAGATGCCCAACTACAACGATATCCTTACGGCGAAGCAGGTGGTGGACCTGGCTGCTTATCTGGGATCTCTGAAAAAAGAAGAGCAGCATAAAACCCGCTGACAAGACCCAGGGGAGGATCTACTAAAGTTGGATATCGTAACTCACGGTATCACCGGAGCCCTCGTGTCCCGTGCTCTTCCTGGCGGGCAGAGCGCCCCCATGATGGCAGCGGGGCTTATCGGTGCGCTCGCTCCAGATTTAGACGCGATCGGACGACTATGGGACCCCATGGCGGCCATCACGGTTCACCGCACAGCGACACACTCTTTTCTCGGTGGAGTGGCGGTTGCAGTGGTAGTGGCTGGATTAGTGTGGAGCTTTAGACGGGAAAGCTTTTTCCATCTTTTCGGGTTTGCTTATCTTGGCCTTCTCTCGCATATAGGATTAGACTTGTTCACGCCTTTCGGAACGGCCATCCTGTGGCCTCTAACTGACAGGCGGTTCGCCCTGGCTCAACATTACATCATTGACCCAATCTTTAGCACCATTGCTATCGCATTCTTGATCGCTACTTTTCGCTTCAAGGTAAATAGGACTGCTTTAGCAAAGATAGGCCTTATGGCGATTGTCCTTTACGTGCTTATTACTGGTGCTATTCAAAGGACGGCGTTCACTCGCTGGCAGGGGTTCGCGGAATCACGAGGAATGAGGCCTATCCGATCGGCTGTTTTGCCTCTCTTCCCTGGGCCTTTCCGCTGGTTAGGCGTAGCAGAAACAGAAGGGGCTTTTTATCAGACAACCTTCTGGCTTTATGGCTCGGATGCTAGACCTCCTCGCAAATTTTCTAAAACGAAAGTGGATCTCGGGTATGTAGAACAGCTC
>JBOHVJ010000601.1:0-32943 GCA_050735075.1 Binatia bacterium
GTTACCTACGTGTTACTCACCCGTGCGCCACTTTACTCATCCCTTGCGGGACTTTCTCGTTCGACTTGCATGTGTTAGGCACGCCGCCAGCGTTCGTTCTGAGCCAGGATCAAACTCTCCAGTTAAAACTTTCAATCCGCCTTTACGCGGAGGATTGAGTGAATAGTTTGATAGCTGTACCTCATTGGCTTTACGGAAGCCCTAAACCGTCCTACCCTAAATAGGGTAGTGCTACTATTTAGTTTTCAAAGACCATTAATTTTGCCCGCAAAAGGGCAAAAATATCTTATATGTGAATCCCTGTTGCTTGTCAAGAGAAAGATGGTTCCAAATTAGTTTTGGGCTCTCTCCCCACCTGAGCAATGCGAGTTTTCCCCACCTCAACTACCTGGTGGACCTTTCCCTCAAACTCAAAATTCACATCGGTAATGACTTTGCCGTCGATTTTGACAGCACCCTGAGCAATGAGCCTTCTAGCCTCCCCCTTTGAGCGTGCAAATTGAAGGTCTACGAGCAGTTGACAAATCCAAATCCGATCGGGAGGAAAAAATTGTTTACGGATATCTTTTGGAACGGACTTTTTTTGATGTCGCGTCTCAAAATAGTCCCGCGCCAACTCTGCGGCTTCTCGACCGTTGAAGCGTGAGACGATCTCGAAGGCGAGAGACTTTTTGAAGTCCATCGGATGGACCAATCCATGAGCAACCTGGCTACGAATTCCTTCGATCTCTTCGAGGTCTCTACCGCTCAACAATTCTGCATAGCGCCACATCAATTCATCTGAGATGGACATGATCTTGCCGAAGATCTCTTCGGGAGGTTCATGGATGCCGATAAAATTATTTAACGATTTGCTCATCTTGTTCACACCATCCATCCCCTCCAGTAATGGCATCGTTAAGATCACCTGCGGTTCCTGGCCGTACTCGCGCTGAAGCTCTCTACCGATGAGTAAGTTAAAGCGTTGGTCTGTTCCTCCCAATTCCACATCCGCCTTGAGAACCACAGAGTCATAACCCTGAATCAACGGATACAAGAACTCCTGAATGCTGATGGATTCCTGCTTCTGATAACGCACCCTAAAATCCTCCCGTTCCAGCATTCGGGCCACGCTATATTTGGCACTTAATTCAATGAGGGCCACAGCATCCATACTCCCGAACCATCGACTGTTGAATTCAATCACAGTTTTTTTAGGGTCGAGAATTTTAAAAATCTGATCCTTGTACGTCTCTGCGTTTTTCAGAACATCCGCACGGGTAAGCTGCTTACGGGTCTCTGATCTCCCGGAAGGATCACCGATCATGCCGGTAAAATCCCCGATCAAAAATATGACCTCGTGACCCAACTCCTGGAACTGCTTCATCTTTTGGATTAGGACAGTATGACCCAAATGGAGATCGGGTGCCGTTGGGTCAAATCCTGCCTTAATCCGCAAAGGTTTTCCTCGCCTAAGCTTCCTAAGAAGCTCCTCTTCGAGAAGGATCTCTACTGCACCCCTCTTGATAACCCGCAACTGTTCTTGAGGACTCACCTTCATGCATCCAACCGCGTCCAAGGAATGCGGATTCGGCCAATATCCCGAGCCTTACCCGTGCTCTCATCAACGTCCAAGACAATCCCCTGGAGGACCACATTCTCTTGGGCGACATCAAATTTACGCGGGAGCTGACTCAAGAACCCTTCAATAACCGCTTCTCTCTCGATCCCGATAACCGAATCCATAGGGCCACACATCCCAAGATCTGTGATGTAGGCTGTACCCCTTGGAAGGATTCGCTCATCAGCAGTCTGAACGTGCGTATGGGTGCCGAAAACGACAGAAACTCTTCCATCCAGAAACCAACCCATAGCATATTTCTCTGAGGTTGCCTCCGCATGCACGTCCACGATAACCACCGGGGAATAGTGACCGTGCTCCCGCAGGATTGCATCCACACATCGAAAGGGATCATCGACGTTGCTGGGCATGAAGACCCTTCCCTGAACGTTAACGATGAGAGCGCGACATTCATCGTTCTGCCACTCAAGCCATCCGCGACCCGGGGCCCCATCAGGATAATTGGCCGGCCGGAGAAGACGGGGATGTTTCTCCAGATAGGCATAAATCTCCTTCTTCTTCCAGATATGGTTTCCTGAGGTAAGAACGTTCACGCCCGCTGACAGGAGTTCCTCAGCGCTTTTGACATCTACCCCCATTCCCCCCGCGGCATTCTCCGCATTGGCGATCACCAAGTCAATGCCTTCTTCTTTCACAAAAGGTGGGACCAAGTCCCGTACCGCCCTACGTCCAGGCCGACCCACCACATCCCCTAAGATTAAAATCCTCATAGTTCCAGGTCTTGGGTTTCTAGTTTCGAGTTCTCAAGGGTCTAACTAGAGAGCAGAAACCGGTAACTCGAAACTGATTTTAGCGGGCGTAATCGACCGCCCGGACCTCGCGAATGACGGTTACCTTGATCTGCCCGGGATAGGTCATCTCGCTTTCAATCTTGCGGGCAATCTCTCGGGCCATGAGGGCAGCCTCTCCATCAGAGATAACGTCGTTCTGAACAATGATCCTTATCTCCCTACCCGCCTGGACCGCATAGGATTTTTCCACCCCTTTGAAAGAATTAGTGATGCGCTCCAGCTCTTCCAAGCGGCGGACATAGGTCTCAAGCATTTCGCGACGTGCTCCAGGACGGGCTCCAGATAAAGCGTCTGCAGCATCCACTAATGGGGCTAAGATTGTCTCTGCCTTGACGTCCTCGTGGTGCGCCGCGATCGCATTCACGATCTTCGGAGACTCTCCATACTTGCGGGCCAGTTCCGCCCCGATGATGGCATGGGACCCCTCAACTTCATGGTCCACCGCCTTCCCAATATCATGAAGCAAGGCCGCGCGCCGCGCCTGCTTCTCGTTCAAGCCCAACTCCGCGGCCATGTTGCCGCAGATGAAGGCGGCCTCAATCGAATGCAGGAGCACATTCTGAGCATAGCTATAACGATACTTGAGCCTTCCTAGCAACTTGATGAGTTCAGGATGAATTCCATGAACTCCTACGTCAAAAATGGCCTTTTGTCCTGCCTCCCTGATGGCCTCGTCCACATCTTGCTCAGCCTTCCGGACCACCTCCTCAATTCTACCTGGATGGATTCGCCCATCAGATATGAGCTTTTCGAGCGATAACCGTGCAATCTCCCGACGAATAGGATTGTGCCCTGAAATAATCACCGATTCCGGGGTATCATCGACAATGAGGTCAATTCCCGTAGCCGCCTCTAAGGCCCGGATATTCCGACCCTCGCGCCCAATGATTCTTCCCTTCATATCATCGTTGGGCAAGGGCACCACAGTTACCGTGCGCTCTGCTACAAAATCGCCGGCCAATCTCTCGATCGCTAGGGCAACGATCTTTTGCCCTTTACGCACAGATTCCTCTCTGGCTTCTTCTTCAACAAGACGGATGCGTTTGGCCGATTCGTGCTTGGCTTCTTCCACCATCTGATCAATCAGACTTTTCTTCGCCTCCTCTCGCGTCATTCCCGCCGCCCGCTCTAACTGCCGTCTCGCCTCATCTATAAGACGGCCACATTCGGCCCCCTTCTCTTCGACGGTCTTTTCTCTAACCTTGACTGAGGCCTCCCGCTTTCCCAATTCGACCTCCCGTTTCTCCACAGTCTCAACCCGCTTATCAAGACTCTCCTCTTTGTTGATGAGTCTCTTTTCCAGCGCCTGCAGCTCCCTCCGTGTTTCTCGGACCTCTTTCTCAAAATCCACTTTGGCCTGTAAAATGCTATCTTTGGCTTGTATCTCCGCCTCTCTTTTGATGGCATTGGCCTCTTTCTTGGCCTCCTCGGTGATGCGGAGCGCAGTGCTTTGCGCCAGCTCCATCTGGAGACGACGCTGCTTCCTGCGCAACCAAGAAAGTGACACGACCAATAGAACACCTAACAAGAAACCTATGACTCCAACCAGTATATTCATCTCCAACGGTCACACCCCCTTTCCAGCTAATCTATTTAAAAACCCCACCCTTTGATCGAAGTGGGACATCCATGCAGTCAACAATTCTCCTCTCTGTGATAATGTGATGAACCCTTTTATCCCAGCGTTCAACCGGCAACTCCTCCACAATCTGAAATTCATAAGCTAAGGCCACAATCGTTGTCCCCTCTGCTAACAGCTCTAACACTCGGTCATACCAACCCTTACCCCTTCCCAAACGGTTACCCTGAATATCAAAAGCGACACCGGGGACGAAAACAACCAACTCTCGTTGATCTCGCTTCGTAATCACCTGGTCGCCTATCGGCTCAAGAATACCGTAATGCCCGGGTTTAAGTTCCTCAGGGGAACCGACCCGAATCAGGTCTAAATTTTGCCCATTTCCTAATTTAGGGTAGAAGAGTTTCTTTCGCGCCTTGAAGGCATGATCCCGGATCTCTTCCGTGGCAACCTCGTTCCCGATAGAGCTGTAAAGCGCCACCGAGCGCGAAACCAGATAGGGTGAAAAGTGGAGAACTCTCCCCTGAATAAGGTGGCTCCAAAGAGAGAGTTCCGAAGCTGAGAGGGACTCACGCTGGAGCAAGGCCCCAGCCCGTAGTTTATGCTTTTTCTCCCTCATACAAACCTCAGATAGGGGAGCCCAGCCAAGGTGGAAGGAGAGATGTTTAGGAATGGGAGAAGGGAAGGTGTCTACTAAATGCCTGATCTACGTGGGCGAGGAGCTGGTCCCCCATCATCGCTCCTCGAATAGGGAGCCCACCGCCATTTACGATGACCAACGTTAGGGGAACCTCTGGTGCAAATCTCCGAGCCATTTATCATGATTTGACAACACACTCTTAAGTCCACAGATGCAAAAAACAATAGATCAGATCCTTCCGCAAATCTAATTCCCCAGAACCTCAACTTTCCACACCGCCTTTTAATGCTGGTTCCCCCGCATTGTGCCGTGTCAGTAGGTTAACTTGAACCTGGAAAACCAAGTGGACGCCATGTTACCGTTTGAGTCTTCCCCGTATTTGGGGGGCCTGACGGCCGCGGCAAGGGACAGCTTCCTTTCTTTCTTTGTTGGTTCTAAGTTACCTTCACTGATCACGAACACAGCAGGGGAAAAGGATCAACTTTGTATTTAACCCTCCTCAGTTAAAGTGGTTGAAAGTCTCTTTGACAAATGATTCAACCGGTTTAACATTGCGTCATGCCTGTCTTTTAACCGATAATATTCGTCCGCAATATTGAGCGCGACCAACATGGCTACGTTGGATTTGGCAACGGGCCGGGTTGTTTTCAGGACCTCCTGCATCTTCCCATCGACATACCCCGCCACTTGACGCACGTAACTCTCCTCTTCATCGCTACTGACGGTAAATTTCTGCCCCATAATCTCGACATCGACAGCCCTTTTCATAAAATCTTCCCCACCTCGTCAAGGAAGATCCAAACGCTCGAAGTGCCCCAGGATCCTCTCTAACTTCTCCCGGATTTCGCTCCGCTCACGTTCATACTGGCGGATCCGACCCCTCAACTGATGCCACTCGCTCTCTTTTTGCTGCAGTCGCTTCTCTGCTAGCTCCTTTTCCTTCTTTACTCTCTCATGCCTTTCGAGCAACTGATTAATTATTGTCTCTAACTGTTCAAGATTTTCGAGTGCCATGAATCTAGAACACAGAAAATTTCATGTTTAAGTTTAATTTTAACGCCATTCATTGTCAAGCTGATTCTTTAATTCTTCAAGCCGAAAACGACATTGCACCAGTTTGGGAGCTAAGGGTATGCGAAACAGTTTACCAAAGTGCCCAATCTGAGCCTGAATCGGCATCTCCCTCAATGCGCACCAGAGAGCAATGGAAGGTGCCTGGATGGATCAGTAACATTGATTGTTATTATCCAAAAACCTTGTACAATAAACTCGTGTTTATTTTCAGCTACTTACAGGAAAATAATCGGATTTATTTTTAGAGCTCCGAGGCAAGGCTACGTAAACCTCCTAAGCCCTAGGACGTCTAAAGGTCTAGATAAAAGTCTCAAGGGACATTAAGGAGGTTCTATGGTTTTCTGGAAGTTAATTGCCAGTTCCCGGCTCGACTAAGCCTTATTCCAGAGCGCCTTGTCTTCCGGCAAATGGACAGCACGCCCTCGGGGCTCATCCCCACACTTTTTGCAGGGCGCTTGAACTTTACATGGAGACAAACCCACCGGCAGAGCTCGGGGATGAAGAGCTTGTGGCCCTAGCTCAGAAGGGTAAGCGGCAAGCGTTTGAGGTACTCGTGGAGCGTTATAAACAGAAAGCCTACCGCATAGCATTTGACTTCACGCGTGATCGCGAGGAAGCCAAGGATCTTTCCCAAGAGGCATTCTTGCGTGCCTTCAGCCATCTTAAGAGCTTTGATCGGCGAGCGACCTTTTACACTTGGTTTTACCGTATCGTTGTCAACCTCTGTCTCGACCATCATCGCCGTAGAAAACGGATCTCATGGGAACCCTTTGATGAGAAAGCCGAAAAGGCCGCGGAGAGAAGCGAGCTTCTCGAAGCGCCTTCTTCCCCTGATCAAGAAGCAATGGCCAGAGAGATCTCACGTAGGGTTGGAATCGCAATGGAATCTCTCCCCCCAAAGCAGCGTACCGCATTTCTCTTGAAAAACCACCAGGGACTTTCCATACGTGAGATCGCCCTGGTCATGCGGACCGCCGAGGGGACAGTCAAGGTTCATCTCCACCGCGCCGTGGCGGCACTGAGACAAAATTTAGCGGAACTCGTTTAGGAGGAAGTCCTTATGGTTTACCGCGACGATGCCTCACGAAGAGTATGTAAAGATCTCGAGCAGGGCTTGGTCCTGTATTATTACGGAGAGTGTGTGGAAGCGGAGCGCCGCAGCATTGAGACACACTTAGAGGGCTGTGCCTCGTGTCGCTACTTTCTCGAAAGTCTACGGACGCTTCTTCCCTTGACGGTAAAGCCGGATGATCCTCCTCAAGCCTTTTGGGAGAGTTATTCCAGAGAGATGCACAGAAAACTTGAGGCAGTAGAAGAAAGAGTTGCTTGGTGGCGGGACCTCTTCTCTTTGGCTCGCCCCTGGCCAGTCCCGGCCCTGGCAACGGCCTCGGTCCTGGTTCTGGCTCTAACTTTGACCTTTACCAAAGGTTTATGGCACCGGCAGGACTTCCCTCCGGAGGGGGAAGCTATTCTGGAGATTCTGCCGATGGCAGAAAACCTCGAGTTTTTTAAGACCATGGAGTTGCTTGATGCCATGGGTCTTATCGAAGCCGTGGCGGGCCCTGGAAACAGCTCTGCCTGAGATGGGGTGGAAATGTGAGGGAGCTCGTATGGGTAATCTTTTTTCTTTTCTTCCCTCTCACCTCCTTCGCAGCCGCGAAGGAGGAGGAGCCGGATAGGGAGATGCTTCGGGTCATGGAGCTCTTAGGAGATTGGGAAATGATTAAGAACCTAGATCTCATACGGCAACTGGAAACCCCCAGCCGAAGGCAAGAAACCACGTCAGAACAGGGCTTCCAGCGAGGCCAGAAGAGCAGCGTAAAGGATAAACAAAAGTGAAACAGGTATTTGGAACATTAGCGCTTTGCATTTTCTTTTGTCTGCCGGTCCTGAGTCGGGCACAAGAGAGCGAACAAGAGAAACGCGCCCGAGAGCGGTGGCACCAGTTGAGTCCGGAGCAAAAGCAGGAACTGAGCGAGCGCTATCGGCGTTGGAAAGCACTCTCCTCGGAAGAGAAAGCTGAAATGCAGAAACGCCTGGAGACTTGGCGCAAGCTGCCCCCGGAAGAGAAGGCCATGATTCGGAAGAATTTCCAGCGCTGGCGTAATCTTCCTCCAAAGGAGAAAGAATATCTGCGCAAAGAATGGGAGCACTGGCGGAGTCTCCCACCAGACCGGCGGGAGAAGTTAAAACGTCGCTTTGAAGCTTTTCGCCAACTTCCTCCAGAGGAGCGCCAGCAGTGGCAAGAGAAGTTTGAAAAACGCCGCGAACTCTCATTTGAGGAAAAGAAAGCGCTTCGCGAGCGTTTGCGCGAACGTTTTAAGGAGGAAAAATGGCATCGAAAACAGGGAGGGGAGTAGGATGTGACAGCGACTTAATGGCCAAAAGGCCTTACATTGTACAAGCTGTACAACATTTGGAAAACAAAAACGTCTAATATATCTGACAAGGAGCGCGATCACATGAAGATAGGTTTGTTGGCGCTTTTGATTGTATGGTTCATGGCCCCATCAGTAAGCTTCGCAAACAGCTGGAGACACCATTATAGTTATGGGCAGCACCATGGTTATCCCTACCATAGCCACAGACACCACCACTTCAAGCACCACCCCTCTAGACATCATCAGTTCAGACATCACGACTCCGGTCACCACCACTACGGACACTACTACTCGAGCGCCCATGACTATCGGTACAGATCTTATTGGCGTAGCTATGGATACCACGAATATGGTCATAAATGGGATGACTAACCCAATAATAGAGGGGCATTTTGTCCCCACTAAGTAGAAAGGAGAGCAGGTTAATGAAAATGGTTTTGCCGGTAGTTTCACTGGCAACGCTACTGATTCCATCAGAAGGTTTTGCAAAGGACTGGAAGCATGGGCATGGCTATGGACATTACCATCACCCGCAAGTTGTTGTCGTTCGACACAAACATCACCATGACGGTGCGGCTATCGCTGCAGGAGTTTTGGGAGGCGTTGTGACAGGTGTCGTTCTGGATCGCGTCTTGATCTCCCACCTACCTGCTCAGCCAGTCTATTACCCACAGCCAGCATTTTATGCTACCCCAGCTCCTCGTGACCCCTACGATGAAGGATACTCGTATGGTTACAGGCAGGGTGTCCAACGTGGCCGGCAAGAGCGGTACGAGCAAGGGAGAAGGCGTGGTTATGAAGATGGGTATGAGAACGCAAGAAGGGGTCGGAGCTGGTGAAGGTAGCCAAACCACGTAAGAGCGGCGCGTTTTGAAAGGAAACGGTAGATTTACCACCTCATCAGGCTAAATAGGTATAATTAAGGAGGAAACAATATGCAGTTAAAAAATCATTCCGGGTTGATCGCAACTGCTGTGATTCTTGCGACACTGGCCTTCAGTTCGACTGTCTCAGCTCGATTGGGACTCGGCCATGGTGGTTGGATGGGTAAGGGGAAGCTATTGGCGGAATTGCAGCTAACGGACGATCAAAAAGCGCAGATAAAGAGTATCTCTGCTAACGACAGAGAGACAATCCGCGCCCTGCATCGTGAACTGAGGGAGAAGCAAAGATCTCTAATGGAGGCTAGCAAGAGCGATCCTTTTGATGAAGGCCGGGTGAGGCTTGAGGCTCAGGAGCTAGCAAACGTGCAAGCGGAGATGATGGTCGTCCGGGCTCGGTTATTTAACAAAACGCTTAGTGTCCTCACAGAAGAGCAAAAAGCAAAGCTCAACAATCTTCGCGAAGAGCGCCGTCAGCGCTTCAAAGAATGGAGAGAGCGCAACTTGACTGAGCCCAAGCGGCAGGGCTAAGCTTTTCAAGTAACCGCAAAGCAAGGGAGGGTGGAACGTGACTGCACCTTTGACCCAAGGGCAAAAGGTGATCCATTTCTTAAATCGCATTAGTTTCGGGGCAAAACCAGAGGAGATAGAGAGGGTAAACCGGTTAGGGTTTTCCTCCTACTTGGAGGAGCAGCTATATCCCGAGAAGATTCCTGACTCCCTGGTTGAAGAGAAACTGGCAGAGCTAAAGACCATTCGTTTAAGCAGCCGGGAACTCCTCGAGCTTTATCCCCAGCAAAACCAGGCCAACCAGCAAGGGCAGATGTCTCCCTCCCGGATGCAGGGCCCGCGTTATGTGATCTTGGAACTCCAGCGGGCACGGCTTCTGCGCGCAGTCTATAGTCAAAGACAGCTTTACGAGGTCATGATCGATTTCTGGACAAACCATTTCAATGTTTTTGCAGGAAAGGGCGCAGACAGATGGCTGGTTACGTCTTACGACCGCGACACCATCCGACCCCACGCCATGGGTCGTTTCCACGAGCTGCTTCTCGCCACAGCGAAGAGTCCCGCCATGCTATTTTACCTGGATAATTGGCTAAGTGTTAGCCCAGACGCGCCAGCGATACGACTTCGGCCTAATGCCCAGGCTGCGCCAAGGCGGGGGCTCAATGAGAACTACGCCCGCGAGCTGTTAGAACTCCACACGTTGGGTGTGGACGGAGGCTATACGCAGAAAGATGTTGAGGAGGTGGCGCGCTGCTTTACTGGTTGGACCATCCGCCGGCCCAGAGTAGAGGCAGAGTTTCAGTTTGATGCTCGGATGCATGATCGTGGGGAGAAGATAGTTCTCGGGACCAGAATACCTGCAGGCGGAGGAATAGAAGACGGATTGAAAGTTATCGATCTCCTCGTGCGCCATCCTTCAACAGCTCAGTTTATTGCCACCAAACTCGTACGTCGCTTTGTCGCGGATGAACCTCCTGGTCCCCTCGTATCGCAGGCAGCTCAGGTGTTTCGCCAAAGTGACGGCGATATCCGCTCAATGTTACGTGCCGTCATCAGCGCTCCAGACTTTTTCTCTCCTGAGGCCTTCCGTGCAAAGGTTAAAAAGCCTCTGGAGTTTGTCGCCAGCGCACTCCGCCATTTAGGGGCTGAAACCAATGGCGGGCCTCAGCTCCAACGCTACCTTGCCCGTATGGGAGAGCCTCTCTTTCTGGCCCACCCCCCTACAGGCTATCCTGATGTTGGCCCGTCTTGGATCAGCCCCGATACTTTGCTTACGCGCATGAATTTCGTTTCCGACCTCACCGCCAATCGAATCCCGGGAACTAAGGTGAATTCCGAAGCTGTCAACACTGTTCCTCTAACTGCGCCGGAATTTCAAAGGAGGTAAAAGATGGCTCTTACACGTCGACTTTTTCTCAGAAATACAGGCTTGGGGTTTTTGGCTTTAGGATTGCCGCCCTCTTTTCTCGTGCGTGCCGCAGCGGCGGAGAAGCAGAGTCGCGGACATACCCTTGTGGTGGTATTTCAACGAGGAGGTATGGACGGGCTTAATGCTGTGATCCCGTTTAAAGAACTTTCTTATTATAAAATGAGGTCCAGCATCGCGATCGCAGAGCCTGCATCAGGAGAAGAGAGGGCAATCGATCTAAATGGTTTTTATGGTCTCCATCCGGCCCTTGCTCAAATGAGGCCCTTATTTGAAAAGGGCCACCTCGCGGTTATTCATGCCGCAGGCTCACCGGACAATACTCGCTCCCATTTCGACGCTCAGGACTATATGGAGCTCGGCACTCCCGGCGTGAAGAACACACCGGACGGATGGCTGAACCGTTATCTCAAGGCAAACAAGGGAGGGGATACTCCGTTCCGAGCCGTTGCACTGAGTTCACGGCTACCGCGCATCCTAGCCGGAGGTGTGCCGACACTGGCAATGGCATCTGTCGACGAGTTTCGTTTACGCGACGAGTCCTCCTCGACAGCTCTTCAAAGACTCTATGCCAGCACAGCCGACCCGCTGCTTCGGCGTGGTTGGGAAAGCATGTCTGAGGCAATGACCGTTTTGAGAAAGGTGGAATCAAGTATCCCTTCAGCGGCGGAGGGCTATCCTAGCGGCCGTTTCGGAGCCGGTCTAAGAGATATCGCGCGGCTCATTAAGGCCAACGTGGGTCTGGAAATTGCGTTCACCGAGATAGAAGGCTGGGACACGCACGTTAATCAGGGAGGCGCGAGCGGGATCATGGCCAACCGCCTGCGTGATCTTGCGCAAGGAATCGTCTCCTTTCATCAGGATCTCGGCGACCGCATGGAGGATGTGGTGCTGCTCACCATGTCAGAGTTCGGGCGCACAGTTCGGGAGAACGGCAATCGCGGCACAGACCACGGACATGCCAATGTGATGTTTGTACTTGGCGGGAAGGTCAAGGGCGGCAAGGTCTATGGTCGCTGGCCAGGCCTGGAACCAGAACTCCTCTACGAAGGGCGCGATCTTGACCTGACGACAGACTTCCGTGCGGTGTGCGGAGAAGTCCTCGCAAGCCACATGGGCCAGAAGGACTTAGGCAAAGTCTTTCCGGGATATAGATTTCCTTCTCGTCCTTTGGGTCTTATCACTTAAACTGACCTCTCAGAGGCAGGCGACATTAGTACAACGGCAGGAAAGTGGTTTACACCCCCTGGGGTCGGTACTGTAGCTCGTAGAGGCGGGAGTAGAGTCCCTGGCGAGCCAGAAGCTGCTGATGATTTCCTTCCTCCCAGATCTCCCCCTTGTGGATGACCAGGATGCGGTTGACGTTCTTGATAGTCGACAAGCGATGGGCAATGATTAAAGCGGTGCGCTCTCTTAGAAGTTCTTTGAGAGCTTCTTGAATTAAAATCTCGGTCTGAGTATCCACAGAGCTGGTCGCCTCGTCGAGAATAAGAATCTTCGGATCGAAGGCCAAGGCGCGGGCAAAGGAGAGGAGTTGACGCTGTCCCTGAGAAAGGGTGGCTCCCCTCTCCTGAACCCCTTGTCGGTAACGCATCGGTAGCTTCTCGATGAAGGGAGCTATATGAACCCGGCGAGCGGCCTCAATCATGCTGTCCTCGCTTATCCGCTGGTCCCCAAGCGTGATGTTGGTCGCGATATCTCCTGAGAAGAGGAACGCATCCTGGAGAACCAGTCCAAGATGTCGGCGTAATTCCTGCTTGTTCCGCTCGCGGATATCAACCCCGTCCATAAGGATCTGCCCGCGCTCAATCTCATAGAACCGGCAGAGCGCGGAGATGATAGAGGTCTTTCCCGCTCCGGTGGCTCCAACCAGCGCGATCTTTTCTCCCGGCTGGACCCTGAATGAAATCCCCTTGAGCACAGGCTGGCCTGAATTATAAGAAAGCCAGACGTCATGGAACTCAACCGCTCCTTGAAGTCGAGTCGGATGCTTTGGTTTCTGCGGATTTTTTATAACAGGCTGGCTATCCAGGAGATTAAAGATCCGCTCCGATGAGGCCATCGCCGCCTGCATGATATTGTATTTCTCCGCCAGGTCGCGGATCGGATGATACATCCGCTGAATGTATTGGATGAAAGCGACCACAACCCCTGCTTCCAGAGCGCTCTTCAAGATAAGGCTTCCTCCGTACCAAAGAGCGAGCCCGACGGTAAGAGCGCTGAAAATCTCAATGAGGGGAAAGAAAAGGGCATTGTAACGTATGCTGCGAAGCAGAAGGTTCCGATAGCCGGTATTGATCTGCTGGAACTTCCCGTACGCCTTTTCCTCCTGATCGAACGCCTGAATCGTGCCGATCCCCGCGATATTCTCCTGCAAGGTAGCATTCATTCTTGCGAGGATGAGCCGGCTCTCCCGGTAGATCTCCCTTGCCCTCCGGCGGTAAAAACCGCTGATGTAAAGGATCAATGGGAATGCTGAAAGAGTCACCAAGGCAAGTTTCCAGTTAAGAAGCAGCATCGCTCCAGCGATTCCAAAAACAACGCATGCATCCCCCAGCAGACCGATGACGCCAGTGCTGAATAGGTCGTTGAGCGTCTCTACATCGTGGATGGTCCGGGTCATGAGACGGCCGACTGGATTGCGATCGAAGTAGGCGAGGTCCTGCTTCTGCAGATGGGAGAAGATCTCTACTCGGAGGTCGTGCATGGCTCGCTGGCCGATGTATTCCGTTGTGTACGTCTGAGCAAACAGAAAAACAAACCCGAGAAGAACGCTAGCAAGGTAGATGACGACCATGAAGTTAAGGCCTCGCACATCGCCGGCGGCGATGTATTGGTCGATTGCGACCTTTGTTACGTATGGCCCTAAGAGCTGCGTACCCGCATGAAGAGCTAGGAAAACAGCCGAGAGTCCCAGCCACCTCCAGTAGGGCCGCAGATACCTGAGCATTCGACCTACAAGGCGCGCGTCATAGGCCTTGCCTAAGATTTCATCTTCCCGCTGGAAGGCTTCGTTCATCCGCCCGTCTCGGTTCGCTTGGCTTCTTCGACCTCACGAACTAGCTTTTGTCTCTGATAGAGCTGGTAGTAAGTCCCTTTGCGGTCTAGCAACTCTTCGTGAGTTCCCTGCTCGATGATCTTTCCGTCCCTTATATAAACGATCAGGTCAGCACCCTGGACCGTCGACACCCGGTGCGATATCAGCAGGGTGGTCCTTATCCTCATAAAGCCCGCCAATTGGTTTAGAATGGCCTCCTCGGTCTCCGTGTCTACGCTGGAGAAGGCATCGTCGAGCACAAGAATAACGGGGTTCTTGATGATTGCGCGAGCCAGGGCGGTCCGCTGCCTTTGTCCGCCCGAGAAGCGCACCCCACGCTCGCCCAGCACCGTGTCGAATCCCTGGGCCAACTGCTGGAGCGTCGGCAGGAGCTCGGCGATTTGGGCCGATTCCTCCAGAGCCCTCCCGTTCTCATTCTGTGCGTCTTTGCAGCCGAAGAGAATATTTTCCCGCACAGTACCAGAAAATAGAAAGATATCCTGTGACACAAATCCAATCGCCTCTCTGAGAATCCATCGGGGGAGCTTCTTGATATCGACCCCATCAATGAAAACGGTCCCGTCCGGGGGTTCGAACAGTCTCGGCAGCAGATTGACAAGTGTGCTCTTCCCCGACCCTGTCTCCCCAACGATACCGCAGCTTGTCCCTGCAGGAATCGTGAGCGAAATTTCTTTCAAGGCAAAACCGTGCTCCTCGTAGGCGAAGCTCAAGTTGCGAAATTCAATGTCTCCTCGAAGAGATTCAAGAGGCACGGTCGAAACCTCCTCGCGGTATGGCGGCGCTATCGGCGTATCCAGCACCTCGATAATCCGGCTGAGAGCGGCGGTTCCTCGTTGATATTGGTTAACGACGTGGCCAACCGCCATTAAGGGCCAAGTCAACATGCCCAGGTAGCCATTAAAGGCGACAAATTCTCCTAGGGTCATGGTTCCCTGAAGAACCTGACGTCCCCCGAGCCAGAGAACGACGGCCGCCGCGATCCCGGCCAAGACCTGCATGAGAGGCCAGAAAACTCCCCAGAGCGTAGCGAGCCAGAGATTTTTTCGCATATACTCGGAGCTGACAGCGGCAAACCCGCCGATCTGATGCTCTTCCTGGGCATACGCCTGAACCACCCTGATGCCAGAGAGGTTTTCCTGCACGTAAGCGCTGAGACCGCTCAGTTGTTCCTGCACCTCACGCGACCATCCGAAGATCTGGCTGCCGAACAGCCGGACGACGATCGGAATGAGCGGCAGCACCAGCAGGGACCAGAGCGTGAGCGACGGATCGATGATTATCATGAAGGTCAGGCTGAAGGAGATGACCACGATGGCGTCAACGATCGCTAGAGAGCCGAACCCCAGGAGTTCACGGACTGCCTGGACATCGTTCGTGAGTCGGGACATGAGGTCGCCAGTCTTGTTATGTTGGAAATACGCTAGAGGGAGCTCTTGCAGATGGCGAAAAACTGCATCTCTCAGGTCTGCCTCGGAGCGCCGCGAAAAGCCGTGAATGTTCACCCGCCAGAGGTAACGAAGGAGTCCCTGGAGCACGGCAGCCCCAAGGATGAGGAGAGGATACTTGAGCAGCGAAGAGTGCTGCCCCTGCACGATCGCATCAATCCCTTCCTTGATGAGCCAAGGGATCGCCATCCCCATGAGATCGGTCGCTATAAGAGCGATGATTCCGAAGATCAGGAGGCGGCGGTAGCGATCGATTAAAAACTTTACGCGGGAATAATAGCGAAGAATCGGAGTTTCCTAAGTTTGCGCTCGACTTTGTCAGGCGAGTAAGCTGGAGGCGGCCTGCCTCGGGCAAGTCTTAGCTACCTCCGCCCACTTTCCCTCTATGAGATCAGCCATGATTGCTTCTAGATTGGGTACGGGAACGCGAATCTGCTCCATAGAATTCCGGTCCCGGATGGTTACTTTTCCATCCGCAGGACCTTTTTCATCTCCCACAGTCTGGACATCAACCGTCACACAAAAGGGCGTGCCGACCTCATCCTGACGCCGGTAAAGGCGCCCTATCGAAGCCGTATCATCGTAAACAGCGAACCAGCGGTTTCTGAGATCAGCGCATACTCTTTTAGCAGTTTCCACAATCTTACTGTTCTTTTTGAGCAGCGGAAGGATCGCGATCTTTATCGGGGCCAGTTCTGGATGGAACTTAAGCACAACCCGCTTCTCTCCCCTAACTTCCTCTTCGTGATAAGCATCAACGAGAAAGGCGAGTGCCGATCTGTCCGCCCCGGCTGACGGCTCGATAACGTAGGGCACGACTTTCTGCTTGCTTTCCTCATCGAAATACTCGAGTGACTTCCCACTGAATTCCGAGTGTTGCTTCAGGTCGTAGTCGGTACGGTTCGCAATGCCCTCTAGCTCGCTCCATCCCATAGGAAAGAGATATTCGATGTCAACGCACCTCTTCGCATAGAATGCTAGTTCATCCGAGGCATGCTCGCGGAGCCTGATGTTTTCTTTCTGAATGCCATATCTTTGATACCACGCGAATCTCTCGTCGATCCATCTCTGGTGCCACTCCTCGTCTGTCCCCGGCATGACAAAGTACTCAATCTCCATCTGCTCGAACTCGCGCGTGCGAAACGTAAAGTTCCCAGGCGTGATCTCATTGCGAAAGGCCTTGCCGACCTGTGCGATCCCAAAGGGCAGCTTCTTGCGTGAGGCCTGAAGCACATTGTCGAAATTGACGAAGATTCCCTGCGCCGTCTCCGGCCGGAGATAGGTTTTGGTAGCCGTGTCTTTGACCGGTCCGAGAAACGTCTCAAGCATGAGGCTTGCCGGCCGTGGTGGTGACAGTTGAACTCCCCCGCAGCTAGGGCACAGAAAACCCATTGGGTTGCCACCTGGGCCTAGGTAGGCGAGTGTTCTCAAAAACTCCAGAAACCTAGGATCGCTAGGTCCTTCGAACGGGTATCGAAGACGAACTTCGGGCAGCAGTTTAGCATCCTTAGCTAAGGGAAAGTTGGGGGCAAGTTTTTTGCCATCGGTCTGAGCCCAATTCGCGATAGCTTTCCACTCATCCTTTTTTGCGCTCGGCCCATCCAGCACCTTCATAAGGCTGCGAAACCACCTTGAGTTCCAGACTGTCTCTTCAATCTGATCCCCACGATAATGACGCCCGCATTCGGCGCATCCTGTGAATGGATCAGCGAAGCTAGCGACGTGGCCACTCGCCTCCCAAACCCGTGGGTGCATCGAGATCGCCGCGTCCACGCCTACCATATCATCTCTAAGCTGGACATTATCGCGCCACCAGAGCTGCTTGATGTTGTTTTTAAATTCCACTCCTAGCGGACCATAATCCCAGGCAGATCCAAGTCCGCCGTAGATCTCGCTCGACTGAAAAATAAACCCGCGCCGCTTGCACAGCGACACGATTGTGTCCATGTCTACCATGAGGCCACTCTATGCGTGCGAATAAACTCCAACTTTCGCTTAAGCAAGCCCCAGCACATCCTGCATGCTGTAGAGTCCCTTTTTCTGTTTCACCAGCCACTGCGCGGCGCGGATGGCCCCGCGGGCGAAGGTATCACGGCTATGGGCGCGGTGAACAAATTCAATCCTCTCCCCTAACCCACCAAAGATCACAGTATGCTCGCCTACGATGTCTCCGGCACGAACGGACATAAGACCGATCTCTTTCTTTTCCCTCTCGCCTGTGATTCCCTTCCGGCCAGATACCGCAACCTTGTCCAGCTCTCTGTTCAGCGCCTCGGCAACCGCGCGACCCAGTGCCAGAGCTGTTCCACTTGGGGCATCCTTCTTGAAGCGATGATGCGCCTCAATGATCTCCACGTCGTAATCTTCTCCCAGGGTCTCAGCCACCTTGCCAAGAAGACTTACGAGGAGATTCACGCCAACACTCATATTGGCGGAGACCAGAACCTTAGTCTTAGCAGCCAGTTTTTTAATCTCTGTCAGCTCGTCGGAAGTAAAACCTGTTGTGCCAATGACGATGGGAAATTCCTTCTTCGCTGCAAGCTTAAGATAACCTAGAGAAGCCTTTGGGTGAGTAAAATCAATGATCGCTGCATTTCCGTCTAACAATTTTTCGATCTGATCGCTTACCTGAACTCCAAGTCTTCCGACTCCAGCAATCTCGCCCGCGTCTTTACCTACCCTCGGACTACCTGCCCGATCTATTGCGCCGACCAGCTTTACACCGGAGGTCTGCTGGATCAACCGGACCACCGTTCCTCCCATCCGTCCGCCTGCGCCGCAAACGACCAGACCTAACACCGCGCGACCTCAGATCAGACCGAAGCCAGTCATCGCTTCTCGAAGCTTTTTAAGGTTGCCTTCCGCCATGGGGGTTAAGGGCAATCGCAGATCGCCACGACACTTGCCCATGATTGAGAGGGCGGTTTTGATTGGTATAGGATTGGTCTCAACGAAAACGGCGCGGATCAGAGGAACCAATTTGAGTTGAAGCTTTTTCCCTTTTTCCCAATCTCCTTTGAGACAGGCATTGGTTAGGTCGGCCATTTCTTTGGGTACGATGTTCGCCACGGTGGATATTACCCCTTTGCCACCGAGGGCCATGAGCGAAAACGTTAGGGAATCTTCTCCCGAGAGAACCGCAAAGCTCTCTCTGCAGAGACGCAACACATCTATCGCCTGATCTACCGAGCCCGTCGCCTCCTTCACCCCCGCGACGTTCTTAATCTCAGAGAGACGGGCCAGCGTCTCCGGCTCGATCTTGGAGCCCGTCCGCCCCGGGATGTTGTAAACAATCAGCGGTATTCCAACCTCTGAGGCCACCTTCTTGTAGTGCTGGTAAATTCCTTCCTGTGTAGGTCTGTTGTAGTAAGGGGATATCAGAAGGGCTCCGTCCGCCCCTGCCTTTTCAGCTTCCTGGGTTAGGCGGATGGCCTCTGCCGTTGAGTTGGAGCCTGTTCCTGCAATAACTGGGACTCTCTTTTTCACCGATTTGACAACCGCCTTAACTACATCATCATGTTCCTGATGGCTGAGGGTGGCGGATTCACCAGTCGTCCCGCACGGGACGATGCCGTTGGTTCCATTTTTTACATGAAACTCCACTAGACCCTCGAGACTCTCCCAATCTGTCCTGCCGTCTTTAAACGGTGTAACCAAAGCCACCATCGAACCAGCAAACATTTTCTATCTCCTTTTAAACCTTAACTTTTCCCTGAAATACTTCTTCCGCTGCACCAGTCATATAGACGCGATTATTGTCGCGCCATTCAACCAACAAATCTCCACCTAGAAGTTGAACCGCGACCTTTCTCTCTGTCCTGCCAGTCAATGCGCCTGCCACAGTCGCCGCGCAGGCGCCTGTACCGCACGCCAAAGTCTCCCCCGCCCCACGCTCCCAAACCCGCATCCTGACTTCGCGAGGGCCAAGGACCTGTACGAACTCCGCATTGACCCGCTTGGGGAAAAACGGGTGATGCTCGAAGCGTGGACCTATTCCCTCGATGTCCAGATGGTCCAACTCGTCGCGGTAAAGCACGCAGTGGGGATTCCCCATCGAGACGCAACAAATCTGATACGTAATCCCATCTACTTCCAACGGGTAGTCAATGATCTTGCCATCGGCATTAACCGGGATCTTCCGCCCTTCCAAAATCGGCTCCCCCATATCGACTTCCACCATATCTCCTACCAAGCGGGGGCGGATAATTCCTGCCAAGGTCTCGACTTCCAGATCCCTTTTTTGCGTCAGACCATGATTGTAGACATACTTGGCGAAACAGCGGATACCGTTCCCACACATCTCCACCTGTCCCCCATCGGCGTTGTAGATCTCCATCTTAAAGTCAGCGACCTTCGAAGGATGGATCGTCAGAAGCTGATCTGCGCCAACACCAAAACGGCGATCGCAGAGCCTCTTAGCGAGCCTCCCGAGATTGTCAATGTCTCCCTTGAGACAATCGAGAAAGATGAAATCATTGCCGCAACCGTGCATCTTGGTGAAAGGAATCTCAGCCATATCTACTGCAACACTGCCGGTATGACCTCCCCTTTGATAAGGTCTTCTAAAGTTTCCCTGCCACGAACGACATAAAAATTCGCTCCGTCTACCAAGACTTCTGCGGCCTTCGGCCGCGAGTTGTAGTTAGAAGCCATAGTAAAACCGTAAGCCCCGGTGCTCATGACGGCCAGGAAGTCTCCCGGCTGAACCTGTGGAATCTCCCGGTCCTTAGCAAAAAAATCACCGCTCTCACAGATCGGCCCTACCACATCGGCCACAATTCTTTCCCCGTCGCGCTTCATGACAGGACTAATTCCCTGATAGGAACCGTAGAGCGCAGGGCGAATCAGGTCGTTCATAGCCCCGTCCACAACGACAAATTTCTTTTCATCAGTCTCCTTCAAATAAAGGACCTCGGTAACCAGGATCCCAGCGTTCCCTACGATGACACGACCGGGCTCGAGGATCAGAGTCACATCAAGCCCTTCGAGCCCACGGATGAGCGCTTCTGCATAGGCTTCTGGATGCGGAGGCTCTTCGTCCTTGTACTTGATTCCTAGGCCGCCACCCAAATCGAGATACCGAATCCCCGCACCTTCCTTTCTTAAAGCGTCGACTAATGACCGAACTCTAGTCAGGGCATCTACGAAGGGAGGAACCGAGGTGAGCTGGGAACCGATATGACAATCAACACCGATAACTTCGAGATGGGATAGCGAAAGGGCCCTCTTGTACTCGTCCATCGAGCGCTTGATGTCAATGCCAAACTTGCTCTTCTTCATCCCAGTGGAAATATAAGGATGAGTCTTAGGGTCTACATCCGGATTGACCCGCAAGCTAATTGGAGCCTTCTTCCCAACAGCGCGAGCGACCTCGTTAAGAACTGTAAGCTCCTGCTCAGATTCCACATTGAACATCAAGATCCCGGAGGTCAGAGCATGCTCGAACTCTTCTTTTCTCTTTCCAACCCCCGAGAAGACAATCTTCTTGGGGTCAGCCCCTGCCCTCAGGGCGCGAAAAAGCTCCCCGCCAGAGACGATATCAAATCCTCCCCCCTCTTTTACAAAGATTCTAAGAATGGCCAAGTTGGAGTTCGACTTCATCGAAAAACAGATAACGTGAGAGAAACTGGAAAAGGCCCGATCAAAAACGCGGTAATGGCGCCTGAGGGTAGCTAGGCTGTAAACGTAGACTGGGGTTCCCACTTCCCGGGCTATGCGCCTCACAGGGACCTCCTCGGCAAACAACTCTCCATCCCGGTACTCAAAGTAATTCATCACGGCCTCCAGGCGACCTCGACCTCGTTGGAGGGATCGCTCAGCGAATCATCCATCAATCTGGAGAAAACGCGATAGCGGTAGATCGTCTGAGGTGTAAGCTCTTGGTCAACAAATCGGAATTGTCTTTTTTTCATAAACTTTTCCTGATCCTCCACGTTGACCGTTATTCTTTCCCGATAAGGCACTGGACACTCCGGGCACGTCTTGGAAAGCTCTTTGCGAAAGATAACAAACCCTGCAAGGTCGCGGAGATCTTTCCCATCCACATAACGCATCGGTCGGCTCCACGTCAGAGCGATCCCTCTTCCTTCGGCCTGTGCCTTAAGGTCTTTAATCGTCTCAGGGGCCGCCAGCTCCGGTGCCCGGGGTTCTCCCTTCTTGCCGCATCCGGCAAAAGAAATCAGGACAAGGCAAGCAAGAAGCAAAAAGAAGATTGAAGACGGAGGATAGGCGATCGCGATCTTCCATCTTCTATTCTCGATCCTCAAAGGCCTTCTCATACGCCAATCTCCTTTAAGCGCCGCTTGACGTTAGCCAAGGCAGTCCCTCCCACCGCCCGCCTCCGCTGGACAGCCGCCTCCACAGTCAAATAGGCGTAAACATCCGTGCCAATCTTCGGGGAAAAACGCTTAAGCTCTGCAAGAGATAACTCCTCGATCCTGCGATGGTGATCCAGGCAAAAACGGACCACCCTTCCCACTAGACTATGGGCGGACCGAAAACTTAGCCCGTTGCGCACGAGGTAATCCGCTAGGTCCGTCGCATTCATAAACCCGTCTTGAGTCGCTGCCAGCATCCTCTCTCGCTTAACCCTTAGCTGCCGCACCAACTCCTGCATCATCCCCAAGCTAGCCTTAGCGGTATCGACGGTGTCAAACAAGGGGATCTTATCTTCCTGTAGATCGCGGTTATAGGCCAAGGGCAATCCCTTCATCACCGTAAGCAGGGCCTGGAGATGGCCAAAGACTCGGCCTGTCTTGCCGCGGATCAACTCCGGAACATCCGGATTTTTTTTCTGCGGCATCATGGAGCTCCCCGTGCAGTAACGGTCGGGAAGTTCTATAAAACCAAATTCTTCCGTAGACCACAAGATCATCTCTTCCGCAAGACGACTGAGATGCACAAAGAGAATGGCCGAGGCAGAGAGAAACTCCAACACAAAGTCGCGATCGCTCACCGCATCGATGCTGTTCTTCGAGATGCGCGGGAAGTCAAGCAGTCTCGCAACATAGGCCCGGTCGATGGGGAAGGTCGTCCCCGCCAGCGCCCCCGAACCTAAGGGCAGCACGTTGATCCGCTCTAGACAGCCGCTCATGCGCTCCCGGTCGCGATCCAACATATCGACATAGGCGAGGAGATGATGGGAGAAAAGAACCGGTTGCGCCCTTTGAAGATGGGTATAGCCCGGCATGATGACATCCAGGTAACGCTTGGCCGCTCGCGCCAACTCTCGCTTCAAGTCCTCCAAGAGCCCGATAAGGGTCCGAAGTTCCTCCCTAAGATACATCCGCAGATCCAGGGCCACCTGATCATTGCGACTTCTGGCGGTATGAAGCTTTTCTCCCGCGGCGCCAATCTTCTGGACGAGACGCCGCTCGATGTTCATGTGGATGTCCTCATCGGCCGAAGAAAAAGGGAAACGGCCTTGTTCGATTGCTCTCTTAATCGCCTGAAGGCCGCGCACGATCTTCTTCGCCTCTCTCGCCGAGATGATCCGTTGTCGGGCAAGCATCTTGGCATGGGCAATGCTGCCGGCAACGTCGTGGCGATAAAGCCGAGAGTCCACATCAATGGAGGCGGTAAAGGCCTCTACGGAGTTTTCCGTGTGGGCACCAAACCGCCCTCCCCAGAGTTTTTTTTCCTTAGCCACCCTTCCTGATCTCTGTCTCTGTGCCTGTCCTTTATCCCTTAACCCTTTATCCTTTTAATTTGTTTTAACCGTCGCAGCCTGAGTCTTAAGGCATTGAGCCGAATAAAACCATTCGCGTCGGCCTGATGATACCCCTCGCTCTCCTCAAAGGTCGCCACGTTAGCGTCATAAAGTGAGTGCCCTGATTTTCGACCAGCCACTATGGCATTGCCCTTATAGAGTTTAAGACGCACGCGGCCGCTTACATCTTCTTGAGAGGCGTCGATGGCCTTTTGTAGAATCTCCCGCTCAGGCGAGAACCAATAACCATAATAGACCATCTCTGCGTACTTGGGAATCAGAGAGTCCCTCAGCCGCATGACCTCCCGATCCATGGTAATGGACTCCAGGGCACGGCGGGCGTTATGGAGCAATGTGCCTCCGGGAGTCTCGTACACGCCGCGTGACTTCATCCCTACATAACGGTTCTCGACGAGGTCCACGCGTCCGATGCCATGCTTCGCCCCCAAGAGATTCAGCCTCGAAAGGAGCTTCGCAGGGGAAAGAGCTTTGCCATTGAGGGCCACTGGATCGCCGCGGGAAAAATCGATTTCGATATATTCGGGACGCTCTGGCGCCTTTTCCGGGGCTACGGTCCAGAGAAACATATCGGCCGGCGGTTCCTCCCACGGGTCCTCTAAAATTCCTCCCTCATAGCTGATGTGGAAAAGGTTGCGGTCGATGCTGTAGGGCATCCTTCGAGTCACGGGAACAGGAATACCCTGGCGCTTGGCATAGGCAACTAAGGCCTTGCGTGAGTCGAGATCCCAGAGCCTCCACGGCGCGATCACTTTCACGTCTGGCTTGAGCGCATAGTAGGTAAGCTCAAACCGAACCTGGTCATTACCTTTGCCTGTGGCCCCGTGGGCCACAGCATCGGCCTTCTCTCTAATGGCGGCGTCAATCTGCCTCTTAGCAATCAGGGGGCGAGCAATCGAAGTCCCCAGGAGATAGGAGCCTTCGTAGATGGCATTGGCCCGCAGCATCGGAAAGATATAGTGCTTGACAAACTCTTCCTTAAGGTCATCGACAACAACCTTGCGAGCGCCGGTCTTCATTGCCTTGCGTCTGATCGCCCCAAAGTCTTCCCCTTGGCCAAGATCCGCGCAATAAGCAACCACCTCACAGCCGTACTGCTCTATCAACCAGCGCAGGATGACTGAGGTATCCAGCCCTCCAGAGTACGCCAAAACCACTTTCTTAACTTTCATCTCTTCCTTTTGTCCCCTGAACCCTTCATCCCCTTTAAGATCCACACCATAATCGCTTTCTGCACGTGCAGTCGGTTCTCAGATTGATCCAAAACAATGGATTGAGGACCATCCAAGACCTCATCGGTGATCTCCTCCCCGCGGTGGGCTGGCAGACAATGCATCACCACCGCATTCCTATCGGCCATGGCCACCACGGCCTGGTTAACCTGATAACCTTGAAAGGCTCTACGTCTTTTCTCAAATTCCCTCTCTTGTCCCATACTCGCCCACACATCGGTGTAGATCACATCCGCGTCACGAACGGCCTTCTCCACGTGATGCGTGACGAGGACTCTTCCTCCTTTTTCCTTTGCGGCTCGTGTGATCTCTGCGTTTGGCCCGTAGCCTTTGGGGCAAGCAAGGGAAAAAGAGAAAGAGAACTTCTCTGCCGCCTGCATCCAGGTATGAACCATATTGTTGCCGTCGCCGATAAAAGCTATCCTCAACCCTTCCAGTGTCCCCTTATGCTCTAAAAGGGTAAAGCAATCCGCCAATACCTGACACGGGTGAAAGAGGTCCGTAAGGCCATTGATTACGGGGACTGTTGCATAGACGGCCATTTCCTCCAGCGTCTTCTGGGAAAAAGTCCGCATCACGATTAGATCCACCCAGCGACTCAAGTTGCGGCCGCAGTCCGCCGCGGTCTCGCGCACCCCAAGATGGATCCCTTCCGGACCAAGGAAAACCGCCTGGCCTCCCAGTTGGAACATCCCGGTCTCAAAGCTAACACGTGTCCTTAAACTCGGCTTTTCAAAAACCAGGGCGAGCGTCTTTCCCGCAAGGTGCCGATGAGAGATCCCTTCCTTCTGCTCACGCTTCAGCCTGCGGGTCAGGGAAAAGACCTTATTGATCTCCTCTCGGCTGATGTCCCTTAAGCTCAGCAGATCTCTCTTTTTCATGGGGCGAAGAAGAGGTTACCGACTATTGGCGGGCGAGGACCTTCTCTAGAATGGCCAAACCACGACCTAAGTCTCTCTTACTGATGGTCAATGAAGGAAGAAAACGCAGGACCTTATGGGCAGTGCAGTTGATAAGAAGCCCTGCCTGCAAACAATCCTCCACAATCTTGCTCCCATCGCGATCGATCTCCATCCCTAGGATAAGCCCTTTTCCGCGCACCTCCCGGACAAAGGGGAAACGCCCCTTCAGCCTCTGGAGGCCATCAAAGAGGAGCCGTCCCATCTTGATGCAGTTTTTCAATACGCCGCCTTGAAGAAGCGCTTTTAGAACGGCCCTGCTGACACTACAGACTAAAGGATTACCTCCAAAGGTCGATGCATGGGCTCCCGGAACAAAACTACGGGCCACCTCTTCCTTCGCGAGCATCGCGCCCAAGGGCAACCCTCCGCCCAGTGCTTTTGCCAAGGTCATGATGTCCGGCTCCACTCCGAAATGTTCATAGGCAAAGAGTTTACCTGTCCGCCCCACCCCCACCTGCACCTCGTCGAAGATGAGAAGAAGACCTCCCTTGTCACACAGCTCTCTTAACCCCTGAAGATAGCCCTTGTCGGGAACGATCACGCCTCCTTCGCCTTGGATCGGCTCGACCAGAATAGCGACCGTGGTTTTCTCGTCGATCGCCTCTTCCATAGCCTTTAGATTGTTATAAGGAACTTGGCGGAACCCGGCAGGAAGAGGATCATACCCAGCGCGCACCTTCTCCTGACCTGTGGCGGTCAGTGTCGCCAGAGTCCGACCATGAAAGGAGTTATGGGTGGAGAGGATCTCGTACTTACCCCCCAGCCATTCGCCACCATAGCGCCGGGCGAGCTTAATGGCTGCCTCATTGGCCTCGGCCCCGCTGTTACAAAAAAAAACCTTGTCGGCAAAGGAATGGCGACACAGATCTCGGGCCAGCTCTGACTGCGGGGCAATGTGATAGAGATTGGAGACATGAATGAGCCTCCGTGCCTGCTGTTCGATGGCACGAACGACTGCAGGGTGATTGTGACCCAGGCTATTGACAGCTATGCCAGCGACAAAGTCAAGATACTCCTTGCCATCGGCGTCCCAAACACGCGATCTCTTGCCCCGAACAAGGGCGATGGGGAAGCGCGCATAGGTATGGGCAACGTGCTTTTCGGTGAGCCTAAGGATCTCTTGGTTTTTCATAAGCTACTTCCGCACCACCTCAGTCCCTACACCCTCCTTGGTAAAGATTTCCAGGAGAACGGCATGTTTGACCCGGCCGTCAATGATGTGGGTTTTCCCTACACCTCCCCTGAGCGCTTCAATGCAACACTCCACCTTCGGGATCATCCCCTCACCCACAACTCTATCTTGGATAAACTTACGGGCCTGGTTAATCTTAAGCGTGCTCAAAAGCCCTCCCTTTTTGTCTTTGACTCCCTCCACGTCGGTTAGAAGAATGAGCTTTTCAGCCCCCAGGGCCTCGGCGACCTGCCCCGCCACCAGATCCGCATTGATATTATAGGTCTCCCCTTGTTCACCCACGCCTACGGGGGCAATGACCGGGATGAATTTATTCTCGTCCAAAGAATTGATCACCGTTGGATTAATCCCGACAATCTCTCCTACCAAACCGATATCGATGATCTCAGGCGGCTCTCCATCGGAGGCAACGGATACGCTCATTTTGCGAGCCAAGATAAGTCCTCCATCCTTGCCGCTTAAGCCAACCGCCATTCCTCCATGTTGGTTAATGAGATTGACGATCTGCTTATTGATCTTACCTACTAGAACCATCTCAACTATATCCATGGTCGCTTGATCGGTTACTCTCATGCCGCGCACAAATTGCCGGGCGATCCCCATTTTCTCCAGGGTCTGATCGATCTGGGGACCACCGCCGTGAACAATCACGGGATTGATCCCTACGTATTTAAGCAGCACGACATCTTGGGCGAAGCTGGCCTTAAGATCCTCGTCCACCATGGCACTTCCGCCATACTTAATGACAAAGGTCTTGCCATAGAAGCGCCGAATATAGGGAAGCGCCTCCATCAACACTTCAGCCTTTCCTATAAAGTTTTCCATCGCTCTACTCCACGCTACAGAATATAGCGCGATAGGTCCTCATCCTTCAAAATCGGGCTTAGGCGGTCGCGCACGTACTGAGCATCGATGGTTGTCTTTTTTCCCCGCATCTCCGGGGCAGTATAGGAGATCTCGTCTAATAATCTTTCCATGACGGTATGAAGCCGCCGAGCACCGATGTTCTCCATCCTCTCGTTCACCTGGGCCGCAATCTGCGCAATCTCAATCACAGCATCCTCACCGAATGAAAGGTCGACCCCTTCCGTCTCAAGCAAGGCTGTATACTGCTTGATCAACGCATTCTTTGGTTCTGTTAGGATTCGGACAAAGTCCTCTTTTCCCAAGGAGCTGAGCTCCACACGGATCGGAAAGCGCCCCTGGAACTCCGGGATCAGATCCGAAGGCTTGGTGCTATGAAAAGCGCCGGAGGCGATAAATAGAACATGATCGGTTCTGACCATCCCGTACTTCGTGCTAACTGTCGACCCCTCCACAATGGGAAGGAGGTCCCGCTGGACCCCTTCTCGTGAGACATCCGGGCCATGCATGGACTCTCGGCCGGCAATCTTGTCAATCTCGTCAATGAAGACGATCCCCGACTGCTCCACCCTGCGGATAGCCTCGGAAATCACCTTATCCATATCGATCAGCTTATTCGCCTCTTCCTGGGTCAGGATCTCCATGGCTTCAGGGATCTTTACGGTTTTCTTCTTCGTCCGCTTTGGGAGAAGGTTGGAGAACATCTCCTTAAGATTAAACTCCATCCCTTCCATCCCCTGCGGGGTCAAGACCTCGACGATGGGCATGACCGTGTGCGTCATCTCGATATCTACGAACCGGTCGTTGAGCTTACCCTCCCGCAACATCTTCTTGAGCTTCTCCCTTGTTCCCTGAATCCTCCCGGCCTCTCCAGAATCGGTCCCCTGTGGGCTCGTCTGAAGCGAAGGCAGCAGGAGGTCAAGAGTCCTCTCCTCGGCTATTTCGCTGGCCTTGACCTCTACATTCTGCTTCTCCTCCTCTTTAACCATATTCACCGCAAGGTCCGTGAGGTCTCGGATGATGGACTCCACGTCCCGGCCGACGTAGCCCACCTCGGTAAACTTGGAGGCCTCCACCTTAATGAAGGGGGCTTGGGCCAGCTTGGCAAGCCTACGCGAGATCTCGGTCTTACCCAC
The DNA here is from genome assembly GCA_050735075.1 of Binatia bacterium. GTDB lineage: Bacteria > Desulfobacterota > Binatia > UBA9968 > UBA9968 > JAHFAO01. The sequence continues at coordinate 28,519 of JBOHVJ010000601.1, forward strand.
GCCCGTCGGTCCAATCATGATAATGTTTTTCGGGGCTATCTCCTCGCGGAGATCCTCCGGTACCAGTTGCCGCCGCCAGCGGTTGCGCAGCGCGATCGCTACCGCACGCTTCGCCTCCCTCTGCCCCACGATGTATCGATCTAGTTCCGACACGATCTCTCGGGGCGTCATTACGGGAGCGGGGAAAGGGGTGGACGCCGTTTCCATCGCCTCTTGTTTCCGGGGATCTTTCATAATCAAACCAGTAGTCAGTGGTCAGAATCCAGAATCCTGGCTTTTGAATTCTGTCTCCTGGATTCTCGTCCTCGCTTTGCAATTTTCATTTTGCAATTTGAAATATGTCATTTGCAATCGCGCCAAGACGCGTTACGGCAATTCCTCAAAGGTCAATTGATCGTTAGTATAGACACATATCGCTGCGGCTGTCCGCATCGCCTCTTCCGCGATCGCACGCACATCCATCTGAGTGTGCTTGATCAAGACCCGCGCTGCTGCCAGGGCATAATTTCCCCCGGATCCGATCGCGATGGCACCGTCATCGGGCTCCACCACATCTCCGCTCCCCGAGATCACCAGGGAATTCTCGGCATCCGCAACGATCAATAAGGCATCCAACCTCCTCAGGACCCGATCCGTGCGCCAGTCCTTGGCTAGCTCCACCGCTGAGCGCTTGAGGTTACCGCTAAACTGCTCTAGCTTCGCCTCGAACTTCTCAAAAAGGGTAAAGGCATCCGCCGTAGCGCCGGCAAAACCCGCGATGACCCGGTCATGATAGAGCTTGCGCACCTTACAGGCGGTGTGTTTCAGCACGGTTTGCCCAAGGCTCACCTGCCCATCCCCCACGACCACGACCTTTCCTCGGTGACGGACCGCCAATATAGTTGTACCTTGAATCATCTTCTAGCCCTCACGGCAACAGGCGGAAGGCCTGAGGCGACAGTTGTGAACCCATGTCTCTCGCCTGTTGCCTAATGCTTTCCTCTACGCCCGCGGATGGGCACGATCGTAAACCGCTGTAAGCTGGTCCAGGTTCACATGGGTGTATCGTTGCGTCGTGGAGAGACTTGCATGGCCTAACAGCTCCTGAATCACCCGAAGGTCAACACCGCTGTTCAAGAGGTGTGTGGCAAAGGAGTGACGCAGTCCGTGCGGTCCCATTCGGACCGGTATCCCCGTAGCCCGCAGGTGCTTTTCCACAACCCGGGCGACACTTCGGGTCGTGATCCTTAAGCCTCTGTGGTTCAAAAAAACCGGCGCTTGCCCCCGTGCTGACCGCCCCCATTTCCTTCCCTGCTCCATGCCGTAGTCCCGAAGCGCCAGAAGCGCTACCTCTCCAATGGGAATTATCCGTTCCTTCGAGCCCTTCCCAATGACTCTGATGATACCTAATTGAAAATCTATGTCACTCCAGTTAAGACCAACCAATTCGCTGACACGCACTCCTGTGGAATAGAGAACCTCCAAGATGGCACGATCCCGAATCTCTAAAGGGCCGACTCCTTTAACGCCGCCGAGCAGCCGGAAGACATCATCCACCGTGAGAAAGGCCGGGAGAGGCTTCTCTTGCTTCGGGGAGGCGAAGACCGACAGGGGATCTCGCGCGATAAGCTGCTCCTTTACGAGATAGCGGAAAAACCCCTTAAGGGAGGAAAGTTTTCTTCCAACGGAACTTTTACGGCAGACCTTGCCCAAGGTCCCAAGATAGGCCCGTAATACATGACGGTCTATCTTTCGGGGGGCGATCTTCTTTCCCCGATCTTGGCAGAGTCCTTCTTCGACTAGAAATCGATGAAATTGTCTGAGATCGCTTAAGTAATTCCTCAGCGTGTGAGGAGAGAGATTGTGCTCGGCACGCAGATAGACACCGTACTGTTCAATCAGATCCTCCACGTGGTACATTCTGCCTAACAAGCTTTTGATCGTAGCATAACATGCCTACGTTGAAAACAACATGCGAGACCGGCCCCCCTGGATTGCGCTCAAACCTTTTGGCAACGGTAAAAATATGTTAATCGTGACCCGGCACACTTCTCGTTTCCCGAGTATGGACATAAAATGTGAAACAGTCCCTGTAGAACCGTGAAAGACTTCTCTGTCAGCATAGCCTTGTCCCTTTGCCTATCAGTCACGCTCCTTGGGGGCTGCAGCAGGGATCTTCGCACCGCAGAAGGGGTTGTAGAGGAGTTTGTAGATCACCACTACGTGCACATTGATCTTCAGAAAGCAAAAGAATATTCCGTTGGTCTTGCCTTGCAAAAGATCAACGAAGAGATCCGGTTAACGTCTGGCCAGGTGATCGACGCCTCCACACGCAAGCCCAGGATTCACTATCGGCTACTGGAGAAAAAAGAAGCAGGCGGACGGGCATCTTTTCTTTACGAGGGCACCATCCGAGCAGAGGACGCCCCCCAGTTCACCCGGCGCTGGCTCATCGTGGCAAGGAAAGAAGGGGACCGATGGTGGGTCTCCAATTTCACGGAATATGATTGAAGGGCTGTGAAGTGAGACAGTCTTCCGCTTAGGTGCTCGCCGCTTCGCTCGGCACGGGGCTCAGCTGGGCCTCCCGGCGCGGCTGGGGGATTCTCAGGGCCAGGCCGGCCGCGATCAAAGCCATGACACCGCCCATCAGGAAAGCCAATTGGTAGTCACCCAACCAAACGCGGATCGCACCACTAACCGACGCCGCCAATGCCGCGCCAATCTGGTGGGAAAGAAAGATCCACCCGAAAACGCTGCCAACCGACCGTTTGCCAAAGGCGTCGGCCGTTAGGGCGATCGTCGGCGGCACCGTCGCGAACCAATCGAGACCGTAGATTACGGCAAAGATAAAAAGGCCCGAGAAGTCGATGACGAATGGCAGGATAAAGAGCGATACACCTCGCAATGCATAGACGACCGAAAGGAGCTTACGGGCATCGACACGGTCGATCAGCCATCCTGAAAGGAGCGTGCCAACAAAGTTCAACCCGCCCATCACACCCACCGTCGCCGCGGCAGCCACCTCAGGAAACCCGTGATCGATCGAATGTGGGATGAGGTGCGTGCCGATCAAACCGTTAGAAGTCCCACCGCAGACAAAAAAGCTGCCCGCAAGGAGCCAGAAGGTCGAGGATCTGAATACTTCGGAAAGCGGAACAGAGGCGGACACATCCGTTGAGGCGGCCCGCCCGGTGGGTGAAGCATCGCCCTCTCCTAATCCGTACGGCTCAAGACCCACATCCGCCGGTTCGTTGCGCATCCAGAGAACAAGGAGTGGTATCAGGCCTAGAGCAACAGCGACCAACAGCCATGAACCAACGCGCCAGCCGGCAGCCACGATCACGGCCATCAAAAGCGGCAGAAAAATGAGCTGGCCAGTGGAGGCGGCACTGTTGAGGATACCTAAGGCTAAACCCCGGCGCGCCACAAACCAGCGATGGGCTACCGTCGCTGACAGGACGGAAGCGGTGCCGCCGGCACCCAGGCCGACCACAACTCCCCACAGGAGGACAAGCTGCCAGAACTCCTGCATGAAGGTCGTCGCGCTCACACCGAAGACCAGAAGGGCTAGACTCCCTATCATGATGCGGCGCGGTCCAAAGCGGTCAAGGAGCCAGCCGCTGATCGGCGCGGCCACGCCGAAGAGCAACAAGTTGAGGCTAACGGCAGAGGCGATTGCTACCCGACTCCATCCGAACTCTGTTTCCAAGGGGTTGATCAGGACCGCCGCTGCCGAACGGGTGCCCGCGCCGACCAGAGTAGTCAGAAAACATACGGCCACAACCACCCATCCGTAGAAGAAGGGAACCGGAAGCGGTGGGCGTAATCTCCGGTTCACCTCAGCACTACTTTGTCGCTCTTCATTTTTCTTCACCCTTTCCTTCTTACCACAAAGCATTAAAGAATAGCCACCGCCCGAAGTCTCTCTTACCTTCCCGCAGGCCAGATCCTGTTTATCTTCGAATTTGACATTAAAGTTTGCTGTCGAATAGTCTCTGAGATGCTCCCTTGTGACTTCATGCCGGTTTGATAAAAGGTTGAAAGAAAAAAGGTAGAGCAATGAGAAAAAAGAAGCTGCGACATCTTGGAAGCCTGGGCTTGGCAATTGTTATAGCCACGGGTTATTCGGAAGTCTGGACCATAGATGAAATCCCCTTTGTTCCCACGCCCATAGAGGTCGTCGACCGGATGCTGGAGATGGCCGAGGTTAAAAAGGGGGACATTGTTTACGACTTGGGCAGCGGGGACGGACGCATCGTCATCAGAGCAGCAAAAAAGTATGGGGCCAGAGGTGTGGGGATTGAAGCGGATCCTGAGTTGATCGAACTGTCCAGGAAAAAGGCGAGGGAGGAAGGCGTAAGTCACTTAGTAGAATTTCAGGCCGAGGACGCCCTGAAAGTCGATGTCTCTCCCGCGACAGTGGTTACCCTCTATATGCTCCCGTGG